>NZ_JAIEOF010000002.1 GCF_019750675.1 Methylobacterium sp.
TCGGAAGGTTTGGCTGGATCGGCGGTCCTGGCGAGATCCGCGGGTCGTTCGGGCGGAAGCGGCGTCGCGACCGGATCGGGCGCGGCCGGCGCCCCGAGTTCGGCCGGGCGTGCCGGCGGCACGGGCGGCGGCATCGGAATCGCGGTGGCGTCGGAGGGGATTACCTTCTCCTGCGCACGCGCCGCGATGACCGGACAGGCGAGCAGGGCCGGCGCTGTCAGGGCCACCAGAAAGAATCCGTGCAGGCGGGGCGGGCGCATCGCGTCTCGATCCTGGTGCGGCCCTCCGTTGCGGTGGGACGGCGCGTTCGGACCGGACGATCCAGGGGTTTGCGGCCCTCCGCAAGGGCAGGCCGAGCACGCCCGGCCGCAATCGACGGGGCGGGTCGAGTTTGCGCTTTCGCCGCGCGCGCTTACCTTGGCGCGGAGCATCAGACGAAGAGAACGTAAGGAATCCGGATGACCTCTGGTACGCCCGCCGACACGCGCGACACCGAAGCCTCGACGGCGGCGATGGGGCCTTTCGCCGAAACCGCGTGGGCGACGCCGCACGGCTTGCCGCCCTTCGAGCGGATCACCCCCGCCCATTATCTGCCGGCCTTCGAGGCGGCCCTGGCCAGCCACAGCGCGGAAATTGCCGCCATTGCGGGCGAGAGCGCACCGGCCACCTTCGCCAACACCGTCGAGGCGCTTGAACGCGCCGGGCAGGCCCTCGACCGGGTGGCATCGGTGTTCTTCAACCTCAGCGGCAGCCACACCAACGCGGAACTCCAGGCGGTGGAGCGCACCATCACCCCCCGGCTCGCCCGTCACGGCAGTGCGATCTACCTCAACGCCGATCTCTGGGCGCGCATCTCGGCCGTGGATGCCGAGGCCGAGGGGCTCGGGCCGGAGCAGGCCCGCGTGCTCGACCGCTACCGGACCCGCTTCCGGCGGTCCGGCGCCGACCTCGCGCCGGAGGCCAAGGCCCGCATGGCCGAGATTGCCGCCCGCATGGCCGAACTCGGCACCAGCTTCAGCCAGAACCTGCTCGCCGACGAAGGGGCCTTCGCGCTTCCCCTCGAGGCCGAGGACGATCTGGCCGGCCTTCCCCCCTTCCTGCGTTCGGCCGCGGCGGCGGCGGCGCAAGAGCGTGGCGGCGACCACGGCCACGTCATCACCCTCTCGCGCTCGCTGATCGAGCCGTTCCTGGTGTTCTCGACCCGGCGCGACCTGCGCGAGAAGGCGTACGAGGCCTGGATCCGGCGCGGCGAGAACGGCGGCGAGACGGACAATCGCGGCCTGATCGCCGAGATCGTCTCCCTGCGGGCCGAGCGCGCGCGCCTGCTCGGCTACGAGAGCTTCGCCCATTTCAAGCTTTCGGACACGATGGCGGGCTCGCCCGACCGGGCGATGGACCTCCTTCGCAACGTCTGGACCCCCGCCCATCACCGCGCGGCCGCCGAGCGCGACCGGCTCCAGGCCTTGATCCAGGCGGAAGGCCATAACTTCGCCCTCGCGCGGCACGACTGGCGCCACTACGCCGAGAAGCTGCGGCGGGCCGAACACGACCTCGATGCCAGCGAGATCAAGGCGTACCTGCCCCTCGACGGCGTCATCGCCGCGGCGTTCGACACGGCGACCCGACTCTTCGGCCTGCGCTTTGCGGAACTCAGCGACGTGCCGCGTTACCATCCGGACGTGCGCGCCTGGGCGGTTCACGACGCGGACGGCTCCGAGATCGGCCTGTTCCTCGGGGATTACTTCGCCCGCGCCTCGAAGCGCAGCGGTGCCTGGATGAGTGCGTTCCGCTCGCAGGAACGCCTGGCGGGGGACGTCAAACCCATCATCGTCAACGTGATGAACTTCGCCAAGGCCCCGGACGGTGAGGCGACGCTCCTGTCCTTCGACGATGCCCGTACGCTATTCCACGAGTTCGGCCACGCCCTGCACGGGCTCCTCTCGGACGTGACCTACCCGTTGCTGGCAGGCACCGCCGTGGCGGGCGACTTCGTCGAGCTTCCCTCGCAGCTCTACGAGCATTGGCTGGAACAGCCGGAGGTCCTGCGCGCGCATGCCAGGCATCACCGCACGGGCGAGCCCATGCCGGAGGATCTGCTCGCCCGGCTGCTCGCCGCCCGCACTTTCAACCAGGGCTTCGCGACGATCGAGTACACGTCCTCGGCCATCGTCGACATGACCCTCCACCTGTCGAGCGCGGGTGAGGAGGGCCTCGACGTCACCGCCTTCGAGACGGACGCCCTCCGGCGCATCGCCATGCCGACCGAGATCGCGATGCGCCACCGCACGCCGCATTTCGCGCACATCTTCTCGGGCGACGGCTACGCGGCGGGCTATTACAGCTATCTCTGGTCCGAAGTGCTCGACGCCGATGCGTTCGACGCCTTCCGGGAGGCCGGCGACATCTTCCATCCGGAAACGGCGGCACGCCTGCGCAAATACGTCTACGGGGCCGGCAACCTACGCGATCCCGGCGAGGCCTACACCGCCTTCCGGGGCCGGTTGCCGAGCATCGATCCGCTCCTGCGCCAACGTGGCCTTGCCGCCTGAGCGGCGAAACCGCCCGGTATGGTAACGGTTTCGTAAAGAAGCACGCTTAACCAATGCTTCCTGCGGATACAGGAAGCACCGGTCATGACGGATAAGATTCTCGCGTCGTCGGCGGAAACCTCGCCCGAGGTCCTGCTGAAGCAGGCGATCCTCGGCGCGCGCGCCTCGGCCGAGAAGGCCGACAAGCCGTCCGCGCCGGCTGGCCGCTCGCTTCCCTTCAAGGGGCATCCGGCCGCGATCTCCGCCGTGGCGATCGCGTTCGGCGCGATGCTGGGTGCGGGTGCGATGGGCTTAGCCGCGTCGGGCACGTCCGGGCAGTCCGAGACCGTCGGCCAGCTCCGCCTACAGTTGGACGCGATGCGAACGGAGTCCGAGCGCCAGGCCGAGCGCCTGACGAAGAGCCTCGCACAGCTTCAGGAAATCACGGACGCGGCCCGCTCCGAGGCCAAGACCCGCAGCGCGACGCTGAGCGAGCGCCTCGGCCGCGCCGAACAATCCCTGGCCGCCAAGATCGCCGCCACGGGCGATCGCCTGGAACAGGCCGAGAAGGACCAGACCGCGCGCCTGGCCAACCTCACCACACAGATCGAAAAGCGCGCCGCCGCGCCGACGCCGCCGGTCGCGGCACCCCAGGCCGCGAAGTCCACGCCGCCTGAGCCGACCGAAACCGGAAGCCTGGCGGACAAGCCGAAGGCCGCGCCGACCGAGAACTGGGCCGTGCGCGAAGTCTACGACGGCGTCGCTGTCCTGGAAGATCGCAAGCGTCGCCTCGTCGAGGTCGGCCACGGTGACACGGTACCGGGTCTGGGCCGGGTGGAGGCGATCGAGCGTCGCGGCAAAACGTGGGTTGTCGTCACCAAGCAGGGTCTCATCACGCCGCAGGCGTGGTGAGACCGCGCTGAGCGGTCCCTTAGAGAGACTGCGACTCGACCTGAGGCTCGGCGTTCCGCAAGGGGAAACGTGGCTCGATCGTCGACGGGTCGGCGATCAGGGCGCCGCGGGCCGCGCGAGCACGCCCATGCGTGAGGGCACGCGTGCGGGCTTCGGCGGACGGGTGCAGGAGGGCCGCGAGGAACGCCGCACCCTCAAACTCGGTGTCGAGGTTTTTTGCTTCGAAGACAGGCATGGCAGCCACCGGACCCAGGGTCCCGTCGGTCTCCCGGTGGGAGCCCAGACCCTGTCATTGGCAGAAAACGGGGATAACGGCAATAAGTTCCGAAGGCCCTCGAATATTTACCGTTAATTTACTTCTGCACTGCGCTGAAGGTTAGTGCGGTGCGGCAGCGCACGCGATTACAGTCTTCGCGCCAGTCGATGCCGCCGCCCTCCGCCGATGCCGGTCCATCGTTCCAGGTCCCATCCGGACACCGACCTCGCCGGGAAGACGAAGGAATCCAACGCGTTCAGGCGACATCCGCACGCAGTAGTTCGGTGTTGGCCGCGAAGGCCGCCATGGCCCCTTCCGCCGCCGCCACGACGGCGAACTGGACCCGCCGGGACGCATCACCCGCCACGAACAATCCCGGTACGTTGGTGGTCTCGTACGCGCCGGTCGGCACGATCCCCGTCTGGGTCAGGTCGCAGCCGAGCTGGGTGATGAGGCGGGACGGATCGCACGGCATCGGCATCAGGAAGACCGCGTGGCAGGGGCGGGTGCCGCCATCCACGAAGACGATGCGATTCGGCTGCTCTCCGTCGCCTTCCAGACGCCGAATCGCCGTTTCCACGATGGTGACGTTCATGCCCTCCAACTGCTCGCGATCGCGCGGCGAGAACGCGGTGGTCTTCGCGTCGGTGCAGAGGGTGACGTCGCGGCTCCAGACCGTGAGTTCGAGGGCCATCCCCTTGGCCGCCGCGCCGTAGGCATAGGCCACGAGGGGCCGGTCCCGGTTCTCGTAGCCGTCGCAATAGGGGCAGGAATGGACGCCGTGGCCCCAATAGGCCTCGAAGCCGTCGACGTCCGGAAGAGCCTGGTGCAAGCCCGTGGCGAGGATGAGCTTGCGCGCTTGCGCCTCCGTCCCATCCGACAGGGTCACGGTGAACCCGTCGTCCCGGCGCTGGGCCGACACCACCTCGACCTCGCGCCGCACGACGGTGTCGTAGCGCGCGAGGTCCGCCTCGGCTTTGGCCCGCAGGACGAGGGGCGGCGTTCCATCACGGGTGAAGACGCCCCAGGTGCGCGCGGTGACGGCGTTGCGCGGCGTACCGGCGTCGCAGAGGAGCACGTCGCGTCGGCATCGGCCCAGGATGAGAGCCGCGTTGAGGCCGGCCGGGCCGCCGCCGACGATGATGACGTCGTGCATGTCGTGTCGCTCCGGAACGGGTATGCCGCCCGTTCAACGAATCCCGACCCGATGATGTTCGAAGGGTATCGGTTCGGCCATGAAAAAGGGCGCTCGCGCGCCCCCCTCCGGCCCTGTCGTGCGGCCCGAAATCAGGCGGCGGTCGGCGCCTTCACCGGGATGCCCTTCTCGGACAGGAACTGGTGCAGCTCGCCCGACTGGAACATCTCGCGGGTGATGTCGCAGCCGCCGACGAACTCGCCCTTCACGTAGATCTGCGGAATGGTCGGCCAGTTGGAGAAGGCCTTGATGCCGTCGCGGATCGCCATGTCGTCGAGGACGTTCACGCCCTTGAACGGCACTTCGAGGTAGTTGAGAATCTGCACGACCTGGCCCGAGAAGCCGCACATCGGAAATTGCGGTGTGCCCTTCATGAACACGACCACGTCCTGGGACTTGATCTCGTTCTCGATCGCGGTGTTGACGTCGCTCATGGTGTCTCGGTCCTCTGATAATGTGATGCTGATCTAGTGATGGTCCGTGGGCATTTCCAAGGTCGCCGCGAGGCGTTCGAGCGCCCAGTCCATATCGAAGGCCTTGGACACGAGCTCGTCGGGCTTGAAGGGCATCGCCTCCGGGAGTCCATCGACGAGCCGATCGCCGAACAGCTTGAGCGACACATCGGCATTCGCCTTGGCCGTCACCCAAAGGTCTTGCCAATCGATCCGCTGTCGCATCGAGCGCTTGTAGTTCCGGCGTGCCGTCGCATGATAGGCGACAACTTCGACCCGCCACGAACGGGTCGATTGCGCGGCTGGTGCCGAAAAATACTTGAGCACGTGAACGAGAACGAGAAGGAGCGCGCTTTCGACGCCCTGGATTTGAGACCGACCCAGGCTCTCGATCTCCTCGGCGACGTTTTCCCAATCGAGGATATTCGACAGCTCGGGTCGACGCGCGAGTTCGCGCAAGCTCGAAGCCTGCTGCTCGGCCCAGGTCACGATGTCGTCGTCATAAAGGCTCGGCTGGTCCATGCAGTCCGCCTCCGGTCGGGAGACCTCAATCCTGCGGGACGCCCGTAGTCAGCGCAAGGGCGTGCAGCACGCCCCCCATCCGCCCCTGGAGCGCGCCGTAGACCATCTGGTGCTGCGCGACCCGGGTCTTGCCCTTGAAGGCCGCGGACAGGACCGTGGCGGCATAGTGGTCGCCGTCGCCCGCCAGATCCTTGATCTCGATCTGGGCGTCGGGCAGCGCCTCGCGGATCATCGCCTCGATCTCGCGCGCATCCATCGGCATCGGGTTGGCTCCTGACGATCGGGAAAAGGGGCTTCAGGCGGGAACGCCCGCCGGCTGACTCGCCATATAGGCCGGCAGCCAGCCCTCGTGGGCCTCGCGCAGCGCGGCCACCGATATGGTCTCGCCATGCGGCAGGGTCAAATGGTCGTTCCCCGTGATGCCGATCACGGTGGCCGGGATGCCCTGGGCGGCGGCACTGTAAAGTAGGTCCGGCGCGGTCTCGGGATCGACGGACAGCAGATAGCGAGCCTGGTCCTCGCCGAAGAGGTAGGCGTGGGTGGGCAGGCCCGGCGGAACCTCCGGCAGGGCGGCACCGATGCCACCGGCCATCGCCATCTCGGCGAGGGCCACGGCGAGGCCGCCGTCGGACAGATCGTGGACGGTGTCGACGAGGCCGGAGGTGATCAGGCCGCGCACGAAGTCGCCGTTGCGGCGCTCGACGGCGAGGTCGACGGGGGGCGGCGCGCCCTCCTCGCGCCCGGCGATGACCGAGAGGTAGACCGACTGGCCGAGCCAACCGGCCGTCTCGCCGATCAGCACGAGCATGTCGCCGGCGCGCTTCAGGTCGATCGTGGCGTGGCGTGTCACGTCTTCGAGGACGCCGACGCCGCCGATGGTCGGGGTCGGCAGGATGCCGACGCCGTTGGTCTCGTTGTAGAGCGAGACGTTGCCGGAGACGACGGGGAAGTCGAGGGCCTTGCAGGCCTCGCCGATGCCCTTGAGACAGCCGACGAGCTGGCCCATGACCTCGGGCTTCTCCGGGTTTCCGAAGTTCAGGTTGTCCGTGATCGCCAGCGGCTTGCCGCCCACCGCCGTGATGTTGCGCCAGGCCTCGGCCACGGCCTGCTTGCCGCCCTCGACCGGATCGGCCTCGCAGTAGCGCGGGGTGACGTCGGCGGTCATCGCGAGGCCGCGCGGGCCGTCCTCGACCCGGACGATGGCGGCGTCGCCGCCCGGCTTCTGCACGGTGTTGCCGCCGATGAAGTGGTCGTACTGCTCGTAGACCCAGCGCTTCGAGGACAGGTCGGGCGAGCCGACGAGGCGCTTCAGGGCCTCGGCGCTGCCTATGCTCTCGGGCACGTCGGCGGCGGCGAGCACAGGCTGGTGGGTGTTGGCGATGTGGGGCCGGTCGTAGAGGGGCGCCTCGTCGCCGAGTTCCTTGATCGGCAGATCGGCCATGACGACGCCGTCGTGCTTCACCACGAAGCGGAGCGTGTCGGTGGTGTGCCCGATGATCGCGAAATCGAGGCCCCACTTCACGAAGATCGCTTCGGCCTCGGCTTCCATACCGGGCTTGAGCACCATGAGCATGCGCTCCTGGCTCTCGGAGAGCATCATCTCGTAGGCGCTCATGCCGGTCTCGCGGGCCGGGACCTTCTCGATGTGAAGCTCGACGCCGAGATCGCCCTTGGCACCCATCTCGACGGCCGAGCAGGTCAGGCCCGCGGCCCCCATGTCCTGGATCGCGATCACGGCGCCCGAGGCCATCAGCTCGAGGCAGGCCTCCAGCAGCAGCTTCTCGGCGAAGGGGTCGCCGACCTGCACGGTCGGGCGCTTGGATTCGGAGGCGTCGTCGAACTCGGCCGACGCCATGGTGGCGCCATGGATGCCGTCGCGACCGGTCTTCGAGCCGAGATAGACGATCGGGTTACCCACGCCGGTGGCGGCCGCGTAGAAGATCGCGTCGGTGCGGGCGAGGCCCACCGCCATGGCGTTGACGAGAATGTTGCCGTCGTAGCGGCGGTGGAAGCCCATGGCGCCACCCACCGTCGGCACGCCGAAGGAATTGCCGTAGCCGCCGATGCCCGCGACGACGCCGGAGACGAGGTGGCGGGTGCGCGGATGGTCGGGTGATCCGAAGCGGAGCGCGTTCAGCGCCGCGATGGGGCGCGCCCCCATGGTGAAGACATCGCGAAGGATGCCGCCCACGCCGGTCGTCGCGCCCTGGTAGGGCTCGATGAAGCTCGGGTGGTTGTGGCTCTCCATCTTGAAGACGCAGGCAAGGCCGTCGCCGATATCGATGACGCCCGCGTTCTCGCCCGGCCCCTGAATGACCCAGGGCGCCGAGGTCGGCAGGCCGCGCAGGTGCTTGCGGGACGACTTGTAGGAGCAGTGCTCGTTCCACATCGCCGAGACGATGCCGAGTTCGGTCAGGGTCGGGTCGCGCCCGATCAGGCCACGGAAACGATCGTACTCGTCCGGCGTCAGACCGTGCTGGCGGACCAGTTCGGGGGTGATCGGAACATCGTTGCGGAACATGCGACCCCTCTCGGGCCGGGCCCGCATCCCGGGTCCGGCCGTGACGGCTCTAGAGCGGAACGGCGCGCCCTGGCAACCGCCGATCACGAATCGAATGGCCCATCCTTCTAAACCGCGACGTGATCGGCAGCCAGGCGCCCCTTCGGCTGCTCCCGCACGTCGCGCCAGCGGTCGATCAGACCGTGGATCGGCTCCGGGCCCGCCACGAAGACGATGTAGTCGAAAGCCTCCGGGTCGCGGCTCGACATGAGCAGCTGGAAGTGCATGCGGAACAGGTTCCACTTGCGCCGCGCGATGATCCGCTTCTCGATGAGATCGTCGATCTTGACGTGGATCTCCACCGGGCGATGGTTCGCGGGCGCCGGCAGATTCGAGGCACTGAGCGGGTTGCGCTGATGCACCGAGAGCCAGTCCCACTTCGCCCGGACGTCGAGCCAGCGGATCGCGTCGTTGGCCGCCACCCGGGCGAGGGCGTCCCGGGTTTCCCTCGCCAGGGGGTCGAGGGTGATCCAGGGGATCACGCTGCCGATGCTGACGAAGGAGACCGGCGTGCCCCGCGTGCCGAAATCGGGGTCGCGGGCGAGAACCCGGTCCAGGGCCTCGAGGCCGAGGAAGCTCGACGAGGAATGGCCGATCACCACGATCTCCGAGGCGCCCGCCTCGGCCGCCCGGATGATCTCCGCGAAGGCGTCGAGCCTGGCGCGCATGCGGGGCTCGACGCCGCTGGCGTGATCGTGGGTGAAGGCCGTGTCGTCCACGAGATGCGCCACGTAGAACGGCTTGCCCCGCGTCAGCCGCATCAGTAGGGCGAGGATCGCGTAGGTAAGGAGGGGTGCGGCGAACAGCGACCAGGGCCGGACGCCCTCCGGCAGCAGGGCAAGGACAGCGGCCGCGAGCGCGAGGCTTAAGGTCAGCAAGAGCCCGTAGATGACATGGACGCCGAAGATGACCCGCGCGAATCGGCGTGCCTCGCGCCGGAAGGGCGCGACGTACCCGCAGCGGACGAGGCGCCACCACAGGGCGGGCACCTCGCGGAGCCGCCGCAGGTTCGAACGCGGAAAGCGGGCCCGGACGATGTCGTCCCAGCGCAGCAGCGTGTAGCGGGTCGCGTGCCCGTCGAGGCTGACATCCCAGTCGAGGGCGAGATCGTCCGGCCTGCGAACGGGATCGGACACCGTGATGCTCAAGGCACGCCGGACCGCGGCCAGCCGGCTTTCCCGGCGAAACAAGCCCCAATAGGTCTCCGGCTCGCGCGGGTCGAAACCCGGCATGTAGAAGACCTGACGTTTGCGTGACGGATGCGCCTCTGGGGCCGGAGCGAGGGGGGATTGGGCGATGACGGGTCGTTCCGATTCGTGGGCTTACGGCCGGCGGCCGCGCCCGTCCCTACACGAAAGGCGCGCCGCGGGACGAGTGCGAAAGCGCATCAGGCGCAGCCCGACCGGGGCTCAACGGAGCGCGGGCGCATCCGCCAGGAATTCGGCGATGGCCGCCACGAAGCGCTCGCCATAGGCCTCGCGCTTGCGCTCGCCGACGCCGTGCACGGTGCGCAGCGCGTAGAGATCGACGGGTTTGGTGCGGGCCATCTCGATCAGCGTGCGGTCGGGGAATACCATGAAGGCGGCGATGCCCTCGGTACGCGCGATGGTGGCGCGCAGGCCGCGCAGGTGCTGGAACAGCGCCTCGGTGGCTGGATCGAGGTCGAGGCTCGCGTCGTCGCGGGACGCACCGCGCTTGCGGTCGCGGGGCTCGGCCACCTTCGGCTCGGGGTCGGGGCGCATCTGGATGGCCTCGCGGCCGAACAGGATCGCCTCGCCCTTGTCGGTGAGCGAGAGGCCGCCGAATCCGTCGCCGTTCTCGGTCACGGCGCCGGCGGCGAAGAGCTGGCGCAGCATCGCGCGCCAGGCGGCGACGGGCTTGTCGGCGCCGACCCCGAAGGTCTTCAGCGCCGTGTGGCCGTTGCGCCGGATGGTGTCGGATTCCTTGCCGTGGACAACGTCGCAGACATAGGCCGCGCCGAAGCGCTGGCCGGTACGCACGATGGCCGAGAGCAGCTTCTGGGCCGGCACCGTGGCGTCGATGAGCGAGACGCCGGAGCGGCAGAGGTCGCAGCGCCCGCACGGCTCGCTCGCTTCGCCGAAATAGCCGAGCAGGGACTGGCGCCGGCAGGTGGCGCCCTCGCACAGCGCGATCATCGCCTCGAGCTTGCGCCGCTCGACGCGGCGGCGCTCGTCCGGCACCTCCTTCTCGTCGATCTGGCGGCGGCGCAGCGCCATGTCGTCGAGGCCGTAGATGGTCAGCGTGTCGGCCGGCAGGCCGTCGCGGCCGGCGCGGCCGATCTCCTGGTAATAGCCCTCGACGTTGGAAGGCATGTCGGCGTGGCAGACGAAGCGCACGTCGGGCTTGTTGATGCCCATGCCGAACGCGACGGTGGCGGTCATCACCACGCCGTCCTCCTGCAGGAAAGTATCCTGGTTTCTCATGCGCGTGCCCTGGTCGAGGCCGGCGTGATAGGGCAGGGCGTTGAAGCCGTCCTTGGCCAGCATCTCGGCGAGTTGCTCGGTGCGCTTGCGGGACGAGCAGTAGATGATCCCACTCTCGGAGCGGCGCGGGCGCAGGAAGCGCTCGATCTGGCGGGTCGGGTTGTCCTTCGGCGCGAAGGTCAGGCGGATGTTCGGCCGGTCGAACGAATGCACGAAGGCCTTGAGTTCGCGGCCGGCCGGAAACAGGCGCTCGGTGATGTCGGCCCGGGTCGCCTTGTCGGCGGTGGCGGTGAGGGCGACCGTCTGGACGTTGCCGAGTGCCTCGCGGGCCCGGGCGAGGTCCCGGTATTCGGGACGGAAATCGTGCCCCCATTGCGAGACGCAATGCGCCTCGTCCACGGCGAGCCGCCGGACGCCCGCACCGCGCAGGGCGTCCATCAGGCCCTCCATCATCAGCCGTTCGGGCGAGACGAAGAGCAGGCGAAGGTCGCCGGACCGGATCTGGCGCCAGGTCTCCCGGGCCGTCGCCTCGGCGACCGACGAGTTCAGGGTCGCGGCGGCGACACCGAAGCCGAGCATCTGCTGCACCTGATCGTGCATCAGGGCGATGAGCGGCGAGACCACGACGGTCAGCGAGGATTCCACCAGTGCCGGCAGCTGGTAGGTCATCGACTTGCCGGAGCCCGTGGGCATCACCGCGAAGACGTCCGTGCCGTCGAGGACGGCGCCGATCACCTCGTCCTGGCCGGGCCGGAAATCGTCGTAGCCGAAGGTGGTCTTCAACGCGGCGCGAGCCTCGTCGAGGCGGCTTGTCATGGGCATCCTGGCCTGATGGCGAGCGGGCGGGCGACTGGCGGCCCCGGTGTGCAGGCAATACGCGCGACGCGTCGACACAAGCGAAGAGCCGGCGGCGGGGATCCGCATAATGCCTCTGGACATCCGAAGCGAGGAGGTCAATCGCCTCGCCGAGACGTCGGCGGCCCTGGCCGGGTTCGCCATACTCGCCATCGAGGAGGCAGACGCTGCCCTGTCCGTGCGCCTCGATGGCGTCGAACGGCCAGCGGCATCGGCGCTGGCGATCTGCGCCCTCACTTGCGCAGATCTGCCGCGAGACGCGTCGCTCGGTCGACGCAGCAGCCGTTCAGGCCGGCGCGATCCGCCCATCCACGACCTTGACCATATCGGCCCGCCCTTCGAGGTCGCCGAACAGTGCCGGGTCGGCCCCCGTCATCCAGACCTGACCCTGCAGGGCTTCGAGGGCATCGAAGAGGCCCGCGCGCCGGCGCGGATCGAGATGGGCTGCGACCTCGTCGAGGAGGATCACGGGCGCCAAGCCGCTCATGGCCTGGACCAGGCGGGCATGGGCGAGGACGAGGCCGATGAGGAGCGCCTTCTGCTCGCCGGTGGAGGCGGTGGCGGCCGGCACGTCCTTGGGGCCGTGGCGGACCACGAGGTCGCTGGTCTGGGGGCCGTTGAGCGTCCGCCCGGCCGCACGGTCGCGGGCGCGGCCTTGGCGCAGGGCCATGCGGAACCGGTCCTCCGCCTCCAGCGCCGGCCAGACCGCCACGAGGTCGTCGAGGTCGCCCTCCAGGCGCAGGCCGGCCCAGGGGAAGGGCTGGGAATCGTCGCGGCCTTCGGCGATGAGACGGTCGAGGCGCTCGGTCGTCTCGCGCCGGGCCAGCGCCACCGCGACCCCGAGTTCGGCGACTTCGCGCTCGATCGCGTCGAGCCACTGGCCGTCGTTCGGCCTCTCGTCCAGCAGGCGGTTGCGCGACCGGAGCGCCCGCTCCATCGCGTTGACCCGGGCTCCGTGCGTCGCGTCGACCGCGAGCACGAGGCGGTCGAGGAAGCGGCGGCGGTCGCCGGCCGGCCCCCGGAACAGGCCGTCGAGGTCCGGGGTGAGCCAGACCACGCGCAGAAATTCCGAGAAGGCCACGGGTGAGGGCGCGGTGGCGCCGTCGATTCGGCACAGGCGGGCGGCGCGTCCGTCGAGCCCGGGCGGCTCGTAGCCCGTCCCGATCCGGTGCTCCGCCTCGTCGCTCGCCAGCGTCATCGAGACCGCGAAGCCGCCGGGGCCGCCGGCACGCGGCATGGCGGCGAGATCCGCCCGGCGCAGGCCGCGTCCCGGCGAGAACAGCGAGATCGCCTCGAGGAGGTTGGTCTTGCCGGCCCCGTTCTCGCCCACCAAGGCGACGAAGCGGCGGTCGACCGCGAGGTCGAGGTCGGCGTGGTTCCGGAAATCGCGGCAGATCAGACGGGTGAGGCGCACCCGCCTGCCCTTAGCCGATCGGCCCGGGCCTGTCTCGCACCGCGACGCCCCCGCGCGACGGTCACACCCGCATGGGCATGAGCACGTAGAGCGCGGCCGCGCCCTCGCGGTCCTGGATCAGCGTCGGAGAACCGGGATCGGCGAGCTTGAACAGGGCGGTGTCGCCCTCGAGCTGGCTCGTGATGTCGAGGAGGTAGCGGGCGTTGAAACCGATATCGAGGGCCGGCGCGTCGTAGTCGACGTCGAGTTCCTCGGTGGCGCTGCCGGAATCCGGATTGTTCACCGAGAGCGCGAGACGGCCCTCCTGGACGGCGAGCTTCACCGCGCGCCCGCGCTCCGACGAGATGGTCGAGACGCGGTCCACGGCCTTGGCGAAGACATCGCGCTCGACGGTGAGCCGCTTGTCGTTGCCCGATGGGATCACGCGCTGGTAGTCGGGGAAGGTGCCGTCGATCAGCTTCGAGATCAGGACCACGCCGCTGGCGAACTTGAAGCGGATCTTGGCCGGCGACAGGTCGATCTCGACGCTCTCGCCCCCGTCGTCCACGAGCTTGATGATCTCGGCCACCGCCTTGCGGGGCACGATGATACCCGGCATCTCGCGGCTGCCCTCGGGGGCGTCGATCTCGACCCGGGCGAGGCGGTGTCCGTCCGTCGCCACGGCCCGCATGCGCAGCGCGCCCTCGGACTCGATCGTGTGCAGGTAGATCCCGTTGAGGTAATAGCGCGTCTCTTCCGTCGAGATCGCGAACTGCGTCTTCTCGATCAGGCGCTTGAGGTCTGAGGCCGCGATGACGAAGCGGGTCGGCAACTCGCCGGCCGCGAGGTCGGGGAAGTCGCCCTCGGGCAGCGCGCCCAGGGAGAAGCGCGAGCGCCCGGATCGGATCGTCATCTGGCCGGTCTCGCCGCTGGTCTCCAGGGAGACCTGCGCGCCGTCCGGCAGCTTGCGCACGATGTCGTAGATCACATGCGCGGGCACCGTGGTGGCGCCCGCGTCCACGACATCGGCGGGGATCGTTTCCGTCACCTCGATGTCGAGGTCGGTGGCGCGTAGCTCCAGGCCGTCGGCGCCGCCGCGCAGCAGCACGTTGGACAGGATCGGAATCGTGTTGCGGCGCTCCACCACCCGGTGCACGTGGCCGAGCGACCGAAGGAGGGCCGCACGCTCGACAGTGACTCTCATGGTCTGAACTCGTGGTCTCTCGTCGGCGCTGCCGGAACGAGCGCGGCGTCCGCGCTCAACCCCTCGCGTGCGCCCTGGCACCGTGGCCGCTGAACTTGGCGAAGCCACCGGGCGAACGCAAGTGCGAGAGGCCTGCTATCCCGCGGATGATTCGGGGCATCGCGGGCCACCGCGACGCCCCCGCGGGCCTCAATCCTGGAGCATGCGCTTGAGGAGCTCGACCTCGTCGTTGAGTACGTTGTCCTCGCCGATCAGCTTGTCGATCTTGCGCACCGCGTGCAGCACCGTGGTGTGATCGCGCCCGCCGAAGCGGCGCCCGATCTCGGGCAGGGAGCGCAGGGTGAGCACCTTGGAGAGGTACATCGCGATCTGACGCGGCTTGACCACGGCGGCGGTGCGCCGCTCGGACAGGATGTCGGAGCGCGAGACGTTGTAGCGCGAAGCCACCAGCTTCTGGATGTCCTCGATCTTGATGCGCTTGGGCTCGCGGTTCTTCACGAGGTCGCGGATCGCGGTCTCGGCGGTCTCCATCGTCACGGCGGTCCCCGTGAGGGTGGCGTGCGCCAGCAGCCTGTTCACGGCGCCTTCGAGGTCGCGCCCGTTGGCGGTGATCGCCCGGGCCACGTAGGTGGCGACTGTGGGGGAGACCTCGAAGTTCGGGTGCGAGACCTGCACGGCGGCCAGGCGCGCCGACAGGATGGAGGCGCGCAGCTGCTCGTCGAGGCTGCCGATCTCGACCACGAGGCCGCCGGCGAGGCGCGAGCGCACACGCTCCTCCAGGGCTTCGAGCTCGGTGGGCGGACGGTCCGAGGCGACGACGACCTGGCGGCCGGCATCGATCAAGGCGTTTATGGTGTGTCCGAACTCGGCCTGGATCGACTTGCCCTGGATGAACTGCACGTCGTCGAGGATGAGCAGGTCGATGGCCCGCAGACGTTCCTTGAAGGCCAGGGCATTCTGGGTCTTCAGGGCATTGACGAAGCCGTACATGAAGCGGTCGGCGGTGAGGTAGATCACCCGGCGTCCGGCTTCGCGGGCCGCGTGTCCGATGCCGTGGAGGAGGTGGGTCTTTCCGAGGCCGACGCCGGCATGGAAATAGAGCGGATTGTAGAGCGCGCCCTCTCCGTCGTGCCGGGCGACACGCTCGGCGGCGGCATGCGCCAGGGCGTTGGAGCGGCCCACGACGAAGCTCGCGAAGGTCAGGCGGTTGTCGAGGGGGGCACCGTTGAGGTCGCCGCCCGCCTCGGAGCGCGTGCCAGTGCTGGTCTCGCCCTGGGATGCGGGATGCGATTCGGTCTGGGACGACATCACGTTGCCGGCGGCCTGGAGCCGGGCCAGCGGGCTCGCCGCGCTGCTGCCGGTCTTGGCGGGGCCAGCCGCCGGACGGGCCGTGCCTGCCGCGGAAGGGCCGCGCACCGACACGTCGAGGCGAGACACGGACTCGACCTCGCTGCGGAAGGTCGTGAGCACGCGGTCGAGGTAGTGCGACTCGATCCAGCTCTTCAGGAATCGGGTCGGAACCGTGAGGCGCGCCGTCCCGTCCACGACCTCGACCAGTTCGAGCCGGGCGAACCAGCTCGCGAACACATCCTCACCCAGTTCCGCCCGCAGGCGACGCTTCACCCGAGCCCAGGCAGCCACCGTATCGGGGCCACTCACGCCGCTCATGCCCGTCTCGGCGTTGCCGGACACGCTACCGTCGACATGCATCATCGCTCTCCTCGTACCGAGAGCGGAGGGCCGCCACCGGAACGTACACACACTTGACTGAAGTCGCGCCTCGCGAAGAACCCGCGAGACTCAGATCACCGATCCAGAGTCAATGGCCCTGGAAGGGCTTTTGTCGATGAAACGAGCCTATCAACAATAAGCTACGGTTCTCCTAACAACGGGACTAACGGGGACAGCACAAAAAGCGACAATTTCGGCGCGGGTTTCGCGGGTCGAGTCGAGCGCGGGCCGTCACCTGTGCACGATTCGACTGCGACTCGAGGACGTCTTGGATTTGTCGGTTCATCGACAGATATCGTTAAGCTACAGGCGCACCGGACGCGCGGCAACCGAACTGATTGTCGGTAGCGTTAACGATTGATCTCGGACAGCGTCGCGCTCAGGGCAGGGTCGTCGGAGCGCCAAGCGGCGTCGAGCTGAGGCCTGCGAACGTTCGCGCCCCGCTCCCCTCACGGCATGACGCCGGGGACCATCGGGGCAGCACCTCGCGGCGACGGACGGGGACAAGACGGAAAACAGAAAAGCCCGGCATCGCTGCCGGGCTTCTTCAGAACATCGCGGAAAGAGGGATCAGGCGGCGAGCGCCTTCACCCGCGCGGCGAGGCGCGAGACCTTCCGGGAGGCGTTGTTCTTGTGGACGATGCCGTGCTGGGCGGCCCGCATGATCTCGGGCTCGGCGGCGCGGAGGGCGGTCAGCGCGTTGGACTGATCACCGGTGGCGATGGCTTCCTCGACCTTGCGGACGAAGGTGCGCATGCGGCTGCGACGCGAGCGGTTGACCGCGGTGCGCTTCGCAATCTTGCGGGTCATTTTCTTGGCCGACACGGTGTTGGCCATGGGGCATCCTCGTCACGTTTGAGGCGATCGCGACGAGCCCGCGGGCTTGAGTGTCGGTGGATCGCGTGCAGGTTGTTCGGGCAATGGCGAAGCCGACGATCGCGGTGAGCGCGCCCGTCGGCGATGTGCGCTCTATAGACACGCGTTGCCGATCCGTCAACGGAACGTCATCCTGCCGTCGCCCGACCGGAGGTGAGCCCGCCGGCCGGACGCCGACACCCCGAGACACGAGGACATCGCATGCCGAGCGAGGCGGATCAGGAACGGATCGCGCGCTATCGCCCCCTCTCGGGGATGGAGACGCCGCGGTTCTCGGGCCTTGCCAGCTTCATGCGCCTGCCGGTCATGGAACCCAGGGAGGCGCCCGGGCGAATCGATATCGGACTCGTCGGTATCCCGTTCGACGGCGCCACCACCAACCGGCCCGGCGCTCGCCTCGGTCCGCGCGGCGTGCGCGAGGCCTCCACCGGCACGCGGGCTCGCAACGCCGCCACCGGCATCGCCCCCTACGATCTGGCCGCCTGCGCCGATCTCGGTGACGTTCCGGTCAATCCCGTCGACGTCGCGGCCACCGCCAGGGCGATCGAGGCGTTCCACCGGCCCCTGGCCGAGGCCGGCATCGTGCCGCTCTCGGTCGGGGGCGACCATTTCGTCACCTATCCGGTGCTGCGCGCCATCGGGTGCACGCGGCCCCTCGGCCTGATCCACATCGACGCCCACAGCGACACCGACGACGGGCAGTACGACGGCACGCGCCTGACCCATGGCACCCCGTTCCGCCGCGCCATCGAGGACGGCGTGCTCGATCCGCGCCGCATGGTGCAGATCGGTCTGCGCGGAAGTACCGATTCGGCGGACGAGCTGGATTGGGCGCTGGGGCAGGGCGTACGGGTCGTGCCGATGGAGGCGGTCATCGACCGCGGCCTGCCGTCGGTCCTCGCCGAGGCACGCACCGTCGTCGGCGACGGGCCGGCCTACCTGAGCTTCGACGTCGATGCCCTCGATCCCGCCTACGCGCCCGGCACCGGCACGCCGGAGATGGGCGGCTTCACCGCCCGCGAGGCGCTGCAGATTGTCCGCGCCCTGCGTGGGCTCGATCTCGTCGGCGCGGATGTCGTCGAAGTCGCCCCGCCCCTCGATCCCTCCGGCGTGACGGCTCTGGTTGGCGCGACGCTCGCCTTCGAAATCCTCTGCCTCCTGGCCGAAGCCGTGGCCGCCCGGCGCGATTGACGGGGAGGGCCCAGGCGGAAACCCTGCGCGGACCTGATTCGCGGAGAACCGACCTTGGACGCCGACCTGACCCTCTACCATTCGCCCCAGACGCGTTCGTCCGGCGTACGGATCCTGCTCGAGGAACTCGGTGCGCCGCACCACCTCGAAGTCCTCGACCTGCGCTCGGGACAGGGACGCGAACCCGGCTATCTCCGGGTGAATCCGTTGGGCAAGGTTCCGGCGCTGCGCCATGGCGATACGCTGATCACCGAGCAGGCGGCGATCTACCTCTACCTCGCCGACCTGTTTCCGGAGCGCGGCCTCGCCCCGCCGATCGGCGATCCGCTGCGTGGGACTTACCTGCGCTGGATGGTGTTCTACGGATCGAGCTTCGAGCCCGCGGTGGTCGATCGGGCGTTGCAGCGAGAGCCCGGCCCTCAGGCGATGTCGCCCTACGGGACCTTCGACGCGGTGCTGAACACCCTGGTGGATGCGCTGACGCCGGGCCCCTACCTCCTCGGCGAGCGGCACTCGGCGGCCGACGTACTCTGGGGGGCCGCCCTGAGCTGGACCACGAGCTTCAAGCTCGTGCCCGAGGAGCCCGCGATCATGGCCTACCTCGCCCGCGTCAACGCGCGACCCGCTGTCCGCAGGATCATGGCCGCCGAAGCCGCCCTCGCGACGGAACTGGAAGCGGCACGGGCCTGACCGCGCGGCCGCGCCGGGAGCGCGGCCCGGGTCGGCCGGTCACCCAGGCGGCAGCGGCGTTCCGGTGCTCCGGACCGCCACGTCGGAGGCTGCGGCGGTCGGGGCGTAGGCGGCGATCAGGTGGACGCCGATCACCGGCCCGAAGACCAGGGTCATCATCACGGCCATGATCAGGGCGACATTGGCGTCGCCCGAAGCCGCCTTGCGGGCTTTCGGGCGCCGCGCCTTGACGCGCACGAGCTTGGAGCCGTCCGCGCGACGGAAGCTCAGGGTCCGAACGGGCGCCACGGCACCGCGCAGGCGTGGAAGGGCATTCGAGAAGGTCATCGGCTCACCTCGTTCGACCGGGCCATCGGGGGCCGGTCGCGGGCGAGCCGGATCAAGCGATCAGGCGCGGGTCTCGCGGAGGGCCATCGGCGGCGCGGTCCATCGACTACTGTCGCTGGGCATTAGGGTCGGGAGTTCCTGTGGAGCCGCGCGGGCGAGCGAATGTGCTGCACGTGCGAACGACGCCGAAATGATGCGGCGGGAGGCGTTAGTCAAGCCTTAACGCGCGAGTCCGCGATCGGCTCCGCCGGCTTTCCGTGAGGCTGTGGATCAGCGCCCGAGCAGGTCGGCGAAGTGCCGGATCAGGCGGCGTCCGACCTCGTCCTTGTCGAGGGTGGGCCAGGTCTCGACGGTGCCGTCGCGGCCGACGAGATGGACGGTGTTGGCACTACCGCCCATCACCCCGCCGGCGGGCGACACGTCGTTGGCCACGATGATGTCGCAGCCCTTGCGGGCGATCTTGGCGTGGGCATTGTCCAGGACCGCGTCGGTCTCGGCCGCGAAGCCGATCACGAGGCGGGGGCGCCCGGCGGACCGCCCCGCGATGGTGGCGAGAATGTCGGGGTTCTCCACCAGTGCGAGGGGCGCGGGCGCGGCGCCGTCCTTCTTGATCTTCGAGTCGCGGGTCTCGGCCGGGCGCCAGTCGCCCACCGCTGCGGCGAAGATCGCGAGGTCGGCCGGGAGCGCGGCCTCGACCGCCGCCAGCATCTCGCGGGCGGTCTCGACC
>NZ_JAIEOF010000440.1 GCF_019750675.1 Methylobacterium sp.
GCGGCGGCCTCGTAGAACGTGTCCGTCACGGGCGCGTGGACGAAGCCGAGCACGGGCTGGCCCGCCGCCAGCAGCGCCACGGCGATCGACCAGTCCGGATGCCCGGACATGAAGGCGCGGGTGCCGTCGATGGGATCGACGATCCAGACGAGATCGGCCTTAAGGCGTAGCGCATCGTCGCTGGTCTCCTCCGAGAGCCAGGCGGCGCGGGGCAGCAACGCGCTCAAGCGCACCTTCAGGAAGGTGTCCACCGCGACGTCGGCCTCGGTGACGGGGGAGCCCCCCGACTTGGACCAGACCCGCGCGCCGGTCTGCCGGCCTGCCTGATAGAAGGGCAGGGCGAGGGTGGCCGCTTCGCGGATCGTGGCGCGCAGGGCCGGAACGAGGGCCTGCGCGGCCTCCGGGGACATCGAGTCGGACATGCGTCTCCGTACGGCGCTGGAGGTCGGTCTTGTCGCGTGAGACGCCGCTCGTTCCACACCTTCGGGGCGAGACGCGGCGCCACCGTTGTAGGCGGCGCACGGACTTGTCACAAGCCGACGACCCGTCGCGTAGCGGGAACGCGCCGAACCTGCGCAGATGTCGATACGTGCGAATGTGCCTGATCTCGGCAAGGAAGCGTTGAGCATTCCACGCACTTGAGCCTCGTCCACACTCGCTTAACGCTCACTCTTAAGGTGGTCTGAGGAGGTTAGACGCAAATCTGCTTGCCATAGACGGGTGGCCCACAGAGGTTGCCGGCGCCAACAAGGTGTACGAGCCATGAGCACTTTCGCGAACACGAACGGCCCCTCCGGAGATGTCGCCTTCACCGTGACGCCCGCGCCCTTGCCCGTCGCCTCGCCCCTGCCGGTGTTCGGCCGCGGCGCTCCGCGCCGCCCCGCCGGCATCGCCCTGGCCTTCGCCGAGGACGATTCGGATGCCTGCGGCGAGGACCGCTTCGACCTGCTCCTCGTCGATGCGAATGAGACCGTGATCACCCGCCTCGGCCCGTTCTGCGAGGAGGAGGTCGTCGCGATCTGGCGGGATTGCGCCGCGAAGTCCGGCCTGCCCCGCATGATCGTCAAGGAGGACGGCGCGCTCTCGATCGTGTCCGCTCAGCTCGGTCCCGTGGCCCTGGGCCGCACCCGGATGCGCCGCCGCGTCGGGCTGCTCAACGGCCGGCGCCCGCGCTTCCTGGTGCGCCGCAAGACCGGCACCCTGCCGGTGCGTCCCCTGATCCACCGGGGCGAGAGCGAGATCATCTCCGGCGCGCGCTGCTGAAGGCCGTCCCTCAGGGGCCGGTGAGGTGCCGCAGGACGGCGTCCGCCGCGAGGCCCAGGAACAGGATCAGGCCCGCATCCCGGTTCGAGCGGAACAGTCGGAGCGCCCCGCGCCCGTTCCGCGTGTCGAGCCGCAAGACCTGGCCGCCGAGATGGCCGGCGAACAGCGCCACGCCGAGGAGGCCCGGCCAGCCGGCTCCCGCCCGCCACGCCGCCGCCGCGATGCAGGCCACGCTGACTCCGTAGCAGAGGCCGATCGCCCCCCGCATCCGGCGCCCGAAGAAGCGGGCCGAAGAGCGGATGCCGGCGATCTCGTCGTCCTCGATGTCCTGCACGGCGTAGATCGTGTCGTAGCCGATCACCCACGCGATCGTGCCCGCGTAGAGCAGCAGGGCCGGCGCATCGAGGCGCCCGAACACCGCCACCCAGCCCATCAGCGCGCCCCACGCGAAGGCGAGGCCCAGCACCGCCTGCGGCACCGGCATCACGCGCTTCATGAACGGGTAGATCGCCACCGGCACCAGGGAGGCGATGCCGACCAGGATGGCGGTGGCGTTGAACTGCAGCAGCACCGCGAGGCCGACCAGCGCCTGCGCCACCAGGAACACGGCGGCCTGGCGCGTGCCGACCTGGCCCGAGGGCAGGGGGCGCGAGCGCGTGCGCTCGACCTGGGCGTCGAGGTCCCGGTCGGCGATGTCGTTGTAGGTCGAGCCCGCGCCGCGCATGGCCACGGCGCCCACGAAGAACAGCCCGAGATGGACCGGATCGGGATAGGCCGCGCCGGACGCGATGGCGGCCAGCGCCGAGGACCACCAGCAGGGCAGGAGCAGGAGCCACCAGCCGATGGGCCGGTCGATGCGGGCGAGGCGCAGGTAGGGGCGCGCCCGCCGCGGCGCGAGCCGGTCGACCCAGTGGCCCGCCACCGCATCGGCGACGCGCCGGTCGGCCGGCGGGGCGCTCACGCCTTCCACGGACGACGGGTCAGAGCGCACCCTGGGGCATCTTCAGGCTGCCGGTGAGGCCGGGGCCGCCGAGCAGGCCGCCCTGTCCGCCGCCGTTCTGGGCCTGGGCCTTGGCCTGGGCTTCCATCTTGGAGGCCTGGGCGGCGATGCCGCAGATCTTCGTCTTGATGCCCGAGACCTTGTTGTGGTCGGCCTTGAAGCCTTCCGCGAAGGAATCCGGGATCGAGCACCATTCCTTGTTGGCGGTGATCCACTTGATGCCGGCGGTGCCGTTCGCCTGGAGCTTGCCGAACAGGGCGCAGGCCTCGGCCGGCGTCATCTTCTTCTTCGAGTTGGAGGCGGAATTCGCCTTCGCCACGAGGTCCTTGCGGGCCTGGAGCGTCTGCTGGATCGCGCCGCATTCGGCGGCGGCCCCTTGCGCGAAGGCCTGGCCGCTGGCGAGGGCCGTGCCGAGCACGGCGAGGGCCGCGATGGTCTTGAAAGACATGCGTTGAGATCCTTTCTCCCCCAATCCGCACGCTCGGTGGGCCCGGGCCCGTGATCCATGGCGGACTTGCTGATTCGTGTCGGGCCGCACGCGATGGTTCCGTGCCGCCCGTCCTTGGTCTCGTTTCGGCATAGGAATGTGGCGTCTTTCGAGCCGCAAACGCCGGGCCGCTATTGGGCGGGGATCGGCGGCGTAATCTGCGCGCGTGTTGCCGACCTGCATCACCCCGGGCCGGGCACGCGTTGACAGGGCGCGGGCGGCGCGCGACCACCCCGGCCATGGCTGCCTACGACTTCACCGCCCCTCGCCTCCACGTCGCGGCCGATCTCGGTCCCGGCGCCGTGCTGCCCCTCGACCGGGCGCAGGCGAACTACCTCCTGAACGTGCTCCGGCGCGGGCCTTCCGACCCGGTGCTGCTGTTCAACGGCCGGGACGGCGAGTGGCGGGCGGAGGTCGCGCCGACCGGCCGCAAGAGCGCCGACCTCGTCGTGCGCGAGCGCACACGCGAGCAGCCGCCGCGCGCCGGCCTGCAATACCTGTTCGCGCCCTTGAAGACCGCCCGGCTCGACTACATGGCCCAGAAGGCGGTGGAGATGGGGGCCGGCACCCTGCGGCCGGTGATCACGCGTTACACGCAGGGCGAGCGCCTGAACCTCGACCGTCTGCGGGCGAACGCCGTGGAGGCGGCCGAGCAATGCGGCATCCTCAGCCTGCCGGACGTGCCCGAGCCGGCCAAGCTCCCGGCCGCGCTCGCCGACCTCAACCCTTTGTGCTTGCTTGTGTTCTGCGACGAGGACGCGGCCGTCTCCGATCCCGTCGAGGCCCTGCGGCGCGGGGTGGCAGACCCCGCCGTCCCGCCGCCGCTGGCGGTGCTCGTGGGGCCCGAAGGGGGCTTTGCCCCGGAGGAGCGGGCGCTGATCCTCGCCCGGCCGAACACCGTGGCGCTGTCCCTCGGGCCGCGCATCCTGCGGGCCGACACGGCGGCGGTGGCGGTGCTCGCTTTGGTGCAGGCCGTGCTCGGGGACGCCCGCTGAGAGGCGGTGTGGCGCGTTGTTCGCGCCGGTTCCCTGGCCTATGAGGCACGATATCCCGACAGGGGCCACGCCGCTGCGGTCCGGTGCGCCTCTCCTCCGTACGACCTTCTGCACGAGGCAGCGCATGGCGCGCGATACGTCCGACACGACGCCCCTGACCACCCGGGACGAGCTCATCGCGTGGTTCGCCGAGGGCGAGAAGCCGCGCGCGCGCTTCGCCATCGGTACCGAGCACGAGAAGGTGCCGTTCTACCGCGACGGCCACCGTCCGGTGCCGTATGCGGGTCCGAACGGCATCCGCGCCCTCCTCGAAGGGCTGGCCCGCGACACCGGCTGGGAGGCTATCGAGGATGCGGGGCACCTGATCGGCCTCGCCGGTGCCGAGGGGGGCGCGATCTCCCTGGAGCCCGGCGGACAGTTCGAGCTCTCGGGCGCGCCCCTGCCCGACATCCACGCGACGGCGGCCGAGTTGCGCACGCATCTCGACGCCACCGCCCGCGTCGCCGATCCCCTCGGCATCGGCTTCCTCGACCTCGGCATGAGCCCGAAATGGACCCGGGAAGAAACGCCGGTGATGCCGAAGAGCCGCTACAAGATCATGGCGGGCTACATGCCGAAGGTCGGGACCCTCGGCCTCGACATGATGCTGCGCACCGCCACCGTGCAGGTGAACCTCGACTTCGCCTCGGAAGCCGACATGGTCGCCAAGATGCGCGTCGCCCTGGCGCTCCAGCCCGTGGCCACGGCGCTCTTCGCCAACTCGCCCTTCACCGACGGTCGCCCCAACGGTTTCCTCTCGCGCCGCTCCGAGATCTGGCGCGACACCGATCCGGACCGCACCGGCATGTTGCCGCGCGCCTTCGAGCCGGGCTTCGGCTACGAGGCCTACGCCGACTGGCTGCTCGACATGCCGATGTACTTCGTCAAGCGCGGCGAGACCTATCACGACGTGTCCGGCGCCTCCTTCCGCGACCTGATGGACGGGCGCCTCGCCGCCCTGCCGGGCGAGCGCGCCACGGTGTCGGACTGGGCCAACCACGCCTCCACCGCGTTTCCGGAGGTGCGCCTCAAGCGCTTCCTCGAGATGCGCGGCGCCGATGTGGGCGGTCCCGCGATGATCGCCGCGCAGGCCGCGTTCTGGGTCGGCCTGCTCTACGAGCCCTCGGCCCTCGCGGCCGCCTGGGACATCGCCAAGGGCTGGAACGCCTGCGACCGGGAGAACCTGCGCGCCACGGTCCCGCGCCTCGGCCTCGCCGCCCGCATCGCCGGGCGCCCCCTCGGTGCGGTGGCGGCCGAGGCCCTGGCCATCGCCCGCACCGGGCTCGCCGCCCGCGGCCGCCGGGACGCGCAGGGGCGCGACGAGACGCAGTACCTTCAGCCCCTCGAAGCCATCGTGGCCGCCGGCCGCTCCCTCGCGGAGGAGCGCCTCGCGGATTACGAGGGCCCCTGGCAGCGCTCGGTGGAGCCGGCCTTCACCCAGTGCGTGTTCTGACCGGCCGCTTGGCGTCCCGCCGGGCCGGCACCCTCGCGTGTGTCCGGCCACACGGGGGCGAATGGCTCGCTGGTGGCATTCCTGGAACGGATCGCCACCTTTGCCGTTTCCAGGGTGATTCAATCCTGTGACGGAGAACGCTCGCATGTCGCGCATCTTGTCCCTCGCTCTCGCCGGAACCACCGCTGTCGGTCTGTCGGCCGGGTCCTTCACCGCTGCCCAGGCCGCGCCGATGCCCGCCCTGACCGCGGCCCAGGTCGCCGGCGGTAACGCCAGCGTCGAGAACGTCCGCTACCGCGGATACGGGTACGGCTATGGCCGCGGTTACGGCCGTGGCTATTACGGCGGTTACCGCCGTGGCCCCGGCATCGGCGGCGCCCTCGCGGCCGGCGCGGCCCTCGGCATCATCGGCGGCGCCATTGCGGCCAGCCAGGCGCCCCGCTACGGCTACTACGACGGTGGCTATGCCGGCGTCGGGTACGGCGGCGGCTACGGCTACGGCGCTCCCGCCTACGGCTATTACAGCGCCCCGGCCTACGGGTACGGCTACCCCGCCTACGGCTACGGCTACTGAAAACCCGACGACGGGTGACGACGGGTGTCCCCCGACACCCGTGGGCCTCGTTCGAATCCCGCTTCCGGCCTCGTCCGGGAGCGGGATTTTTTTGGTCGGGCCCTGTAGACCCTTCGGCTGCGACACGCAGACGGAGTTGCCCGGTGCAGGATGAAGGCGCGATCACCCGGCTCGATCTCAGCGGCCTGAAGTGTCCGCTGCCCGTCCTGCGCACCGCCAAGGCGCTGCGCGGGCTGGCTCCGGGCAGCCTCCTCACCGTGATCTGCACCGATCCGATGGCCGCCATCGATATCCCCAACCTCGTGCGCGAGGCGGGTGACGCGCTTGTTTGCCAGGAGCGTGGATCGCACGGCCTGTCCTTCACAATCCGCAAGGGCACAATCCGTAAGGGCGTGGCCGAAATCCCGCAGGTGCCGCCTCATTGATGCGACAAGCCGCTGCTAGATCGCCCTCGATCTGGCCGCTCCTCGCGAGCGGCTCGCCGAGGGGAGAACAGCATGGCGCCCATCATCCGGGGCACCCGGATCGTGCATGACGGCTGGAGCCGGTTCCTCGTCGCGGAAGTGACGATGGCGGACGGCACCCGGCTCGCGCGCGAGATCGAGGATCACGGACGCGCCGTGGCGGTCCTGCCCTACGACCCGGACCGCCGGGTCGCGCTCCTCGTCGAGCAGTTCCGGGCTCCGGCCCTCTACGCGGCGGGCGTCGCCAGCGTCCTCGAAGTGCCGGCGGGTCTCCTCGACGAATCCGAGCCGGAGGAGGGCGCCCGCCGCGAGGCCTTCGAGGAAACCGGCCTGCGCCTCGGCGTCCTGGAGCCCGTCACCTGCGGCTGGAGCATGCCCGGGATCTCGACGGAGCAGATGGACCTGTTCCTCGGCGCCTACGCGGCGGCCGATCGGATCGGCACCGGCGGCGGCCTCGCGAGCGAGAGCGAGGACATCACCGTGCACGAGATGCCGCTGGCGGATCTCGCCGCCATGAGCGATCGGGGCGAGATCACCGATCTGAAAACCCTGGTGCTCCTCCTCACCCTCCGGCTGCGCCGGCCGGAGTTGTTCTCCGGAGCGTGAGGCCCCGGGCGGTTCAGCAGGAATCCGGATTGCGCCGGGCCCTGGCTCCGACCGGGCTGAGGGGGGCGGCGTCCGCGGGTTTGCTCGCGCCCTTCCGGAATGCCCGGATGCCGATCCCCACCAGCCGCCAGGATCGCACGAAGTAGCGCCGGAACAGGCGCCGCGGGGCGTGCAGGAAGCGGAAGAACCATTCCAGCCCCGCCCGCTGCAGAAAGACCGGCGCGCGCGGCACGAGGCCGGCGGCCACGTTCATGGCCTCGCCCACGGCGAGCACCACGGGCGCGCCGAGCGCCGCCCCCTGGCGGTCGACCCAGATCTCCGAGCGCGGCGCACCGACGCCCAGGACGAGGAGCGTGGTGCCGTGCGTCCGCACGGCCTCGGACAGGGTGTGGCTGTAGGCCTCGTCGGTCTCGAAACCGTAGGGCGGCACCGTCGTGGCGATGGCCTCGCGGCCGATGCCCGCCGCGACGAGGCGCTCGGTCAGGTGGCGGCCCACGGCTTCGGTGGCGCAGACGAGGTAGAGCCGCTGCCCGGCGGGCCAGGGCGGCGCGAGGGCCGCCGCGATGAGATCGTGCCCCGTGACGCGCCTGGCCGAGCGCGCGCCCCGCAGGCGGGCGAGCCAGACCAGGGGCATGCCGTCGAGGGTACGGGCGACGGCGCCGTCATAGGCCGCCCGGAAGGCCGCGTTCTCCGTGAGCGTGACGACGTGGTCGAGGTTCGCCGTGACGATGAGCCTGGGCCGGGTCGCCGGCTGGGCGGCGGCGAAGCGCAGGATGTCGGCGGCGCTCCCCGGCGTGAAGGCGATATCGAACAAGCGAACGTTCATGCGGGTCTCGCCTGCCGGGTGGGCCGTGTCGCCGTGGGGGCCGGATGCGGATCCGATCCCGGTGCGGGTCTCGCTTCGGGAACGACTCGACTCGCGCGGGCGCGGTTCCGGGGGCGGCGTCGATACGTCCAAGAGGGCGGTCCCTACCTCAGGCATCGACGGCACGGAAGCTGCGCGCGCCCGCCATGGGCGTGGCGCCCGGGGGGACGGCGCGGCGGCGGTCGCGCCGGGCGCCGCGCGCCAGGGCGATGGCGGCCCCGAGGCCGAGCCCCAGCAGCAGCGCGACCGGCAGGACCACCTTCGGCGAGGGCGGCCAGGTGCGCAGCCGCGGCGGCGTCGCCGAGGAAATGATGCGCACGTTCGAGCTGTTCAGGCGCTCCTGCTCGTTGGTCTCGCGCGAGCGGCGCAGAAAGGTCTCGTAGACGGAGCGGCGGGACTCCACCTCGCGCTCCAGTTCGCGCAGGCCGACATTGGCGCGGTCGTTGCCGGCGGTCTCGGTCTTGGCCCGCTCCAGGCTCTTGCTGACGGCGGCCTCGCTCGCCACCGCGCGGTCGTAATCCTTCTGCGAGGTGTCGATGATCCGCTCCTTCTCGCGCTGGATCAGGCGCTGGAGGTCGCGCTGCTGGGCGTACTGCTCGGCCATGGCGGGATGGCGCTCGCCGAGGCGGGTGGCGAGTTCGGCGGTGTTGCGGGAGAGCGCGGCGTATTGCTGCCGCAGGTTCTGCATCTCCAGGGATTGCAGCATCTCGGGCAGGGCCGTGCCGGCCTCGCCGGTCCGCATGCGCCGGGCCTGGTCGAGGCGGGACCTTGCATCGGCGGTGCGCAGGTTGGCGGTGACGAGCTGCTGGTTGAGGTCGCTGAGCTGCTGGTCGCTGAGGAGGCGCCCGCTCGTGGTCACCAGCTTGTTCGTCTCCCGGTACTGCTGCACCTTGCGCTCCGCCTGCTCCACCGCCTGGCGCAGGCCGGCGAGGCGGCCGGAGAGGGCCTCCGAGGCGCGCCGCGCCGTCTCGGCCCGTGCGCCCGCTTCCTCGGCGAGGTAGGCCTCCGCGATGGCGTTCGCGATCCGGGCCGATTTCTCCGGATCCCAGGTCTGGACGAAGATGTCGATGACGAAGGTGCGCTCGGCCCGGCGCACGCCGAGCTTCAGCCGCAGGGTGTCGAGGGCGAGGTTGACGGGATCGCGGCTCGCGGCCGGGGGCTCCATGCCGAGGAGGGCCTTGAGCCGGACGATCAGCGGATTGGTCGAGGGAGGGACGACGAACTCCTCGTCGTCGGCGAGGTCGAGCCGTTCCACGACCCGGCGCAGGACGTTGTCGGACTGGACGACGCGCGCCTGGCTCTCCGCGATGGAGACGCCGCTATCGGCCTGCGGCTGCCGGTTGCTGAGGTCGTTGGCGATCACCGGCAGGTCGGCCGGGTCGACCAGGATCTGCGTGTTCGCGGTGTAGTTCGGGCGCGCGAGGTTCAGCAGCACCACCGCCAGGGCCACCGTGACGAGGCCGCCGAGCAGGATGTACGCGCTGCCGCGCCACAGGCGCCGCAGGATCGCCCCGCCGTCGAGGGGGGCCTCGCGTTTCCCCATCAGGATCGGTTCGCCGCCGACGGGGCTTCCGAAGTCGAACATCTGTGTCGTCTCCTGCCTCGACCACCCGCCACCGGCGCGGACCGAGTCCCACCCTGAATGCACCTGTCCCGTTCCGCAGCGCCATCCGTATCAAACCGGGACCGGAACGGCAGGGATCGTTACCGATGTGTTAAGGGTCGCACCTGGCATGCCAAGTCGGCGGATTGGCGCGTCCCGCCGGGGCGATCGCGGCCCGACCCCCGTGTTCGATGTTCTGCGCCCTCATGCCGGCCCGGCCTCGCCCACGGTCGCGTCGGTCTCCGCATAGGCCGCCCGGCCGATCGCCAGGAATCGGGCGAAGCGCTCCGCATCGGCGTCGGCCAGGGCGTTCCAGCGTTCGACGTTCGCCCGCGCGGCGGCCGGGGCCGCCGCGAAGGCGCTGCGCGCGACCCAGTCCCGGATCGCCGCGGCGGCGCGCGCAGGCTCCGCCGGATCGATGGACAGGCCGGATGCGCCGAGCACCTCGGCGAAGACGGGTCCGTGCGGTGCGGCGACGGGCAGGCCGCCGTGCTGGACCTCCAGCAGGGGCAGGCCGAGGCCTTCCGCCTTCGAGGTCGAGATGAGGAGGTGGCAGCGCTCGACGAGCCGGCGCAGTGCCGCGTCCGCGAGGTAGCCGTGCAGGGTGAGGAAGGGCGGCGGCGCCGACAGGAAGGCGTGGCGTCCCCATCCGACCCGCCCGACCACGTGCAGCTCCGCGGGCACGCCCGTCGCGTTGAGGGCGGCCACGATGGCGATGGCGGCCGGATAGTCCTTGCGCGGCTCGATCGTGCCGATGGCCAGGAGCCGGAGCGGTTCGCCCGGGCGGGGCGTCGGCGGGGTCAGGTCGCCGAGGCCGAAGACGTCGCGCACCCCCGGCCGGAGCAGGGCCACCAGGGCGTCGGGCGCGCAGAGTGCGCGCAGGGCGGTGCCGGTGGTGCGGGAATTGACGAGGAAGCAGCGGCCGAACCGCATCGCGAAGGCGAAGCTCGGCACCATGTAGAGCCGGCTCTTCCAATTCAGGTCCTGCGGGCGGTCGAGGAGGAAGGTGTCGTGGATGTAGGCGATGCAGCGTGTCCCCAGCAGCGTCGCGATCGGCCCGGGCGGAAAGCCGGGGAAGATCGCCAGCGCCCGGCGGTCGCCGAGCAGGCGCAGGGGCAGGCCGATCTGCTGGGCCAGGATCATGCGCGCCACGCTGGACGAACGGACGGGCACGACGGCGTGGGGGCTCAGGCGTTCCGGCCCGAACAGGTCGATCGCCACCCGCTCGATGCCGGTGACGGGGCCGTGCAGATGGGTGTGGTCGACGTAGATCCGGCGTAGGCCCGGGGGGCTGGCTGCTGTCATGGCGCGCTGCCGCGTAAACCAGCGCGCAGGCGGGCCGCGCGGTAGAGCCCCCGGCGCAACCAGAGTGGCATGCCGCGCCCGAGGAGCGCCTGCTTGAGCCGGCGCGCGGCGCGGATCGCCGGCCCGGAGGGCCCCGGGACCGTGCCGCTACGCCCGGATGCGCGCTCCCGCGCCATGGCGAACTGCGCGAGCATCTCGGGGCAAAAGCGGATGCGCCCGGTCCCGGCGCTCGCCGGCCGCAGGCCGTGCGCCACCAGGACGTCGTTGATCTGCATGACCGCCGCCGCGTGGGAATGGCGGCCCTCGACGGCGATCCGCCCGAGGGCGCCGAGGCGGTGCCGCGCCGGCGCGTCGGCGATCAGGGCCCGCAGGGCGGCCTCGAGGGCGCCCGACACCGGCTCGACCAGGTGGCCGGAAATGCCGTCGATCACCGCCGTGGTCAGGCCCGTCGAGCGATAGGCCAGGGTGGGGGTGCCGCAGAGTGCGGCCTCCACGGGGGTCTGGCCGAGGGTCTCGTCGCGGCTCGCCGTCACGTAGAGGTCGCAGGCGCCGTACCAGCGCGCCAGCGTATCCTCGTCGCCGATCGGCCCCGCCGCGATGAGCCCGGGCAGGCCGAACGCGCCCGGATCGTCGAGGCGGCCCACGGCGACGAACCCGATCCCGGGCTCGGCGATCCGCCGCAGGATGGCGGCGAGTTCGGCCGCACCCTTGCCGGGGGCGTCGGCGATCACGGCGGCGAACATCACCAGGATGTCGTCCGCCGGCAGGCCGAGGTCGCGCCGCAGGGCCGCCCGGTCGCCGGGCCGGAACACGCCCGCCGGGAAAGCGAGGCCGATGCGCCCGACGCGGGTGCCGGCCGGCGCGAGGCGGCGCGCGACCGTCTCGGTCCAGTGGGAATTGGCCAGGAGCACCGGCGCGTGGGGGCCGGCCAGGACCGCGCGCTTGTCCGCGTAGGCGCGCGCGATCCGGTTCGGCGCGAGTTGCGGATAGGCGTCCGGCGTGGGGCAGCGCGCGTCGCATCCCGCATCGATCAGCGGGCAGGCGCCCGGAAAGGCGCAGCGCCCGGTCAGCGGAAAGAGGTCGTGGAGCACGGCGGCCACCGGCACGCGCCGCCCGAGGTCCTCCAGGATCGCGGGGCTGCGGGTCGCACCGTGGAGGTTTCCGGCCAGCACCAGGTCGAACCCGCCCCCTTCGATTGCCGACACCGTGCGGGGAAACGCCGAGGTCCATTCCGCGGCGGCGGGGGGCGATTCCGCCGCCAGGGTGAGGTGGGCGACGGCGTGGCCCGCCAGCGCCAGAGCATCGGTGAGGCGGCGGTGCCCGATGCCGGCACCGCCGGCATAGCCCCGGTCGGTCAGGCTGGCGATGCGCAGGCCCGCCGGCATCGGCGCGACCGCGTCCCCGGGCGCGTGCTGCAGCAGCACCGGACGCCCGACCCGGGCGAACCGCGCGCCCTGTTCGGCGAGGCGCGGCCAGAGCGCGGCGACCGGACGGGCCGCGCGCGGATCGAGCCCTCCGGCGCGCGCCACGCAGGCGCGGGACAGAAGAATCTCGCCCCCGGTGAAGGGGGCGAGGTCGCCCTCGGGCGGCGCGGGGTCGCGCAGGGGACCGGCGGGGGCCGCGCAGGCGTCGAGGCCGAGGGGCTTCGAGGCGAAGACCAGGCGCAGGCCCGCCACGAGGTCGGCCCCGCTCAGGCCCATCTCCAGGCAGAGGGCCGCCAGGGCGCCCGGCGCCAGCAGGTCGCCGGGCCGCAGGACCATCAGGGCGTCGAAATCCGCGTCGGCGCCCCACGTCGCCGGTTCCGGATCACCGGGGGGCACCACCGCGTGCCGCAGGTTCGGATAGGCCTGTCCGTGGATGGAGGCGCGGGTCGCAGCGAGGCCCGGCGCGTCCGGGCAGGCGGGGGTGAGGATGCGCACGCGCGGCCAGGGGGCACCCCCGGGCAGGGTGGGCCAGGGCGTCGCGGGTGCGGGCGTGCCGAAGGGCCAGTCCGCGACGCCGTGGGCGGCCGGTCCATAGACCGAGCCGTCCGCGTTCGGCGCCGTCGTCACCGGAGAGGCTTCCCGCGGGTTCGTCACGTGACGTCGATCGTCCCTCGTTTCCGGCCCGCGCGGATCGCGCTGTCGGCCGGTCGCCCGGACCATGCGGCGAAGGACTGAATCTTCCGTGAGTCGCGCCGCGTCCCCGCTCAGTAGCCGAGGGCGCAGCCGTCCTTGCGCGGATCGGAGCCGGCGGCGCGCATGCCGGTGGCCGGGTCGATCCAGATGATCTGGCCGCCGCCGATCGGGACCGGTGCCGGCACCGTGAGGTGGCCGCGCGCGGCCAGCCCCTCGGCGAGGCCGGGCTCGAAGCCGCCTTCCAGCTCGATGCCGCCGCCATAGGCGAAGCTGCGCGGGGCATCGAGGGCTTCCTGCACGTCGAGGCCCCGGTCGATGATGCCGGTGAGGAGCTCGACGTGGCCCATGGCCTGATAGTGCCCGCCCATCACGCCGAAGGGCGCCACCACCGCGCCGTCGCGCATCAGCATGCCGGGGATGATGGTGTGCATCGGGCGCTTCGATGGCGCGATGGTGTTGGGGTGGCCGGGCTCGACCCGGAACGAGAAACCGCGATTGTGTAGCAGCACGCCGCTCTCCGGCGCGGTGATGCCGCTGCCGAAGCCCTGGAAGATCGAGTTGATCAGCGAGATCGCGTTGCCGTCGCGGTCGACCACGCAGAGATAGACCGTGTCGGTGTGGCGGATCTCCGGCCACAGCACCGGCGCCTTGGCGCGGGCCATGTCGATGGCCCCGTGCGCCCGCGCCTGCCAGGCCTGGGACAGGAGGTGCTCGACCGGCACGGCGTTCACCACCGGATCGGCGAAGAGCGCGTCGCGGTGGTGGTAGGCCTGCTTGCAGGCCTCGGCGAAGAGGTGGACCCGGTCGAGCTCGGAGAGCGCGCCGACATCGTATTGCGAGAGCACGTTGAGCATCATCAGGGCGGCGAGGCCCTGGCCGCTCGGGGGGCACTCGTAGACGTCGTAGCCGCGATAGCGGGTCGAGATCGGCGCGACGTATTCGGGCGCGGCCGCCGCGAAATCCTCCAGCGTGTGCAGGCCGCCGCGTTCGCGCAAGGTGCGCACCATGTCCTCGGCCACCGGGCCTTCGTAGAAGCCGGGGGCGCCGTGCTCGGCGATGCGCCGCAGGGTGGCGGCGAGCTTCGGGTGGCGCATCGTGGTCCCGACCTTCGGCGCCTCGCCGTCGACGAGGTAGGCGGCGGCCGAGCCCGGATCGGCCCGCAGCTTGTCGCGGTTGCGCGCCCAGTCGTAGGCGACGCGCGGCTGCACCGCGTAGCCCTCCTCCGCATAGCGGATCGCGGGCTGGAGAAGCTCACCGAGACTGCGGGTGCCGTGGTCGGCCAGCAGCCGCGCCCAGGCCGCGACGGCGCCCGGCACGGTGACGGCGTGCGGCGAGGTCGGCCCGATGGCCACGTTGTTCGCGACGTACCAGGAATCGTGCGCGGCCGCCGGGCTGCGGCCGGAGCCGTTCATCGTGATCGGGACGGAGGCGCCCTTCGGCGCGTAGAGGGCGAAGCAGTCGCCGCCGATGCCGGTCATGGCCGGCTCGACCACGCCCTGCACCGCCACCGCCGCGATGGCCGCGTCGACGGCGTTGCCGCCCGCCTTCAGGATTTCGATGGCCGCCAGCGAGGCGAGGGGATGCGAGGTCGCGACCGCGGCGTTCGCGGCATAGACGGGCGAGCGGCCCGGTTTCGAGAAATCTCTCACGGCGTCGGGTCCTCGAAGGGTCAGGAATAGCGGGTGTCGGCGACCCAATGGCCGGGGGCGACCTCGACCAGACCGCCGATGGCATCCGGGTCGGCGGGGGGCAGGAGGGAGGCGGCCTGCAGGCGGGCGCGCTCCTCCACCGGGTTCGGCACCGGCACCGCGCCGAGGAGGCGCCGGGTATAGGGGTGGCGCGGGTCCTCGTAGAGGGCGTCCGCCTCGGCGAGCTCGACCACGCGGCCGTGCCAGAGCACGGCGACGCGCTGGCAGAGGTAGCGCACCATGCGCAGGTCGTGGGAGATGAACAGGTACGAGATGCCGAGCTCGTCCTGTAGGTCTTGCAGCAGGTTCACGACCTGGGCCTGGATCGAGACGTCCAGCGCCGCGATGGGCTCGTCGGCGACGATGAAGCTGGGTTTGAGCGCGATGGCGCGGGCGATGCAGATGCGCTGGCGCTGTCCGCCGGAGAACTGGTGCGGATAGCGCCGGGCGAAGCGCGGATCGAGCCCGACTCGGGCCAGCAGGCCCTCGACCTCGTCGCGCCGCTCCGCCCGCGCCATGCCCGGACGGTGCAGCCGGAACGGCTCGGCCACGTAGTCGCCGATGCTCATGCGCGGGTTGAGGGCGGCGTAGGGGTCCTGGAACACCATCTGGATGCGGGCGCGCATCCGGCGCATCTCCCCGGCGGAGAGCTTGGCCAGATCCGTGCCCTCGAAGGCGACGGTGCCGGCGCTCGGCGGGTTCAGCATGGTGACGGCGCGGCCGATGGTGGACTTGCCGGACCCGGATTCGCCGACCAGCCCCAGGGTCTCGCCCGGCTTGATGTCGAAGCTGACATCCTGCACCGCCCGAAACACCGAGCCCTTGCCGCCCCACCAGCTGCGCAGGGGATAGTGCTTGCTGAGATTCCGCACCGAGAGCAGCGGATAGCGGTCGGCGGGCTCTGGCCTCATCGCGCGGCCTCCTCGGCGGCGAGCCGCGCCGGCAGGTCGTACCAGGCGGCCACGAGATGGCCCGGCGCGGCCCCGGGGGCCTGCGTCAGGGGCGGCGCCTCGGTCAGGCAGCGCGGGGTCGCGTAGATGTTGCGCGCCGCGAAGGGGTCGCCCGCCGGCGGATGGCGCATGTCGGGGGGCGCGCCCTCGATCTGGTGCAGGCGCCGGCGGCCGGCCCGGCCCCGGCTGAGGTCGGGCAGCGAGCGCAGCAGACCGAGCGTGTAGGCACTGCGCGGATCGCGAAAGATGTCGTCCACGGGGCCGCGCTCGAGGATGCGGCCGGCATACATGACCTGCACGGTGTCGGCGATGCCCGCCACCACCCCGAGATCGTGGGTGATCCAGACGATCGCCATGCCGATCTCGCGCTTCAACTCCTGCACCAGCGCGATGATCTCGGCCTGCACGGTGACGTCGAGGGCCGTCGTCGCCTCGTCCGCGATGAGGAGCTTCGGGCGGCAGGACAGGCCGATGGCGATCATCACGCGCTGGCGCTGTCCGCCGGAGAACTCGTGCGGATACTGGTCGAGGCGGGCACCCGCGTTCGGGATGCGCACGAGGTCGAGGAGGTCCTTGGCGCGGGCGCGGGCCGCGCGTCCGTCGAGGCCGAGATGGATGCGCAGGGGCTCGATGATCTGCGCGGCCACCGTCATGCCGGGGTTGAGCGAGCTCATCGGGTCCTGGAACACGAAGCCAATCTGGCCTCCGCGGATCTTTCGCAAGTCGCGCTCCGGCAGGGCCAGGAGGTCGCGGCCCTCGAACAGGACCTGACCGCCGGTGATGCGGCCGGGTGGGCGCGGGATCAGCCCCAGCATCGCCAGCACGTGCACGCTCTTGCCCGACCCGGATTCGCCCACGATGCCGAGGGTCTCGCCTTCGGCGAGCGTGTAGGACACGCCGTTGACCGCGTGGACCGCGCCGCCCTCGCTGTCGAAGGCGACGGCGAGGTCGCGGACGTCGAGCAGGGTCTGTCTCGCCTGCGCCATCGTCAGGTCCTCTGCCGGGGGTCGAGGGCGTCGCGCAGGCCGTCGCCCAGGAGGTTGAAGGCCAGCACCGCGAGGAAGATCGAGGCCCCGGGCCAGATCGCCATCCAGGGCGCCTGCTCGAGGAAGTTCTTGGCGACGTTCAGCATCGAGCCCCAGGACGGCTCGGGCGGCTGCTGCCCGAGACCGAGGAAGGACAGGCTGGCCTCGGCGATGATCGCGGCCGCGATGGTCAGCGTCGCCTGGACCAGGATCGCCGGCACGATGTTGGGCACGATGTGGTGGATCGCGATGCGCCAGGGCGGATTGCCGACGGCACGCGCCGCCTCCACGAACTCCTCCGCCGCGACGGCCTGCACCTGGGCGCGGGTCAGGCGCACGAAGGTCGAGGTCGCCGAGAGGCCGATCGCCACCATGGCGTTGGTGAGACTCGGCCCGAGGAAGGCCGCGAGCGCGATGGCCAGGATCAGGAACGGGATCGCCAGGAGCGCGTCGGTCAGGCGCATGATCAGAAGGTCGACCACGCCGCCCGCGTAGCCCGCCAGCAGCCCGAACGGCAGGCCCAGCGCCACCGCGAGGGCGACCGAGGTCAGGCCCGCCCCAAGCGAGGCGCGCGCGCCGAAGACGATGCGCGAGAGCACGTCGTGCCCGACCTCGTCGGTGCCGAACGGGTGCGCCCAGCTCGGTGCGGTCCGGATCGCGCCCCAGTCGGTGGCGATGGGATCGTAGGGCGCGATCCAGTCGGCGAAGACCGCCATCAGGATCAGCGCCACCACGATGACGAGGCCGAGCATGGCGCTGCGCCGCTGTTTCAGGCGTGTCCAGAATTCGCGGATCGGGCCGGGCTCGGCGCGGGGGACGGGCTCGGCGGCCGGCAGGGCGACGCCGGTCGGGGCGATGGCGGCCTTGGTCATCGGGCGCCGCTCCCGTCGATCGGATCCTGCCAGGAAATGACGTGCCTCCCTCCTCCTTGTGGGGAGGGATCGAGGGTGGGTTTGGTCGGGTGACCCTCGATCTGCGGAGTCTGGCCGAGCCACCCCCACCTCCCTTTCCTCCCCGCAAGCTTGACGGATCTCGGGCAGGCCCGAGATCCGCTGGGGAGGAGAGGCGCATCATTCTTGAAGAGGGTCTGTGTCAGCCGGGCCTCGGTCATCCTCACGCGCGCCTCAGCTTCGGGTTGACGAAGGCCGCGAGGAGGTCGGCCGCGAGATTGAGGAGGACGTAGGTGGTGGCGGTGCAGATCACGACGCCCTGCACGGTGGCGTAGTCGCGGTTGAACACGGCATCGACCATCAGCTTGCCGAAGCCCGGCACCGAGAAGACCTGCTCGGTCAGCACCGCGCCCGACAGGAGCTGCCCGAATTCGAGGGCGCCCAGGGTGATGATGGGAATCGCGGCGTTGGGGAGCGCGTGGCGCAGGATCAGGCGCAGGGGCGAGACGCCCTTGGCCCGGGCGGTGCGGACGTAGTCCGAGCCGAGCACGCCGAGCATCGCCGCGCGGGTGTGGCGCATCATCACCGCCGCGATGGCGTTGCCGAGCACGAAGGCCGGCATCGCCATGGAGCGCAGGTTCTCGGACAGGCTTTCGAACGGCGAGACGTAGCCCGAGGCCGGGAGCCAGCCGAGCTGGACCGAGAACAGCAGGATCATCAGGATGCCGAGCCAGAAGTTCGGCACCGACAGGCCCCAGAGGGCGATGCCGTTGGCCAGGGTGTCGGCCGCCGTGCCGCGCTTGACCGCCGAGAGGATGCCCATCGGCACGCCGATGACGAGGGCCACCAGCATGGCCAGACAGGCGAGCTCCAGGGTGACGGGCAGCTTCTCGATCACGAGGTCGATGACGGGCTTCTGGAGACGGATCGACTCGCCGAGATCGCCCTGGAGGACGCCGCCGGCCCAGAGGGCGTAGCGCACCGGCAGGGGCTGATCGAGGTGGTACTTCTGCCGGATGAAGGCGATGACCTCGGGGTCGCGCTCCTCGCCCGAGAGTGCGGTCGCGGTGTCGCCCGGCAGCAATTGCTGCAGGGTGAAGATGATCATCGAGGCGATCACCAGGGTGGGGATCGCGAGCGCCAGGCGCTGGACGAGGAAGCGCAGCATCGGCCGGGCTCCCGCCTCAGTTCAGCGTGAGGCCGGTGAAGCGCACGAGGCCGTCGGGGTAGGGCGTGAAGCCCGAAAGCTTGGTGCTGTAGGCCCAGAACAGCTTGCGGTGGAACAGGTAGATCAGCGGCCGGTCGGCCATCACCCGGTCGGCCAGTTGCTTCCAGGCTTGCGCCCGCTGGGCCGGGTCGACCGTGGCGCGCTCGGCGCCGAGCGCCGCGTCCGCCTCCGGGTTGCAGTAGCGGGCGTAGTTCAGGGGCGTCTTGCAGGCCAGGAAGCTGAAGGTGTTGCCGTCCGGATCGGGCCGGCCGCTCCAGGAGTAGAGGTAGGCGTCGAAATTGCCCTTGTCGGCGGCATCGAGCGCGGTGGTGAAGTCGGTGGCCTGGAGCTTCACGTCGAAGCCGGCCTCGCGGGTCATCGCCTGGATGACCTGGCCCACCTGGGGCGCCTCGTTGTTGGCGTAGACCGTGAGGGTGACGGACGGTTTCGGCACGCCGGCCTCGGCCAGCAGGGCCTTGGCCTTGGCCACATCCCGCTTCGGGAGGGGATAGTCCTTCACATAGGCCGGGTGCTTCGGGGAGACCCACTGGTTGCCGGGCAGGAACTCGCCGCTGAACACCACCTGGTTCAGGGCGTTGCGGTCGATGGCCAGATCGAAGGCGGCGCGCACGCGCGGGTCGGCCACGGCCGAGCCGGCCCGGTTCGGGTTGAAGACGATGGACTGGAAGCCGAGCTCGATGGTCGAACCGACCTTGAGCTTCGGGTCGCGCGTCACCTGCGGCAGGTCGGTGGGGGTGAGGCGCTCCAGGAGTTCGAGCTGGCCGGCGCGCAGGTTGGTCAAACGCACGGTGCCGTCGGGGATCGGCCGGAACTCGATGCGCTTGAGGTGGATCTGGTCCTTGTTCCAGTAATCGTCGAAGCGCTCGACCACGATCCGGTCCTGCGGCACCCGCTCGACGAACCGGAACGGCCCGGCGCAGACGGGCGCGGTGGAGAACTTGTCGCCCAGCCGCTCGGCGGCCTTGGGCGAGACCATCATGCCGGCCCGGTCGGTGAACTGCGCCATGAGGGGCGCGAACGGCGTCTTGAGGATAATCTTGAAGGTCAGGTCGTCGACGACCTCGACCCGGTCGATCGGCGCGATCTCGCCGCGCCGCTGCGAGCCGGGGAGCTTCAGGTGGCGCTCGATGCTGTACTTGGCCGCCGCCGCGTCGAGCTTCTCGCCGTCATGGAACAGCACGCCCGGCCGCAGGGTCATGGTGAGCGTCTTCTGGTCCTCCGACAGGTTCCAGCTGGTGGCGAGCTGGGGCACCGGCTTCAGGTCGGGGCCGATATCCACGAGCTTGTCGCACATCGCCGCGAAGACCATGCGGCTGGTGAAGGTGCGCGCCAGCGTCGGGTCGAGGGCGTCCGGGTCTTCCATCAGGCCGAAGCGCAGGGTCTGGGCCTGCGCGGAGCGTGTGAGGGCGGGTGACAGCGAGACAGCGCCCA
>NZ_JAIEOF010000438.1 GCF_019750675.1 Methylobacterium sp.
GTATGGTTTACGATTGATGAAGGCATGGTCGGCCCCGGTCGACGGCACTCGCAAACCTGCACCGGAGGCCTCGGTCCAGCTCGATCATCGGGGCCTTTTCGGTCTCGACCGATCTCGCATGAGAACCGGTTCTTCCGTCCGATCGCGGTGACGGCCACGCTCGGCCACATCCACGCGCAGCACGCTGAGGGTCTCGCGGCCGCCAGCCACAGCTATCGCGGGAACCGCGACCGGCCCAAACCCATTCTGAAATCTGGTATATTGTATTTTATATACGTATTCATGTGTTCTGTCGTGAGGATCCGTCTCATGACGCTGATGAGGGCGCGTCCGTGACACGGCTTTAATCCCGCTCACCGTGTGTCATGCGACACGTCGAGAATGAAAACGGCTTCCTATCTTCAGTTCAGACAGACAGAAACGGGCCAGAGACCTGGTTCGTACGAAACTGGAGAGACAAAGCCATTATGAAGACCCGTATCGCCGCTCTTGCCACCGCCCTTGTCCTTGGCGTTGCTCCGATCTCGTCCGCGATGGCTTACGACAGCCCCTCCCGTTACACCGGGTTCGCGCCCTACGACGTCGAGACCACGGGCTCGTTCGAACCCCGCCGCGTCGCCCCCCTGCGCAACCCCTACAGCTGCCCGATGAGCTCGGCCGCCGAGGGCAACGCCAACCAGCAGAACTTCCCCACGCAGCAATACGGCCAGACCTCGGGCGGGAATCGCTGCTGATCGGACGGGAGAGGGACAACCCGATGCTGCTGAAGGGCTTCTCCTACGCGATGGCCGCCGCCTTTGTCGGCGGCCTCGCCTTCACGGTCGTGGGCTCGGCCAACGCCTTCCTGAGCCTGTAGCGACCCTAGGCTCCCCCCTCGGACCCGCCCGGCCTCCGGCCGTGGCGGGTCTTTGCGTTGGCCGCGCGGGCGTCGCGGCGCTGCGCGTCCGCCGGCCCGACAGGCCTGGCCGAGGGGATCCGGAGCCCGGACATGCGAACGGCGCAGGGCCCGAAGGCCGCTGCGCCGTTGGTTCCGGCCGCTCGGGGCGCCGGCGGCCGCTCGCCCGATGGATCGGGGTGGCGGCCGCGGACAGGCGCCCCGGCAGGATCAGCGCGCGGTGGACTCGCCGGCTTCCGCGACCACCCGCACCGTGCGGCCCGGGGCGGTCGGCTTCGCCACGGCGACGGGCTGGGGCGTGGTGGTCAGGTCGCTGACGCTGCGCACCGCCTGCGTCTCCCGAGCCTGCTCGCGGAAGAGCGGCGGCGTCAGGTGGAGCGCCTCGCCTGCCATGGCGGCGCCGGTGGCGAAGGTTGCCGAAGCGAGGATCGTCAGGGCGAGGAAACGGGTGGTACGCATGGGAATCTCCGGGGTTGACCAGCCGGGGGCGGGCCGTTGCGGAGATAGAACCATGTTTTTGTGCGATGCGATTTGCTCATTTTGCAACGCACCATAGTGCGAAGGAACGAAGGTTCGGTGATTATATCGCCGCTTTCCGGTGGCCAAAGCGATGGTCTGCTCAGCAGAAGCCATGTCCTGAATGCAAGGGACGATGAACCGTCATCCAGATCATCAAATAAAATTTTTGCCGAGCCCAAATATACTTTTGGCAGAACCACCTTTTGCATGGCTGCCCTGCCGGTTGTGCACTGCCATCGTCGCAAATCCTGCCCGCAGGGAGGCCGGGGAAACCCGGCCGGCTCTCCCCGGGGCACGGACCTCAGGCCGGAACGGCCTGGATCAGGTTCCGCAGCGTGCCGAGGCCGACGATCTCCGTCTCCATGACGTCCCCGGGCTTGAGGTATTCCGGCGGCTTGCGGGCGTTGCCGACGCCGGGCGGCGTGCCGGTAGCGATGATGTCCCCCGGAACCAGGGTGAGACCGCGCGAGAGTTCGGCGATGATGCGGGCGACCTTGAAGTACATCTGCCGGGTCGAGGCATCCTGCTTCACCACGCCGTTCACACGGGTCAGGAGATGCAGGTCGGAGGGGTCGAGGTCCGTCGCGGGCACGATCCAGGGTCCGATCGGCCCGTAGCCGTCGAGGCTCTTGCCCTTGAACCACTGGCCGCCGTGCAGCTTGACCTGCATGTCGCGCGCGGTGGTGTCGTTGATGACGCTGTAACCGAAGACCGAGCGCAGGGCGTCGGCCTCTTCGATGTTCCGGCCTCCCGTCCCGATGACGACGGCCAGCTCCACCTCCCAGTCGATCGCGGTGGAGACCTTCGGGTCGTAGGGAATCGGGTCGTAGGGCCCGTTCACCGTGTTGACGCCCTTGGTGAAGAACACGGGGTGGGCGGGGTACTCCGCGTTCGTTCCGCGAACGGCCTGTCCTTCGGCGAAATGCTCCAGGTAGTTCCAACCGACCGCGTAGATGTTGCGCGTCGGCGCCGGGATCGGCGCGAGAAGCCGCACGGTCTCGACCTGTGGGCCATCGCCGGCCGCGGCGGCACGCCGTACGGCGTCCAGGGCTTTTGGCCCGGCCTCAATGAGCGAGACCATCCGCGTCGGGTCGAAACCCGGTACAGCGACCGCCGTCAGATCGACGACCCGTCCATCCGCGCGGACCGCGCCGACCCGCGGCGGGCTTCCGGACTCGGGCACGAAGGTGACGAGGCGAAGCATGTCGCCGCCGGTGGGCGGGATCGGGCGTCCGGGACCGGAAGCGGGTGCCTGCGCGACAGCCGGTCCCGCCAGGGCGCCCACGGCTGTCGCGGCCGCAGTCAGGTGCAGGAAATCGCGTCGCGTGCTCATGGTTTCCTCCTTCGCGTCCGCCCTTCATGCGAGGCGTTTGCGCGCGTCAAAAGCGTTGGCCGTTCTCCCAGATAAGCACACACGGGCCGCGGACGCCCACCTCACCCATCGTGAAAAGACCCCGGACACGAAAACGGCGGGGCTTTCGCCCCGCCGCCGGTCGTCTCGAGGATGTGAAGGGTCAGCGGGCCGGGCCGCCGGAGGTCTGGCCATATTGCTGGACCGGGAAGTTCGGCTGGCCGGCATTGCCTTCCTGGGCGGAGTCGCGGCCCCGCACGGTCCGGATCGATCCGGTGGTGATGTCGTCGTACCGGCTGTTCGCGAGGCCGCCGGGTGCGGCGACGGCGGCGATGCCGGCCGGGGCGGTATAGCTCTGGGCGAGCGCGGGCGAGGCCATCGCGCCGACGCTCAGGATGGCGGCAGCAACGGCAGAAGCAATACGTGTGTTCATGGCACAATCCACTTGGGTTTGCGCGGTCTCCGTCAGATGGCGGCTGGCCGTGACTTGTTGGGTGACCCTGATGTAGGCCTGCCCCAACCGGAACGACGTGCCGTTTGGCACGCCCATACCGGACCGATTGTTCGCGCCCAGGAGCACACCGCCATGATCCGTCCCCGCACGACGGTGCCGGCTTCCGCCGCGCCCTCCGCACCCGGGCGCGCGCCTGCCGACCCGATCTCGCCCGCCCCGTCCTGGCAGGAGGCCGTCGGGCCGGTGGCGGAGGCCCTGTTGAGCCTCGTCGCGGCCGTCGAGAGCCAGCCGAAAGCGGGCCCGGCCGTGAAGGCCTTCCAGGCCGCCATCCGGCGCAAGGGCGAGGAAGCCTCGGCGGCGGGCGGGCGCGAGGCCATGGAGGCGGCCCTGCGGATCGTCGCCGAGGCCGCCCCCGACCGTGCCGAGCGGCGGGACAGCATCGTCGACAAGGCCTGGGCCGGTCTGCCGGGCTGGCGGAGCTGACCCGCGGGGTCCCGATCGTTCACCGCCTCTGCGCCGCCCATCATGATCCGCACGGTGAGCCGGACGGGTGCTGTCACCCCGAAGGATGGCCGTGATCGTCCTGGCGACGAGCCGGGACTGGCCCATCCGGCAGCCTTTCGACCGGTTCCGGCGGCGAACGCGTCCCTGAAAAGAGACTCTTCTCCGTGGCGTGCAGGGCTTTGCACCCTGTCGATCCCGGCTCGGGCCGGGGCTCGGTGGGCGGGGCCGACTCTGTCCGTCTGCGCTTGCCGCCCCGCTTGATCCAGGCCTGCCAGTCCTGGCTGACGATGCGCACCAGGTTGGGGGCGTTCCGGCGGCCGGGGTAGCGCCGTTCCTCGATCGTGAGGAGCCCGTCGCCCGCAGCCAGGCGCAGGGCCCCTTGTGCCAGGCGCCGGCAGACGCCGGCCCGGGCCGCGATGGCGTCGAGGCAGAGGTCGCACAGGCCCGCCTCCGCCACGGCGTCGGCCACGATGCGCAGGACCGCGCGCTGGCCCTCCGTGAAGCGGGCGGCGAGCCGGGGCGGCAGGGGACCCGAGCAGGCCAGCAGCCGGCGCCGGTCGCGCGAGGCGATCCGGTCCGGGCTCCTGGGGATCTTTCGCGGGGGGAACAGGCTCGCACGTCGGACGACGAGGCCCGAGCCGGCAAGACCCGAGCCGACGACTCCCGGGATGGGCAGCGGCCGCATGCCCTCGCGGATCGCCGAGCGGCGCCCGTGCAGATGCTCGGCGAGGCCTTGGGCCCCCCCGTCGCTCAAGGCTCCCGCCCCGTGACCTCGCCAGAGCTGGCGGGAGAGTTCGTCCATCTGCGCGAACGTGCGCGCCCCCTCGATCGCGGCTCGCATGATCTCGGCATGCAACATCGGTCCCGGCTCCTGCCCGGGCCGCGGCAAAGCAGGGGGCGCGGCCGGAGCCGTCCCCGTCAAAAGGCAAAGCGCCATCGTCTCGGGAAGCGATCCCGATTGACACCTGAGCGGTGTTATGATGTCTGGGGAGCTGTTATTGGTCTTCCCAGACTTCATCGATTTCGACGGCCTCACCCCTGGCAGGGTGGGGCCGTTGGCGTTTCGGGCTTAGGTCTCTTGCGCGGCCATGTTCCCTGACTGGTGATCGGCGCGCGACTCAACCCCAGGGGTGAGCGCGGCCAGACATGCCATCTCGGCTGGCCGGCATGGTTAAGTCAACGGTAACGCGTGCTCGATCCGGTCGGCGGAGGCGGGTCTCCTGCGCAACGAAGGCGGAATAGGGCGTGATCGACTTTGGCGACAGGCCGCCGCGCCAGGACTTCGCAATTATGCGAAGCGGGTTTCCGATCCTGCCGCGCTGCTTGGTGCGCCCCGATCCGGCCGGTCGCCCCCGCGCGCCCTTCGATCCCCCGGCAGGCACGGGGTGTCCAAGGCGATCTCGCAAAAAGCGGTCTGCGGCCCTGCGCCGAAAATCTGAGATCGAACAAAAGTTTAGGTGGATTTGCGTCGGGCCGCCGGCGCAAGTCCGTTTAGTGCGGTCGCGGCGGAGTTCAAGAATGTCGCGAACGGCCAAGCTTTGTTATCCGCAGCTGAATCGATGCGGGGAGCGGATGGGAATGGCGGTGGGGCGTGAGGCAGGCCGGGACACGACTTGCCCGGAGACGACTTGGACGCCGTCGAAGGCGGCGCGGCAACGGCGGCTCTGGCGCGGCTACGACATCAGCCTCCGGTCGAGCGGCCTCGTGCACGGGCGCCCCGCCCCGGTCGGAAGCTCCGGGCAGGCGCTTCAGCTTCCGCCCCGCTGGCTCACCGCCCGCGAGCTGATCGGCATGGCGCGCGCCGCGCGCAGCAAGCCCCAGAACTGATCCGGTTTCGGATTGCTTCGGTCGGCCGTGCGCGCGACGCGCTCCCACACCTTCGGGAGAGGGGGCCGTTCCGACCGAGCCAGACCGAAGCGATCAACCGACAGCGGTGTGATACGGTTTCTGGCTGATTACTACGTTCTACCGACGCGCGACTTACTCCCTCTCCTGAAAGGAGAGGGTTGGGGTGAGGTATGGTCCACTTCTGAATAGGTCACACCTTGTGACCTGAATTCCGCCGCCTCTGGTATGGTTGCCGAAGCGGTGGCAGCAGGCCCCAGGACTGAACGGAGCCCTGGGCTCCACCGGGGGCGGTTGTACGGCGAAAGGGTCTCGACCGCATGATCATCACGGCGCTCGCAAATGTCGGCGCCCGCTATCTCCAGTTCTTGATCGGTTTGACGAGCGCTGATCCTCCGGTTTTTGATCGATCTGCTTGCGTCGGCTGGGAACAATCTATTAAGCTGATCCGGACCAGCATTGGTCAGCGGCAGCGCCCGATTCGAATCGAACGGCGCGCCCGGTTCAAGTCCGCTTTGCCAAATCCCCTTTAGCTAAGCAGCATCCGACAGCGAGAGCCCGTTGCGCAAACAAACAAGGCGGTCATTCACCGTCGAAATCAAGCACAGCATCACCTCCGGCCGATCCTTCATCCCCACCAAGCAGCCCCGCGTTCCACGCAAGGGCAAATCCATGGACAAGGCCCTGGCGGCTCCGTCGCCGGCCGAGACCGAACGGGACGGCGCGCCGGGTCTCGCCGAATGCGCCGAGCCTCGCCGCATCCTGCCGAGCCTCATCGTCTGGGAGCCGCCGCAGCCCGAGCCGGACCCCGAGATGCCGCACGAGGCGCCCCTGCCCCGCGTCCGCCGCGTCGTGCCGTCCCTCGGACCCGATGGTGCGCCGCGCCGCAGGGGCCGGCCGCGGAAGGTCGTCCCCGAGGGCGAGCCGATCGCCGTCGCGCCGCCGGTCCCCGCGCCGCCGCGCATCGAAACCCTCGCGCCTGCCCGTGCGGTGCCCGCTGCGCTCGTCCGGCCCCAGCGCGTCGCCCGGCCCGAGGTGGCGGCCCTGCCGCGCGCCGAGCGCTGGAAGCGCCGCCTGCCCCGAGCCTGTTGGTAGGCCACCGGGGCGTCGCGATCCGGTCGCGTCCCGTGAGCTGCACCCTGTTCTCGGAATGAACGAAGTACGCCCGAACGGCATTGAGCTTCGGGTAACCGGGTTCGCGCATGGTTCCGGTGAGCCTTGTCCTGCGTATCGGCTCCAGTCGTGTGGACACGACATGTCCCGCCGGCCCGCCATCGCGGCGGCCGGCGGGATCTCTTACGATCCTTCACTATTCGGGTCTCACCGGGAGGGGTTCGCCGAACCAGTTTTCCGTGGCCTGTCGCAAATGCGATCGCACAGGTGTTTATCCGACGTTGACCATACGACCGGCATAACGCCTTTCGTTTTGGAAACTGCTCATGATCCTGTCTGCCATCGCTGCGAAGCTGAAGCAGCGTGCCAAGGCCGACTTCAAGGGGCGGCCCGACAAGGCTGCGCTCATCGTCCAGGCCGTCGCATGGTATCTGCGCTACCCGTTGAGCTACCGCAATATTGTGGGGTAAACGCCGGTGCGCTCGCGTTTGCGACAGGCCCTGCGCGGGTCTTACTTACCGTTGAGATACCGCTTGAGAGCTGTCTGAAAGGCTGGTTTGGTCAGTTCCATGCGCTCGAACAGTAAGAGCGGATCGTCGATGCCCGGACTGTCGATCTACGGAAGCAGCTGACGGATGCTGTGGTTCGGGTGATCGAAGGCCAAAATGCAGTAATAGATGCGCACCGAAACTGCGTGGGCCATCAGAGACAAAGAATAATCACCGCAACAAAGGTGGGCGGGGGAATCCCAGATGTTCCCAGAGGCGTACGCCAGGCTCGCGTTAACGATGCCAGGCAGAAGGCCTTGTCGAATGGGAAATTGACGCTCTCAGGCGCTTCCCAAACCCCCGCGCCCGGGCCAAGTTCGGAGATGGCAGACCCAGCGCACGTGCCACGCCGCCCTTTAGCAGGGAGCGGCCGGCACCGGTGTTAGCAGCACCAGCCCCGGCCTGACCACAACCTGTATCCTTCGGAGATACTGACCATGGCTACGACCACCCCTACCGGCATTGCGCCCCCGACGAAACCGTCCCGCGCCTCATCGACCGATTTGGTCCTCTCGCCCGTCCCGCCGATCCGCATGATCGCCTGAAGGCTCCACCCTCCGCATTCCTGCCTGGAGTGCCGGCGGCCTTCGCTCTCCTGCAATCGCGACACCTTGAGACGTCGGCAGCCTAGGGCTCCGACGCATGGCTGCCTGCTGTTCGTGCCGTTCGTCGGCCGGCCTGCACGGGGGCTGGGTGTCCTTCTGGACGGACTTGAACCCCCATGACCATCATTCCCCACCCGGCTGCTCAGAGCAGCGGCCGGACCCGGCTGCCTGCAGGCAGCGACACCGCATCCCGCTCGACCGCGTCCGGACGCATTGCCGTTCCGCTCGGTGCTGGGGCCGCGCAGAACTGCGGATACGAGCAGACCGCGAATTCGTTCGCGTGTTCTCCTGCCTTGCTGGCAGCCGCCGACCTGGTCGTCGACCAGGCGCTGCGGAACGTCTTCACGCCCGACCCCCTGCTCGGTCCCGGCCTGTCGCAGGTCGCATCGGTGCTGTCCTCGGTCGTGAAGCGCCACGGCACGCTCCTCGAGGCGGCATTCACCGATGTGCTGGCGAACCGCGGCCGCTACTTGGTGATGCGGGACGTTCCGATGCCGATCACCGTGCCGACCCAGGAGTTGATCCGGAATAGTTCGATCTCCCAGTTGTCGCAAACGGCGATCGATCTCTCGGGCGATATTGCTCAGACCGTTAAGCTCGATCTCGTCGTGATCGATCGCCGGACCCAGAACGCTTTCATCATCGAGATGAAGCGGGGAGGGGGTAAGTCCGAGGCGAGGAAAGTCCATCAGATCGAGTGGATACTGCGTTGCGCCCAAGTCCAGGGCCTCGCGTTCCTCGATACACTGGGCTTTCATGTCGCTCGTGTTCGAGCTGTCCTGATCGATGTCTACGGACGCGGTGGTTATAGCCCCGATTTGTCCATCAGCGGCAGGGACATCGAACGGCTCTTCGAGGAGCCCGTCATGGCCGCCATCGAGGCGGTCACCGCCCGGATCACGGCGCGTCTGCGCGCGGACATTCCCGAGCTTCTCGCGCGCACTTTGGGCACCCTCGAGGTGGCGGGAACCGTGATGCCGCTGCAGCCCCGTCCCATGGCGCGCTGATCCAGACGGGTCGCGGACGCGACCCGGCCGACTTCCACCCCTTTCCCTGTTCCCTCGGCACCGTTGCGCCTTGGCGCCCGTGCCTTCTCCAGGCTTGCCTCGATGACCGCCCCGATCGATCCGAACCGCTCTCTTGCGGTTTCTCCGCCCGCTCTCGCCTTCCCCAGTGCCCCCCTGACATGGTGGAGGACCCTGCCGCCCGAAAGCCTCGATCTTACGGCTCAACGGCACCTGCGCGCCGTTCTCGTCGCGGCACCGCCCCTGCCGCTTCCCGGCTGGGACGCGGCGATCCGGGCCGATCCGGCTGCCGCGATCGGGGTCGCGCTCACCATTCTGGCGGAGGGCGTCGCCCGACCCGGCAGCCTCGACCGAGCGCTCTCGGCCGTGTTGGTCTGCGCCGCCCTCGGCGATCCCGCATGCCGTGACCTCCTCGTGCATGTCCTCGGCCGCCGCGCCCGGCGCCGGGCCGATCTCGACGCCTTGCGCCTCGCCCGTCGCTGGCGTGGCTGGGGCCATCAGGGCTCCGCGTCCGTCATCGCACCCGGCCGCTGAGGAGGATCGACCGATGGCTTTTTCCTCGACCGCACCCGTGCCGCGCATCGATGCCAAGGCGGCAGTGGCCCTCATCCTGGCTGCCTTCCCGAAGCGCTTACGCCTCTGCCTGGACACGGCCTTGCGGATCCCGGCCGCCCGCGAGGGGATCGTTGCCGAAATTTCGGCTCTCGTGCCCGAGGCGACCGATCTGGCCGCGGCTTGGAACACGATGGTCGCCGCTGCGGGGGCCGATCCCTGGTGTGATCCGGACGTCATTGCTGCCCGGGGTGCTCTGACGCGGTTTCTCGACCACCACGCCGCCGAACGGGACGTACCGGCCGCACGGGCGCTCGCCGATTGCGTGACGCTGCTGTCCTGCGGTGGCGACGATGCGGCGGCCGCCGCCCGCATCGCGCTGCCGATCTGGCTCGAGGCCGAGGCACTGCCGGGGCTCATCCTCCACCTGCCCGCCCTGGCCGAGGCGCAGACCGCCCTCGGCCTCGGGCGCCGAGCCGATCACGACGAGGACCTCGACATTCACGAGGAGGCTGCAGAAGCGACGCTCCTCGGTGGCTGGACCGACGCACTCGAGGCTGCCTACGCGAGCCTGAACGCGGCCGCTTCAAACGTCGTCGTGGCCGCCGCCGTTCTCAGTCGCGGCGCGAGCAGCGAGATGCTGCTCTGCACGCTTCTGGTGCGGGCGCTTCTCTCCTTCGGGGAGAGGCTGACACAGCCGGTCGCCGACCAGGCCGGCGAGCACGAACGCCGGCGCCGACGTGGGGTCGAGGAATCTCTCGCGAAGATTCGAGCGCGCGAGCGCGAGGCTTCTCGGTTGTCAGCGATCCCGGGCGAGACGCGCCCTGCACCGATCGAGCCCGCCTCTCCCACCCCTGGGCAGATCGTCGTGGTCGGTGCGGTGCGCGAGGCAGGGGCCGACCGCACGAGAAATATCGCCCGGGGCTTCGAGACCATCATCGGGCGGCCTGTTCCGCTTGCTCCCGTGCCGGACCTCCGGGCGCTGCGCGGCAGCCTCGCGTTCGAATTTCCCTACGCGCTGAACACCATCGACCGTCTTCTGGCCGATCTGGTCGGGCAGACTTACGTCGCGTTCCGCCCGACCGTCCTGGTCGGCCCCCCGGGGGCTGGAAAAAGCAGACTCGTCGCTCGCCTAGCCCGCCATCTCGGGATCGGACTCTGGCGGGTGGACGCAACGCACGATAGCGGAGCGGCCATCGGCGGTCTGGATCGGCGCTGGGCGAACACCGAACCCGCCCACCCCGTCCTCGCGATTGCGCGTCACGGCGTGGCCAATCCACTGATCTTGCTCGACGAAATCGAGAAGGCCTCGACCGGAACGACCCATGGCCGCTTGTGGGACGGCCTTTTGCCGATGCTGGAGCGCGAGACGGCGTCGGCCTACCCGGATCCGGCGTTCCAGTGCGCGGTCGACCTGAGCCACGTCTCTTGGTTGTGCACGGCCAATGGCGTCGACCCACTACCGGGACCGCTGCTCGACCGATTGCGGGTGATCGAGATGCCCGGCCCGACCGCTGCAGACCTCGAAGCTTTGTTGCCGCCCGTTCTGGCCGGGATTGCCGCGAGCCGAGGGCTGGATCCGCGCTTCCTGCCCGCGCCCGACGGCGAGGAGCTGACCCTGGTCCGCCAGGCTTGGCCCGGCGGCTCGATCCGGCGCCTCACACGAATCGTCGAGACGGTGGTCGCCGCGCGGGAGATATCGAGCCGACGGCACTGATCGGTACTCCCTCCCGCGGCCGCAGTCATGGGTAGTCGTCGCGGCGAGGAGCCTTCGGTTTCAGGGTAACAAGGCCGGTCGTATCGGATCGCAACGGAACGGAGGACGCGCTGCATTCTCATCGATCGAGACCTCGAAGGAAGCTCGGATTTCTGCCTGGGGCGTGACGAGGCTGTAGAGGTTGCACATGGCTCAGGTCCTCAACGGCAGGCCCGCCGCCGTTGGTCCGCCCGTTGTGTCGAGCTTGGCCCGGCACGTCATGCCATAGACGTTGGGCGTTCGGCTTCCAACCTCGCGCTGGAAGCGACAGGATTGCGTGAGCGCGAGGTAGACGTCCAGCACCGAGTCGTGGGCACCGAAGCGCCGACGCAGCCGATCGATCCAGTAGGACCCGCGTCGTGCGCAGGGGCTACACAGGATCACGAGGCGGTCTGCGCGGACATCGCACAGGCACTCCATGTCAGGCGCTCCTGCCAGGCAAGGCTCCCCGGACGTAGCCATGGGAGACCATGCGCTCGGCGGCCGCGAGTTTCGTTTCGAGGGCTATGACGTCTTCGATGGCCTGCCGGAGGGCGCGGCACGCATCACCTCCCGCCGCCTCCTCGTAGGCGAGAGCGATCATCTCGACCTCGCTCATGGCCGCTAAATCGGCGATCTGCGCAGCGGTCATGAGCCCCGTCCTCTGTGAGTACAAAGGACGAACTGAACCGCCCCGGGTTTTCCGGAGGCCATTTGGTTTGGGTCAGGCTGCCAAGGACTGAGCCTCGGCCTGGGCATAATAGCGCGCTTCGGCCTCGGCGGAAGGGATGTTGCCGATGGGTTCGAGTAGCCGGCGGTGATTGAACCAATCGACCCATTCGAGGGTGGCGAACTCGACCGCCTCAAAGGACCGCCACGGCCCACGCCGATGGATCACCTCAGCCTTGAACAGGCTGATCACCGTCTCGGCGAGGGCGTTAATCGTAGCTGTCGCCAACACTGCCGACAGACGGTTCGATGCCCGCCTCGCCGAGGCGCTCGGTGTAGCGAATGCTCACGTATTGCGCCCCGCGGTCGGAGTGACAGACGAGGCCGCCGCCAGCGAAGGGGCGGCGCTCGTGCAAAGCCTGCTCCAGAGCATCGAGCACGAAGTCCGCCCGGGCAGAACGTGACACGCGCCAGCCCACGATCCGGCGGGCGAAGACGTCGATCACGAAGGCCACGTAGACGAAGCCGCCCCAGGTCGCGACGTACGTAAAATCCGCGACCCAGAGCTTGTTCGGGCACGCGGCCGTGAACTGCTGGTTGACCCGGTCGCGTGGGCAGGCCGCAGCCGGATCGGGGATCGTCGTCCGGACCGTCTTGCCCCGCACCACGCCCTTCAGGCCCATCGCTCGCATCAGCCGAGCGACGGTGCAGCGAGCGGCCACGATCCCTTCGCGGCCGAGCTGAAGCCAGACCTTGCGCACGCCGTAGACGCGGAAGTTCGCCTCGTACACGCGCTGGATCTCGACCATCAGTGCTGCATCCGAGCGGGCCCGGGCCGGCAGCGTCTCGGGGGCAGCCCGTCGCGCGACATGGGCATGGTACGTCGACGGGGCGATCGGCAGCACCCTGCAGATCGGCTCGACCCCATAGAGCGCGCGATGATGGTCGATGAAGGCGATCATGACCGGGACCGGCGGTCGAGCTCCGCCATCGCAAAATACGCGGACGCCTTGCGCAGGATCTCGTTCGCCTGCCGCAGTTCGCGAACCTCCCGCTCCAGCGCCTTGATCCGCTCGCGCTCGTCCGTGCTCGGCCCGGCCCGTACGCCCCGGTCACGCTCGGCTTGGCGAACCCAGTTCCGCAGCGTCTCGCCCGAGCAGCCGATCTTGGCCGCGATCGACTGCATCGCGGCCCAGGGTGAGCTGTGCTCGCCCTGATGCTCCCGGACCATCCGGACAGCCCGCTCGCAGACCTCAGGGGAAAACGGTGGGGTATGCTTCGTCATGGCTCCAGTCTCTCAAGAGTTGGAGCCTCCGGAAAACCCGGGGCGGTTCAGATTGCGCTGCGGCCAGTTCCTTCAACCGCATCCGCAGTGCGACCTGAGGGTCGGCTCGCTTCCTGTAGCGCTGGGACGAACGGCCGAAGCCGGTAGCCAGACAGGCCCGACGCTCGCTGATGTCGTAGGCCACCTGCAGGTGACCGGCGACCTCACGGCGAACGGCGGGCCTCGCCACTTTCGCTTGAGCACGTCCTGCAGCATGGAGCGGTCCAGCGTCAGGTCGGCGACCAGCCGCTTCAGCTTGCTGTTCTCGTCCTCCAACTGCTTGAGCCGTCGGATCTCCGGCACGCCCATGCCGACGAACTGCTTCTTCCAGCGATAAAAGGTCGGCTCGGATACGCCCATTTTCCGGCAGACCTCGTCCACCGTTGCGCCGTTCTCCGCCTGCCGCAGAGCGAAGGCGATCTGTTCGTTCGTGAAGCGTTTGCAAGGCATCGCATCACCCTCCTTCAGGGTTCAGGATGCCCGAAAAACTTGCGCTCAGCGCGGACCAGTTTGCTGGGTCAGGGTCATTTTTGCCGGGATCATGCTTCGAAGCCAATACACAGCTGAGACGAGCATTGCCCGATCTTCAAGGTTGCATAAATCTTTAAATAGACGACTTTACATCAGAGTTGAGTGCGTCATGATGCTCCATAGGCGAGTAAGATCGAGCGCTGAGGAGAGCCCGATGGGCCGGAAGTTGAATTTTTTCGAAGTTGACGATTTTGGTGCAGTCTCGGACCATTCAGCCGCTGCACGAGCAGCAGATCAGGCGCATCGCCATCAAGAGATCCAGCTCCGGATAACCAAGGCGCTCGGAATTTCGCTGGAGGAGCTTAACCGAACTGGAGACCAGCCGGCACCCGGGCCAAAAAGTTCAAGCTCTTCCGACACGGTATCAGCCGCGTTGAACCGCGACTGTTCGGCTATGGTACAGGTGTTTGCCGGTATCAAGGATCCTGACGAACGTCGACGCCTGATCAAATCCGTGGAAGACGCAGCCAGGAAATCGTCGTCAAACGATCCGAGCTAACATTCGTTACCGTCCGAACAGCCAGAGTAGCACTCCGCCCGTCGGCTGGCCCCGGGATGTCACAGCGGAACGTGGCGTTCTGCCACTTGATCTGCTCGGCTGTGACTTCACTGACCGTGGCAGTGCCGATTATGAAGGCGCACAGTAGTCCGTACGTATCGTGCCGTTTTTCGGATTTGCGCTGTATTTCGGCGTGCAACATTGGTTCATCCGCACTTTTGGTGCTGACGGAGTCAGATCTGGCTTTTGAGCGTTGATCCTCCCCATGACCAAGGAGGCGTCGGATGCCGATCTCGAGCCCGTCTCTACCGACAGTGCCCGATGGGTTGCACGTCGATGAACTGACGCTCTATCCGTCCGGACTGTCCGGACCCTGCGCGTTAAAGGCGACCACCCAATCGCGCACCGTCTGAAGACCTACCGCTCCGATCCGGGCCGCGTTAGTGCGGCTCCCGCCATCGTAAATCTCCGCCAGGGCCAGCCTCTCGGCCCGCCCGCGCTATCACGAGCAGGATCAAGGGCGAAGGACGCCGCGTCGAGATGCGGGATTTCAAGGGTGTGTTCGTGTGTACCTTTGGGCGAACTATATCGGCCCGGCTAGCCCAGGACCTGAGGCAGACGGTATTCCATGCTGATCTGCCAAGAGGCGACGAAGTCAAAAATTCAGCAATCCGATCCTTAAATTGATAGAATATGCGTAATCATCTACTGGAATTATTCACAAATTAATCATGCGTTAATCATCTTAACATTTAACTACTTTTTTTATCAAAAGTTGTGGAGTGGGTTGCAAATTTCATTCAGAATATTTTCTGAAGGTTGATATACACAACCAATTATAGAATTTGAGACTATCCCCATGTCCATCCTCAAGCGGTTCAGGGCAGGTTCTCTCAAGCACGACGCATCCGGCGCCGCGGCCGTAGAGTTCGCGCTCCTCGTTCCTTTCGTCCTTCTGGCCATGTTCGGCATCATGGGATTCGGCTGGTTCCTTGGAATCGCCCATAGCCTCCAGGAGGCGGCCTCTCAATCCGCCCGAGCCTCGGTCGCGGGTCTCGATCCGGGCGAGCGCACGACTGTCGCCATCGCCACGGCCAAGCGGCGGAGCACGGATAATCCCCTCATCCGTCCGGACGCCCTGACGGTGGAGGCCGGTCCCGACCCGGCGAACCCGGACATCTTCATGGTCACGGTGCGCTACGACCTAACAACTTCAGTCCTCATTGTAGTCCCCCACTTCGTTCCACTGCCGTCATCCCTGACGAGGACCGCAAGCATCCGCCGCGGCGGCCTGTGATGCGCCGCCCCCTGCAAGCCTTCGGATCGGATCGCAAGGGGGCAATCGCGCCGCTCTTTGGTCTCGCCATCACCGTCTTGCTCGGCTTCGCCGGTCTTGGGGTCGACCTCGGGGTTGCCTTCCACCAGAAGCGCAAGCTCCAGGCCGCGGTGGACATCGCCGCTCTGGCATCGGTCAGCGCCAGGGACAGCAGGGCCGCCGCCCTCCTTGCCCTCGACGACAACGGCTTCGACGCCCCGACCGGGTTCGTCGTGACGCCCGGCACATACATCCCGAACAGGAGCGTCTCTATCGACGCCCGGTTCGTGGCTGGAGGGTCTCTTCCTAACGCCTCGCGCGTCACGGCCGGGGCGTCGATAAGGACTTCGTTCGCCCACCTCGTCGGCGGGCCCTCGATTATACATATGACGGCGACGGCCACCGCCATACGGGGGGATCTCGCTGCCTTCGGGATCGGGTCCCGTGTCACAGCCCTCGACGGCGGGATCGGTAACGCCATACTCTCCGGCCTGTTGGGATCGACGGTCTCGTTCTCGTTGCTCGACTACCGCGCCTTGGCCGATCTCAAGATCGACGCGCTATCGTTTCTTAGGAACGCTGCGATCCGCGGGCACATCCAGGCCATCACCTACGCCGACGTTCTGGCGGGCTCGCTCTCGGTCAGCGAGCTGGCACTTGCCCTCGCGGACACGGCCCGTTCCACCCCGGGCGGCTTCGATGCCGCGCAGGCCCTCTCTCGCCTTCCTACCGGAACCACCACCACGGGACGCGTGAAGCTGGCTGACCTACTGTCCGTCGGCGAGATCTCCCAGACGCCGCTCGCGTCCCCGGTGGGGCCGTTGACCGTGGCAGCCCTTGGCATGCTCAACGCAGGTGCCGTGCTTGCTAACGGGACGAACCAGGTCAGCCTTGACCTCGGCGCCAACGTCCCGGGCCTACTGAGGTCCAAAATTACCCTCCGGGTCGGCGAGGCATGGCGGACGTCGGGTTTCGTAGCCCCTGGCGCCACACTGTCGACCGCCCAGGTCAGAGCCCTCGTGGAGGTCGCGCTCACGGCTCCACTGGGGCTCGGCGAACTCAAGGTGCCCATCTACGTCGAGGTGGGACGTGCTAAGGCAGCCTTCACCAAGATATCTTGCCCGTGGAGCTCGTTGGACCAGAGGTCGGTGAGCCTGGACGTGACGACGGGGGCGACCTACCTCGCGATCGGCGATACGCCGTTGTCCTACCTCAACCCGGACGGGTCGCGGCCCCCGCTTAACACGGTGGCGATACTAAAGGCCTTGCTGCTTGAGGTGCGCACCTCGGCCAAGACGGAAATCGGGGCTACGACGCGCAGCCTCACGTTCAGCGATGCCGACATCTCGACGGGGCGGATCCGGACGGTGTCGTCCAACCAACTGACGACATCACTGTCGAAATCCTTGTTCTCAAGCCTCGTCCTCGACGTCAATGGCCTTCCCCTTGGGGGCATCCTCAACCTTCAGGGTCTCATCGGCGGGGTGCTAACGCTGGCATCGCCTGGCATTGACGCCATCCTCGACGGGCTGCTGTCATCGCTCGGCATCCAGGTCGGGGCTGCCGACGTCTCGGTGGACGGGACACAGTGCGGCGGGGCGGCCCTGATCCAGTAAGAGCCTTGCGGCCGGCGCGGATTGGAATTGCTCCTGTTTCGATACTGCTGGCGAACGCCTACGCGGCTGTCGGCTGAGTCATGATGCGGGTGAAGGCGGAGCATCGGGGTTGGGCAGCAGGGACATCGTCAATCCAGGCAGCGAGGCGGCCGAGGTTGATCGCCGTGGCCGTCAACAAGTGTTGCAGGTGCGTCTTGGCCAAGCCGAGATAGCGGCTACGGCGTAGGCCCATTGCTCGCACACCGCTCGAGGGCGTGCCCTCCACGCCGGCTCGCCGCCGCCGGTCGGCCCTCCCGTGCCCGTGCCGCGACGAGCGCCTCGTATTCCTCGCGCAAGCGCGGTGTCAGCAGGCGGCGCTGGGAGCGCGTGCAGCGCGGCTTCAGAGGACAGGCCTTGCAGTCACGCGTGGCGAAGCGGATGCGCATGACGGTTCGCTCGAGGTTGTGGTCGGGACACCAGCTTCGGCTGCTGTGCCCGGCCGGGCAGACAGCGACCTGTCGATCCCAGTCGAGCCGGAAGGCCTCGATGGTGAACGCCCCCTCGGTGCGAGCCTGCCACTGATTGTCCTTCGGGACCGGTCCGATCAGCTCCACGCCGTGACTGCGCAAGGCGGCCACGAGGCCGTCGGCGTCGATATAAGCGGCGTCGACAAGAAACCGCGCCGGCAGCAGATCCTTGGCCGTGAGGGCCGCGTGCAGCGGATTCAGCACCACGCGGTCCACAATCGGGGCTGGGGTCGTCGCGACGTGGATGATCAGCGGCGGCCCTACGTCGTCGCATGTCTCGCTCAAGTGGACCTTGTAGCCGATCCAGGTGGTGGCGCGCTTCTTGGCATCGCGCTTCTTGGCATAGTGTACGTCTGCATCGTAAGGCGAGGCGACCATTGTGAGAGCTGGTGGGATGCCGTCGATCTCTGTCCGCTACCAGACGCGATCGCCGCCGCGCAGCCCGCCGACGTCACCCTCGGCGAGGTGGAAGTTCTGCAACCAGACCCGGCGCAAGACCGCGACGGCCGGCACATCGCGCAGCCAACCCGGCGCGGTCCCGGCGTCGATGGCCACGAGCAACGTCGAGCGCATGAACCGGACCCTCAAGGAGGCAACGGTCAAGCGCTACCATTACGACAGCCACGATCAGCTGCGAGACCACCTCGCCGCCTTCCTGGATGCCTACAACTTCACTCGGCGGCTCAAGACCCTACGCGGCCTCACGCCATACGAGGCGACCTGCCGAGCCTGGGCAAAAGATCCAAGCCGTTTCAGATACGATCCGACCTACCTCACCTCGGGACTGAACACCTAGCCCTCAGGCGGCAACGTGGGCGACATGGCGCTCCCGATATTCCTCAGTCTCGACAGTGGCGGACCTGAGCACCAAGCCATTTGGGCTTTGATCAGGACGCTCGTTACATAGAGGTGAAAACAAGGCCTCCTCTGTCTGCAATGCTAAATTAAAACTGATTGCCATTACATTGTGTCGATAGCATCTTGATTTCTCTGAAGATGACGTGGATGCGTTAGCCTTCTCAAAAATCAGAGGAACAAAAAATGGAAGATCAAGCTGGGCCTGCGACTGAAACCACGAGTACCGCCTACATCACATTGACAGCTGACATCGTGTCAGCCTATGTGTCCAAGAACTCGATCCCGCCGAGTGAGCTGGCCAATCTCCTCGCCTCTGTGCATGCCGCTGTCAGCAGCATTGCTGCCGGTGGAGCGGGCGCTCCGACGAAGGACGGAGTCGAGAAGGCGACACCGGCTCAGATCAAGAAGTCGATCACGCCCGATGCACTGATCAGCTTCGAGGACGGCAAGCCATACAAGACGCTGCGCCGCCACCTTACGCTTCGCGGGCTCACCCCCGAGGCATACCGGGCCAAGTACGGTCTTTCTGCTGACTACCCAATGACCTCCGCCAGCTACTCGGCGCAGCGTTCCGAGCTCGCACGCGCTCTGGGGCTTGGCAACAATCGGAAGGGCCAGACCAAGGCGTCGGCAAAGCTCGCGGATGCGGAGGATGTGATCTCGCAGACCCCGGCCGAGGCGAAGAAGAAGGCTGGACGGCCGCGCAAGAATGTCGCTGCCGAGTGAGACTTCGAAGAGGCGGAGGCTCCTCTGTCGCCGCCTCCGGTTGCGCAGGCGTGATACAAAGTGAACAGCCGATCCACCTGCTGCCGGTGCAGGGCGAGCCGGAAGCCGGCTCGAGCGGGAGCCACGCGCCGGAGCTGCCATCGACCAGCGGTGTAGCCAAGGCTTCACTTCCTCCGTACGCTTTCACCCCGCCAGCCCGAAGCTTTCGAGAACGATGATTCTCGCCTCGTTCATCCCTGCAGGCGTGACGGAGAAGCGCGTGGCTCCTACCAGGCGTCAGCTTGCCGCCTCAATCCTGATGTGTGCGCACATCGCCGATCGGGAGGCGATTGCAGGGTTCCTGACCGATCCGGCAACTCAGGTCGGGGGCAATCCTTTTCCGGGTACCAGTGTCGGTGCCCAACGCCAGACCTGGACCGGACACAGCTTCGAGTTCCGAACAACCCGAACGGAAGTCCTCGGTCTGACCTGCCTTCTGCGCGTGCTGGGCGGCTTACCGGGCGACGAACCCTTGGTTCAGGACATCTTCCAGTCCGGACCTTGCCGCGCGTATGTCTACCACTTCGGAGACGGCTGTCGGGTCGTGGGATCGGTCCTGCACGCCAAGCCAGGTGTCGCGCTCCCTATCATCAAGGTCCGATCACGACGTCGACGTCTAACGAATGCGTCTCACGCTCAACTCGACCTGTTCGCCATCGCGATGCCGATCGAGGCGCGCGGACTTGTGCATGAGCACCACGCCTGACGTTGGGGGGCGGCCAAGATGCCGATGATGATTGCGTCTCGTACGAGACCGTGAACGGCTCTTCGATCGTTAGCAGGTCTCAGGAGCCTTCGACTCCGCTCATCACACCATGCGCCGGGGCAGGCATCCCCCAACCGCCGTCGTAGGGTGTCGATCGTGTGGCCCGCATCGCACGGCCCATCCACTCGGCATCAGCGTACGAGTTCGATGGCAACCTTGAGCGTGCTGGCGAGATCGCTCCAGGCCCGGTCCGCGGTCAAAGCCGTCGCCCCGCGTTGTTGCGCCAGGGCGAGGCACGCGCGGTCACCTAGCGAGAGGCCCAGACTCTTCGTCAGAGGCCGCAGCATTCCCACGGCACGGGCCTGGATGTCATCGAAGGGAATGACCCGAAGGTGGAGGCC
>NZ_JAIEOF010000150.1 GCF_019750675.1 Methylobacterium sp.
CCAATCCGGCCGCCCGGAAGGAACCGTAGGTGGCCGGCGACGCGAGAGCATAACTCGGGCATTGAGTCGTTCCTTAGGTAAACAGAGACACCGAATGCGGAGTCAATCTGTCCGCCGTCGCGTAGAACTTCTTCAACCTGAGGTCGGGTAGCAGAGGCGGTGAGCAGAGACGCGGTCTATCGCCGGACCAAAGCGACGTTCCACCTGCAGCACCTGAAGACCGCATCCAAGCTTTTCGGAACGTCTCGAATGACAGTCGCCTTCACGCCGAAATCGCTTAGGCCGATCCGAGGCGTCCGGATTTCGGACAAGCCTACCAACCGGGTCAGTTTCTCGGGCACAATGCCGTGGTTCGACATCGATAACCTTATGGCGCCTACGGGCCGCACCGGCAACGACATCGAAGGCTACGTCGAGGGCGAGTCTCTGCTCGAGCTGGAATTCGTCCGCATCGCCCGTTTTGACGGCACGACGTTTCGGATCCGTCCGCAGCCGTGCACCCTCGAATGGCAAGACCCACGAACGAATCAAATCCGGCATTTCGTACCGGATTTCGAAGTTTGGCGATCCGGTCGGACCAGTACCACCTTCATAGAGGTGAAATATGCCGCCGAGGCCAGGCAGCTGGAAATCGAACACGAGTTGGTACGCAAGAACTTCGAGTATCGCGGGCATGACTTCGAGGTCTGGACCGACGGGATGATCCGTAGGCAGCCCAGATGTACGAATGTCGAAATGCTTTTCGCTCAAGCCGGCCCCCTCGAAAATGTCGAAGCGCTCGACCGCGTCAGATCCGTTCTGCACCGTGCAGGTGGGAAAGTGCTGACAATTGGTGAAATCCGGGAGCGCAGCGGCATCGGTGGAAAAGCCTTCCGCGCCGTTCTGAGGCTGTACGTGCGTCGCGAAGTGAAGCTCGATTTAGATGTTCCTATCGATGAGCGTGCTCTCGTGACCCCGGTGATGATGGAAGGGTTGTTGACACAACCGGTCATAGCGCCGGGGCAACATCATGTATAAGTTCAAGATTGGAACTAATGATATAGTAATCCTAGACCATGTTCGCATGGAACCAGGTCAAAAGATCCGAAACGGGATCATGCTTCGGCCCGTTGGGAGGGAATGGGAGCCATATCTTTGGAAAGATCTCTTCGACGCTTGGGCAACGAGTCGGCTAAAGCTGGAGAAGGCGCCGAACGCCGGACTGCCGGCGACCCTGATCGAAGATATGAGACGGGACATCTCTTCCTTCAGCGAAGAACAGCAGAGGGAAGCTCGGCGACGCCTCGGCTACGTCCAAGCCCTCGACCTCGCGATCCAGGAACGTCGGACCGAGAGACGCGCAAAGTCTGACGTTTCAGCTACGGAGAAGCCGAAACGCGTGAACCTGAAACCGGAAACGCTCGACGCCTTTGCGAAGAGGTACTTCGAGCGGTCAGGCGCCGAGGCCGGCGAGAAAGCTCCGAACGGCAGCTCTCTGCGCAGCTGGTATCGTCGCTACGTCCGAAGTGGCAAGATGCTTTCCGCTCTCATCCCGCAGTGGCACAGGCGAGGATGGTTTAATACCACATCGCGCGTTCGACTATGCGAGATCGCCAGTGCTGTTATGACGGAATATCTCCACGTCCACTGGCTGACACAGGAGCAGCCGAGTGCTCTCTCGATCTTTAGACTGGCCACGGCCGAGATCAAGAAGCGCGGCGGCACGGTTCCCGACCAACAGGCATGGTACCGCTTGATCCGTAGCACGGATGCCCGAATCATAGCTCGATATCGAGAGGGAAAGCGGGACGCCGATCGCGCCTTCGATCTGCGTGGGAACGGACCGGACTGGTTCATGCCTGGACAGGCCGTCCAAATCGACTCGACTAAACTTCCAGTCGTCGTGCGAGACTATACAGATGAACTTAAGTTCAAGCAAGTAACTATGACGGTGGCGATCGATGTCGCCACACGCGCCATACTGGGATTCTACGTCGGGCTCGAAGAAGGGTTCGTCACAATTCAAGAAACCCTTCGCATGATGATGCTTCCGAAGATCTGGACATCACAATTCGATAATGTGAAAAACACTTGGTCATGCACCCTGAAGCCGGCAATAATCTTTACCGACCAAGGATCTGACTACCGCTGTGGAAGCATGAAACTACTCTGCGCCCAGCTTAACATACAACTCATCCATACGCCCGCCGGCGCCCCCGAGATGAAGGGACACGTCGAGCGAGTTATCCAGACGATCAAAAAGAAAATTTTCGGCGGTATGCCCGGTTCGCTCTTCAAAACCGGCTTGCGTCGCATCGACTACGATGCTGCGGCTCGCGCCGAATTGACAATGGAGCAGGTACTCTGGTTTGTTGTTAAGTTTATCTCGGACTATTACATGCCCGGCTGGCACGAAGGGATCGAGGATACTCCCCAAAATAGGTGGAACGAACTCGTTGATCGATATGATGTGGATCTTGCCCCAGATTTAAATCATTTGATTCCACTCATTTCAGAGCAGTGCAGGAGCAAGCTGACGCGTAATGGGTTCACTTGGAAGAATCTTCATTACGGTGCGTCCTCAGAGGTCCTCCAGAGAATGTTCAATGCCAAAAACAAGGATGATGTTGAGTACGTATTGAAAATCGATCCGCTCGATGTAGGGCAAGCTTGGTTCCTTCACCCCGAAGGCCATTGGGTCGCGCTCCAGTGTAACAGTCCGGGCGCCAGAGGGCGGACCAAACACGAGCATCTGGTCGCAAGAGCGAACGTGCGCCTTCGAAAGAAGACCTACGAGCTGTCTGAGATGAGCGACATCGACGAGGCCTACGCCGAGATCAAAGATCCCCAGATTCGGGCAAACCAACGGCGGTTCGATTCCGTCCAGGCGCGGCAAAAAGCTCGCGTACGGACGAAGCGGCTGGATCCATTGGCATCTCTGAAGGACACATTGGTACAGAACAAGGATTCCTCGTTCTCCGTCGAGGAAGAAATCGTGAATCCGACTAAGGTCGAGCCGAGCATTTCCCGCGTTTTGCGCAAAAAGAAAACCGGAAGCGGCACAAAGGTCAGTGTTCCCCATAACTCTCGGGCTAAGCCGATGAGTGTTGCGAACAGTCACAAGGAGCGAACGGTTCCGGAACGGCTCGATGCAATCAAGTGCCTAGAAACCAACGTGTCAATCCCATCGAAAGTTGAGGGACCGATCCTCGCCGGTATTCCAAAATCAATCCTATCCGGAAGGCCGACCGCTGAGATCGATGATCCGCAAACGCGCGTGTCTCCAAGCCTCGAGAAAAATGGGTTCGAATATGTCGACTTCTAGTCTATCTGCCGATCAGAAATCAGAGATAATGAAGAGAGCTACTCACTCTCTTATTGTAAAATACACAAATATCCCAGAAGCGATGGACGCTTTCAGCGACCTTCGGCAAGCATGGGTAAGGAGAGAACCTGGATCCTTTATATTATTATATGGAGAGTCTCGCGTAGGAAAAACCACGATCGTCAAGCAGTTCTGTCGTCAGGAGCAGGCAAGGATCCTGCGGGAGACCGGCCGTCATGCAGAGCTTTACAAGTACGGGCTCCGCCTCAAGGACGGACCATACGGGGACGAGCGACCTATTGTCTATGTTGATTCTCCTGGCGAGAGATCCCTCGTCTCATTTTCGGCAGAGTTACTGCAGGCTTATGGCACACCGGTTGCGCGGAGTTTGAAGAAATCTGAAATACTCGGACGCCTTCGCACGCAGATCGAAGGTCAGAAGACACAAGTCTTGATCATTGACGACTTCCAAAATGCGGTTCCCTGGAATCGCGGGAGCGTCATCCATGAATTGTCGGAGCTTGTGAAAGATCTCTTAGAACATACCCGTGTCCAGATGATCTTAAGCGGACTGCCCTACGCAGATATCCCGCTTGAAAGGAATGAACAGCTCGATGGGCGGTGCCGGGACCGATTGCATGTCCAACCTTTTCCCTGGGCTCGCCCTAAAGCTGCCGGGAAAAGTGCCAGGATTTCTCGCAACGCGTATCAGTCATATCTCGAACAGTTCGAGGCAGCGCTGGCTCTGCCGGAGCCCTCGAACCTCGCAGATCCTGATCGGGCGGAGCGCATTCACAAGGCAACGGGAGGGCTGATCGGCCGGACGACTCGACTGCTCATCCGCGCCTTGGAAATCGGCTTGAAGAATGACGTTCTGCACATATCCGACAAGCATCTCGAAATGGCGTACGATAGGACCAAGCTGACGAATGACAAGTCGAACCCGATCGTGGACGATCTTGACGATACATCGTCAGGCTACCGGGCGGCCGTTGCCGGAAAGACGATTTGCGACAGGATGCCCATCAGACTTCGTGGCTTGGCGTCGGACGGTCCGGCTGCACCGACATTCGCCAAGAACGTACGCCGGAATTGAGCTGCCATGTTTCCGATAAGACCTCCACATCTGGATGGGGAGCCTGCTCACGGTTACTTGCTCAGACTAGTGGAAGCGAACGGATATACATGGCGCGGCGAGGCGCTCGCTGCCCGAGGCATCGACTTGGCTGAACTCGCTCATGGAAAGGGGCTTAATCTTCTATTGGAGCACGGTCGTGCCCGCGAGGAAGGCCTCGTAGCATCGACGCCGAGGTGGTCGAATGGAGGTCGCGTCTCTATTCAAGGCGAACTACTCTTGAGCTCTCAAATTGTCTTCGGACGCAAACGGTTTTGCCCATTATGCTGGTCCGACGACCGCCGCGCGAATGCAGCCACGGCGCTGGAAGGATCTTGGAACCGGCATCTACGCTGCTGGTGGAACGTTGCCACCGTTACTGCATGCCCGATCCATTCCATCGAGCTTATCGGTCGCTGTGGAATGTGTTCGAGGGAACTCGTCTTTGATCAGGGCAGCTTGACGAGCTGTCGATGTGGTGCCGATTTGGAAAGGCTCAGATGGACTAGCATCGAGCCGGGACTGCTATCTTTGGAGGCATATCTTGTCGGCCGGCTGAGAGGCATCGGGCGCAAGTCGGTGCTTGTTCTCGATCGGCTGGCTCTTTCAGACGTGATCGCGCTTGTTCCGCGTCTGGGCTCGCTAAAAATGTTGGCGCAAGGCGAAGGCACGGGCAGCATTCGCGACTTCGACCTTCGAACCCTTGGTGCCGCTGGCATGGAGGTTGCCGCATCCGACGATAGTGGCGTGGAGCAGATGCTCGATACGATTATGGCGCGAAGTGGATCTGCCGACGCGATACGCCAGCCGTTCGGCGGATTCTATGAATGGATGGCCGCGCTCCCGGAAGGCGACCTTCGGACTTGGCTGGGAGAGCGAATGGGGGCAATGGTCGGCAAGCGAGGCATTCTGTGGACCAACTGGAGGAAATTCGTTGCAACCGATCCGGCGGCGGATCGGATCTCTATCGCCGAAGCCGGGGCGATCCTCGGCCTTTCGGAGCATGCGACTAGACGAGTCATTCCGTCAGCTGCACTTGCTGCCTTTAATACTCGGCGAAGAATTCGGCCCTCCTATGAGCGCAGGCATGTCGAGGCGCTGCGGTCTCGACTAGACCATACGCTCACGGTGGTAGCGGCCGCCCATCGTCTTGGTACCACCCCCAGATCCTTGCGCGAACTCGTACGCGTCGGATTGATTGAAACGGATCAATTGGCTGGTGTGGCTTTCGGCAACGCAGCCCGGTTCAGCATCGAAACACTCGACCGATTTCTCGACGACCTCTCCGATGGTGCTCCGGTTTTCGACATGCCGCCGACCGGCGTCCTGCGCTTGCCGGTAGCAACACGTCGCGTCGGGAATGTTAAATTATGTCGCGCCCTACTTCTGCGGGCTGTTCGCCCTTGTGGTCGTCTCTCGGGACCAAAGAGTCTTTCTTCAATACTGATCTCGGAGAGCGCGCTTGGCTCAATCAGACATGCAGGAACAATGGGCTGCGTCGCTACGAAGGAAGCGGCGAAGATCCTTGAATTGCGCGAGCGCACTTTTAATGCACTGACCGCCGCCGGCCATCTGCAGGCGGCGATTCATATTTCATCGACTAAATACTACCGATTAAGTGATCTCGAAAATTTCAATCGCAAATACATTACGTCACATGAGATTGCACGGGCTTCTGGAACGAACACAGCTACAGTGCTTGCGGTGCTTGAAGAGACCGGCCTGCGACCATCCATTGAGATGGAAAGTTCGGACAGGATTGAAGTCAGGTTCTTCGAGAGGTCACGTGTCGAGAGGCGTCGCCCCATCAATCCATACCAGACGCGCGCGCGGCGATCAGCTTTTGAATCGCCAATGTCTATAGGAGGTAGACAGCCGCTGGAAATCCAGCCAAAGCAAGAGCGTTTCGTTCAAAAAACGCAATCCGTATAACTTCCGGTGCAAACGATCTCTCTACGCCAAACCGTGATCTCATGACCCTCGTAACATCGATGTTTTTGCAGTTAAGAAAGTCAATCAGCTTCGAAGCAAGCACATAACGTCTACCAAAATCTTGTACAGCTCTTTCGATAAACCACACGCGAGCCTTTGGCTGGCCGCCATTTACCTTTGTCGAGGCTATCAAACGCGCTTCAGAAAGCTTGCGTACTGTCATCACGCTTATTTTTAATACTTCAGCCGCTTCGGAGATTGTGATAGTGTTTGGCGGACGCGTCTTGGAAGTGATGCCTGTTACGTCAACAGACCTCAAGATAACAGCGTCAAATCCAACAGCTTCTGCCAGACGCCCTATAGGCCGGATTTTACCTGTCTTTAATGCCGTGAGAACTTTAACGACATTTCCTCGCCTAAATTTTACCGTTGATGATAATCTTGTCTCGCCCTTATTTACAAAATTAATAATAGGCACTCCTTCGCAAAGTTGGTCGATGAGGTCTTTCGCGGAATTCCTGTGGAACAGCTCCCTCTGTAATTTGTGTCGCTTCGTATCCACTATGGGAACAAAAATGCCCACCTTCTGAAGTCTTTTGAAGGTTTGCATAGAAATACCAAGCTCCTCCATGATTTTATCTCGATAAACCGATTGAGATAAAGTAACCTTTATATTGCCAACTAAATCGGCCGAAAAGCCTGATTTTGAAGTATCCGCATTTAAAATTGTCGTATCGGCGTGGCTCGCCAAAGCCACCGCCAAGCGAGCCGCCTGCTCCGGTCGGCTGTATTTATCTCCAAGCGCCCTGAGACCGGAAAATGTCCGATCTCCATCAGCCAACTGTCCAAAGAGCTTCCGTTTCGGGCCGAGAGGAACGTTCAACTTTGCATGCTGTATTACCACTTCCCGAACTATTGCAAGTTCTTCGCCGTTAAAGGGCTGCAGCTGCTGACTCAGATTTCCATAAATAGAGGTCGTGGGCCAGCCTCTTTTGGGGTATTCTGCAGATCGCCACAACACGTCCAAAAATTCAACAAACGATTTCTCGCTTTTAGCTATTGAAAAACCTGCGCATACAACGCGTTCTAATTGAAGAAACTTATGGAGCTGAAATGTATGTTTTTTGCCATAGCAGAGAGCGCCGCCACAAATGGCCACAAATTTGGCTGCCGCGTCTAAAGTAAGCTTATCGAGAAGATCTGAAGGCGCCGGATCGACGAATCCTAGCCTTCCGAGGATATAAGCGTCCCAGCCGGAAGAATATTTCCTCTCGTGGCTTGTCTTCCATTGAAGCCGAGGAGAATCTCTTATTATGGATTCAAGATCACATTTGTGGATTGGGCACTTGTGCACAGACGTGAGATCCCACCACGACCTCCTCAAAGAGCCATATCTTGCCATGTCTGGATCGTTTATTTTGTCGTCCTGTAGGCAGGCATTGCAACAAATATTACGACGGATATGCCAATGGGACGCGTGGAGCGTCTCCTTCTGCAATGTTCCATACGAGCCATTAGAAATAAAAGTACATTTTCTGAGGCTGTCAGCATCGATACCGGCAATTGCAGCTACTGGTTCAACACAGATTCCACGCTCCACGTCGTTCCATCGTAGACCTCTACTTTCCGAGAACTCCCGTGCGTTCGGAAAACCATTTCGAACGGCCAGTCTAGTCATGAGTGCGTATGCTGGTTCAGCGTGCCGGTGAGGGCCCATGGTCAAAGGAGCACGATCGAGAATCATTTTTCGCAAGATGTCGATTGATGAACAGACTGGAGCACCGACAACATCGACTTCAGTTTGGACCGCTGTGTCCAGTTTTTCGTCGTACCAGGGCTGTGTTTTGCGGTCTTTGCCTAAGCATACATGAACGCCCCTACCGGCACGGATGAGCAAGAATTTAGTCGTGGGCTAGCAACTGCAATAAATGTTGCCTCAACGACAAATTACAGGAAAAATGCTGGGCAAATATAAGAGTCAAGGATTTCTAGAGTAATCAGCGACTTAGCTGATGGGCAGCGGCAATAAACTGCGTCAAATGTCACGGATCTCGGCATCGCCGAACAGGGCGTAGACCGGGCCCGCCCCGCGCGGGGGCTCTTCCGTGAGGCGGAAGGCCCCGCCCATCAGGCGCGCCAGGGTCGCGTCGGTGGCGAGGTAGGCCAGGATGGCGGCGCGCAGCGCCAGGAGCGGGCTGGTGGGGGAGGGGGGCAGGCTCATGCGGCGGCTCCGGCGGTGAGTTCCTCCACCTGGCAGACCAGCTCGCGCCGGCGCCCGTCCGGATCGCCCGCGCTGCGGATGGCGAAGCGGCGCGGGCCGCTCGCCAGCCGCATCCCCGGGGTGATCCTGGCCGGCGTGATCTCGGGCCCGAAGCGGAACCGGACCCGGTGGGTGGCCAGCACCTCGGCGCGCCCGAGGCGCGTGCCCTCGACGGAGCGCAGGGGCTCGATGGCGCCCCACAGGAGCGGGCCGGCCTCGAAGCGGCGCACCACGCCGCCGAACCCGTCCGGCGCCTCCAGGGGGCGTTCGAGCACGAAGCGGCGCCGCCGCGCGCCGATGGGCACGCGGATGGGAGACTGGGACATGGCGATGACCTTCCGAGAGGACTGGCGCTACAGGCGCTACAGGCGCAGCCGGCGCAGGGGCGCGACGAGGGCCGCGACATCGGGCGGGGGCAGGCCGTCGCCCGCGCCGTCGCCCCGATGCTCGAAGGCGTGGGCGACGAGGAGCCGGATCGCCTGGGCGAGCGGCGGCGGGATCGGCGGCCCGGCCCCGCCATGGCCGGCATCGACCTCGATCAGGGCGGCGCGCCGGTCGAGGGCCGGGACGGCCGGATCGATGACGAGGCCCGGCGCCTCGACGGGGTCCGGCCCCAGCCGCACGAGCCCGGGGGCGAGGTCGGTGACGGTGCCGGCGGCGTCGACGAGCCAAGTCCGCACCACCGCCACCAGGGGGCTGAGCGGCAGCGGCACCCGGCCGTCCGCCGGCCAGGCGGTGAGCATCAGCCGGTAGCGCCCGGGCACCAGGATGCGGCGGGCGGCGGCTTCCACCTGGGCCCGGGCGGCCGCGATCAGGCGCTCCACCAGGGCGTCCTCGGCGCCGCCGTCGTCGGGGTCGAGGCGCAGGAATCCGCGCATCTCGGCCAGACTCACCGGCTCGACGATGGCGGCCTCGACGCGTATCGGGTTCATCGTCGTCTCCGTATGGGGGCGTTGTCAGGAAGGGATCGCGATGGCGTGCGGAACGGCTCCGCTCTCCGGCCGGCTGCGGCCGCCCGTTGCGGGTCTGATGTGCCTGCTCGGGCTCGCCCCGGCGGGTGCGGTGGTGGGCGGGCGCCCGGCGCCCGAGGCGGCGGCCTCGGCCGTGATGGTGCTGTCGTCCAACGGCGGCGTCTGCACCGGCATCGTGGTGGCGCCCGACGCGGTCCTCACCGCCGGCCACTGCGTCGCGGCCCGGGCCGAGCACCGGGTGCACTACAAGGACGCGGCCGGCGCGCCGGTGCTGGCCGAGATCGCCGCCCGCGCGCTCCACCCCGGCTACGATGCCGGCGCGGTGGCCGGGCGCCGCCGCTCCATCGACCTCGCCCTGGTGCGCCTGGCCGCCCCCCTGCCGGCCCGCTTCGTCCCCGCCGGGTTAAGCGGCGCGATGCCCCGGGCCGGCGAGCGCCTCACCCTGTCGGGCTACGGCGTCGCGGCGGCGGGAGACGCGCGCAGCACCGGCACCTATCGCAGCGTCGAACTCGGCGTGGTCGAGCCCCACGGCCCGAGCCGCATCCTGGTCTGGCTCGGGGCCGGCCCCGGCGGGGCCAGCGCCTGCCAAGGCGATTCCGGCGGCCCGATCGGCGCGAGCGCATCGGTGCTGGCGGTCTCGGCCTGGGTCGGGGGCCAGGCTTCAGCGAGCGGGAAGGCCTGCGGCGGCGTCTCGCAGGGCATCCTGCTGGGGCCCCAGCGCGCCTGGATCGACCGCACCCTGGCCGGCTGGCAGGCCGCCGCCCGCTGGGCGGAGCCCTGAGGGCGAGGCCGGAGCGCGCGGCACGGAACCAGAGCTTGGCCGAACCATTCCCTTCGGATAGGTTCCAACGGTTCTCGTCCAGGACATCGCCGGACGCGGGAGAGACACGATGTTGCCGACCGCGCCGCGCACGGCCGCCCCTGTGAGAGCCCTCCGGTCCCGGCTCGCCGCGACCCTGGGATTCCTCTGCGCGCTGACGCCGCTGCCGGCCCTGGCCGTGATCGACGGCGAGGTCTCGCGCGACCCGAACGGCCTGCGCGCCTCGGTGGTGCGCATCGAGAGCACCCAGGGCGAGATCTGCTCGGGCACCCTCATCGCCCGGGACCTCGTGCTCACGGCCGCCCACTGCGTGATGCACCAGGCCGGCTACAGCGTCGTGGTGGTGGACCGGGCGTTCCGCTCGCGCCGCATCAACGCGATCGCCGCCGCCATGCATCCCGACTTCGTGCCCGGCACCACGCCGGAGGACCAGCCGGGCATCGACCTCGCGCTGATCAAGCTCGCCGAGCCCCTCGGCGGTGATTTCCAGCCCCTCGACCCGCGCGGCGGCGCCATCAACACCGGCGACGCCGTCGACATCGCGGGCTTCGGCGTGGTCGCGGAGAACCGGCGCAACACCGCCCGCACCCTGCGCCAGGCCCACCTCGTCTCCATCGGCTCGCTCCAGGTCGCCAACCGGGTCACGGTGGTGACGGACCGGCGCCGCATGGCCGAGACGGCGGGCGCCGGCGCGTGCCTCGGCGATTCCGGCGGCCCGATCCTGCGCGGCGGCCCCGGCGGCTACCAGATCGTCGGCGTGGTCAGCTGGTCGAGCGGCGCCATGCGCCAGGACCGCAAGGCCCGCACCGCCTGCGGCGGCTTCACCGCCGTGACGCCCACGAGCGAGCATACCGGCTGGATCAGCCAGCGCGCGGCCGAGTTCGCCCGGATGCCCTCGGGCGCCGCCATCGGCGCGACCCGGTCGGACTGGATGGCCCGGCCGGGACGGCGGTGAGGGGCAGCTTCGCCCGGGTCGGGCAAGCGATGGCTAGGCCGTGGAGGCGGGCCCGGTGATCTGAACCTCGACGTCGAAATCACCGAAATGGTCCGGCAATTCCCGGGCCGCCATTGCTGATTGGGCGAAGACTTTGACGGTCCAGTCGTCCCCGCGACGGTTCAGGCCAAGCCCGACGGCACGGTCGCCGCGACCGGCCGCGTACTGGCTCACGAACGCATCCTTGGCTGCCAGAGCCGCAGGCTTCGACGCGCGCAGCTTTTCCCGCTGGTCACTCATGTTATGCTCCTGGTACCTGAGTGTAGATTTCGATTTCGAGGGCATCAAGGACGCTCCGGATCGGGTTCGCATAAGTGATGCCGTGTCCGTTCAGGCCGCCACTTTCGGTTCCGGCAAACAGAAGCGCCGCTGGGCGCCCGTCCTGCGTGCAGATCAGCGCGCCGCTGTCGCCGCCCTGCGAGAACGGCCGGCCCGTGCCGCTGATCACGACCTGACGGTTGAACATAGCAAACCGTGGGCGGGCGCCGGTGATCATCTGGACCTGGATGTTGTCGACGTCGATCGCTTCCACCAAGCCCTCTCTCAGATCTGTTGTTCGGCCGACTTTCTTCACCGGCGTCTGCTCGATCAGCAGATCTTCGACGTCGCTGATGTCCCAGCCATCGGCATCGGCGAGGATCCCGTCGATCCGGTTGGGAACGCAGTCGCGCCCCGGATCGAGGCGGGCGAAGGCGCAATCGACGAGATTCGAAGCCATCGGGTCGAAGTCGATTGGCACGAAGGCCTCGAGCTTGGCGACGTGGTGGTCGGCGTTCTGCATTCGGCCACCATCGGCCCGGCCGGGCTGCAGGATGATGTCGCCGACCCGAGCCCGGTTGGTATTCGCGAGCACGTGGTTGTTCGACAGGATGCCGACGCGGCCATCGCGATCGATGCCGAAGCAGCCGATCGTACCCGCCGTGATGCGGTGGTGACCCACAGAATGCCCCATGCGCAGGGGGCGGCACGGTTTCGCTTTTACTAAGCCCCGGTGCCTGACCCGGCCCGTGATCCGAACCTCGACCTCGCCCTTCGCGATGCGTTGCGCGGCCTCGACGACGGGGTGGTGGAGCAGCTTCTTGTGTTGAAGGAACAAACCGACTTTCAGGGCTGAGTTGCCATGGTCGTCGGACCGGTTCTTCAGAATGCCGACTGCGATCTTCTCCTTGGGATCGAAGCTTCGCTCCCGCCGGGCGCGGAGGATGTCGGCATGGGCCTGCGTCCCCGGCAGGGGTGCAAAGGTTGGCGCAGCGTCCACGGCCGCGCGCGTCACCTCCCGATAGCGGAACGCTTGCATGAAAACCTCGGCCTTGGCGTTCTCAGCTCCATCCAGATTCATTCCGACCGCCCTAAAAACTTCAGGTTGATTTTGAAGCGGTTCAAGCGTCGATGTAAGGTCCGAGTTTCCAGAAAACCCCTGTGGGAGGAAAGAAACTTGAGGTTGTGTTACGACATCAACAGGTTTTGCGCATGCGCGAAGCCCCCGAGCCCCGAGGCCCGGGGGCTCTGCCCTCACGCCGCGAACGACAGTAGCTTGATGGCGTCGAAGTCCTGCACGCCGCCGCCGACGCGCTTGGTGGTGTAGAACAGCACGTAGGGTTTGGCGGAGTAGGGGTCGCGCAGGACGCGCAGGCCGGCGCGGTCCACCACGAGGTAGCCGCGGCGGAAGTCGCCGAAAGCCACCGAGCGGCTGCCCGCGGCGGCATCCGGCATCGCCTCGGCCTCCGCGATGGGGAAGCCCAGCAGGGTGGCGGCGCGGTCGGCGGCCAGGGGCGGCTGCCACAGGTAGTTGCCGTCCGCGTCCTTGAACTTGCGGATCGTGCTCTGCAGGCGCCGGTTCATCACGAAGCTGGCGTTCTGGCGGTAGCCGGCGCGCAAGCCGTAGACGAGGTCGAACAGCACGTCGGCCGGGCTCGCGGCCGGGAAGGCACCGGCCGTCCCCGTCGCGATCGTGCCGAGCTTGCCCGGAACCCAGGCGGAATTCGCCACCGTGTCGTAGCTCAGGAAGCCGCGCGGGCGGCTGACCCCGTTGCCGGTGACGAAGGCGGTGCTCTCCTGCTCGGCGAAGGCGGTCTCGACCTCGTCGGCGAGCCAGGAATCGATGTCGACGATGGCGTCGTCGAGCAGCGTCTGGGTCGCGGCCGGCATGGCGTAGAGCTCCATCGCGGGGAAGCTCAGCTCGGAGAGTGCCGGCGCCTCGGTCTGTGGCCGGGGCGCGGTCTCGGCGACCCAGCCCGAGACCGCTTCGCGCACCGAGACGGCGCGCTTGTACTGTCCGCCCGAGATCACCCGCACGGTGGCGAGCGCCCGGATCGGCGACAGGTTGGCGAGACGCGTCAGCACCGTGCGCTCGACCTCGGCCGGCACGAGGTAGCCGCCGTCCGGGCCGGAGCCGGCCGAGAGGGCCTTCTCCTCCAGGCGCTTGAGGCCGCCGCTCTCGCCGGCCCGGACGTAGAGGTCGAAGGCCGCCTTGTGCTCGGCGGCCGCCCCGTCGCGCGGGGCCGGCATGCCGGCGCCCAGGGGCGGGCGGCGTCCCTCGAGGGTGAGGCGGTCGAGGCGGGTGCGCGCCGTGTCGAGGGCGGCGTCGATGCGGGCGAGCTTCTCCTCGGTGAGGACGTCGCCCGGCGCGCGGCCCTCGATGGCGGCGAGCCGCGCGTCGTTGGTCTCCTTGAAGGCCTCGAAGGCGCGGGAGAGTTCGGCCATGGCGCCGCTCACCGCCGGATCGCGCGGTGCGTGCCCGGCGGACTTGTCCTCCAGGAGCGGCAGGGCACTCTTCGCCTCGGGCGCACGGCGTGCGGCGGCGTGGGTCTCGAAGGGGACCTGAACGAACGGGATCTGAACGGTCATGCGAACCTCGCGGAGGTGGCGGGGAGGATGGCGGCGGGCCGGGACCCGGGCCGGGTGGAGGGGGGAGCCGGGCGCCGGGGCGGCGCCATGCGGCGGGCAAGGGCGTGGAGGTCCTGCGCCAGCGAGGCGCGGTCCGGGGCGGCGATCCGCGCGCCGGCCTGGAGCGGGAACGTCACGAGGGAGATCTCCCACAGGTCGATCGCCTCCAGCCGGCGCAGGCCGCCGCGCTGGGGCTGCGCGCGCACCGTGCGGAACCCGATGGAGAGCCCGTCGAGGCTGCCCTCCCGGAGGAGGGCGTCGAGTTCGCGGGCCCGCTGGACGGCGAGGTTGAGCTGCCCCGCCACGCGCAGGCCGCGGGAATCCTCCCGCAGGCTGAGCCAGCGCCCCACCGGCTCGGCCGGATCGTGCTGCCAGAGCATGCGTATGCCGGCGGCGCCCCGCGCCGCGAGGCTCGCCGCGAAGGCGCCCGGCGCCACCACGTCGCGCCCGAGATCGGGCACGCCGAACAGGCTGGCATAGCCGGTGAAATGGCCGTCCATGGGTGACTCCGCTGACAAGGTCCGGTGACAATCGGCCAGGGGTGGGATATCCTCTCGACATCGAGGGATATTCGGAGGCGCCGATGCCGCTCTACATCAAGGACGACCGCACGGCGGCGCTGGTCGCGCGTCTCGCCGAGACGGCCGGGGTGACGAAATCGGAAGCTGTCCACCGGGCCGTCTCGGCGGAGCTCGCCCGGATCGCTCCCGTCGTGCCGCTGCGCGAGCGGTTCGCCGCCCTGCGCGCCCGCCATCCGCTGCCGGCCCCGACGGGCGAGGCGGCCGACAAGGCGTTCTTCGACGACTTGAGCGGCGCGTGACGATCTTCGTCGACGCCTCCGCCCTGATCGCCATCATCACCGGCGAAGCGGAGGCCGATGCCCTGAGCGACCGTCTGGAGGCGGACGCGGATCGCCTGTGCTCCGCCCTCTCGGTCTGGGAGACGGTGGCCGGCCTCGTTCGCAGCTACGCCTTCACGGTGGAGGCGGCCCGGGCGCAGGTGCGCCTCTACCTCGAGGCCGGCGCCATCCGCTTCGTGCCCCTCGGGGAGGCCGAGTCCGACCTCGCCATCGCGGCCTATGACCGCTTCGGCAAGGGCCGGCACCCGGCCGCCCTGAACATGGGCGATTGCCACGCCTATGCTTGCGCGCGGGCCCACGGCGCGTCCCTCCTCTACAAGGGCGACGATTTCGCGCGGACCGATCTCGCTCACCCGCCCGGCGCCGGCCCGTAACCCACCGCCGCGCGCTTCTCGGCCTCTGTCAAAAAGTCCGCCGCCTGCACGCGGCGCCACAGGCTCTCGCGCTCGGGGGCAAGGGCCTCGATGGCGTCGAGGTCGGGTTCCAGGCGGGTCGGGCCGAAGGCGGGTTCCAGCCAGTGGGCCAGGGCTTCGGCCGTGCGGCGCACGAGCGGGATCACGGTCTGCCGGTAGAAGGCGCGGTTGGCCTCGGCGTAGTTGGCGTGGGTGTTGTCGCCGGGCAGGCCGAGCAGCAGGGGCGGCACCCCGAAGGCGAGCGCGATCTCGCGGGCGGCCCCGCTCTTGGCCTCCACGAAATCCATGTCCTTGGGCGAGAGGGCGAGCGGCTTCCAGTCGAGGCCGCCCTCCAGCAGCAGCGGGCGCCCGGCATTGCCGGCGCCCTGGTAGTTGGCCTCCAGCTCGCCCTTGAGGCGGGTGAACTGCGCGTCGCTCAGGGTCGCGCCGCTCTGGGTCGCGAAGACCAGGGCGCCGGAGGGGCGCGCCGCGTTGTCGAGGAGGGCCTTGTTCCAGGCACCCGCCGCGTTGTGGATGTCGAGCGCCACCGCCGCCGCTTCCATCGGCGAGAGGCCGTAATGGTCGTCGGTGGGGTGGAACAGGGTCAGGTGCAGGATTGGGGGCACGCCCTCGCCGCCCTGGTCGAAGCGCAGGGTCCTGCCGCCGACCGCGTAGTCGTAGGCCGCCGGCCAGCCGTCGGGGCCGGGCACCACCCGCATCCGGTCGGGGCGGAGCGCATGGAGTTCGCGCAGGCTCCCGTCGAGGTTCGTGGCCTGGAGGTAGGCGTTGCCCGAGACCATCAGGTGCCCGTAGAGCGATTCGAGGAGCGCCGCCCCGCCCTGGCGCGGGTTCGGGCGGGCGAGCAGCGCCTCCAGCGGATGCGGTTCGGCGGCGCCTTCCCCCACCAGCCCGACCGGCAGGGCGGCGGCGGCCTCGGCCACCAGCCGCACGGCGCGGTGGACGATGGCGTTGCGCTGGAAGCCCTCGCGGGCGAGCGCCCCGATGTCGCGCGGCGTCCAAGAGGCCCGGCCCTCGCCGTAGAAGGCGACGCCGATGCCGGCCTGCGGGGCCGCCTTGGTGTCGAGGGGCGCGGCACGGCGCACGAGCCGGGAGAGGAGGTTCGCCATCGGGGCCTCGCTGGGGCGGATCGTTCGGGGTTCGGGGACGCCTACAGGCGCCGGATGCGCGGCTCGGAGCCGCCGCGCAGCAGGAGGTGCGTCAGCGCCCAGACCAGGGCGTCGAGGCGGTCCGGCGAGGCGCCGGTGGAGAGGCCGTCCGGGCCGAAGTCGCAGAGTTCGTCCTCGAGCGCCGGCAGGGCGCCGACATGGTGGACGCGTCCCTGCGCGTAGAGCACCGAGACCGGCTCCGCCCGCAGGTATTTTCCGCGCGTGGCCCGCACCGGGGTCACGGGCACGGCGGCGTCGACCTGGTGCAGGACGGCGGTCGCCATCTCGCCGCCCTGGTTGACCTCGACCACGAGGGCGTCGGCGCAGAGGCGGTGGTAGAGCGCGAGCGCGGCCGAGGCCCAGGCCTCGGGGGTGGCCCGGCCCAAGGTGGCGTCGGCCAGCACGTAGGCGTGGCCGGCACCGTCGAGGCCGGCGGCGACGATCCCGCAGGCATCCGCCCCGGCCTTCGAGGAGGCCGGCGGGTCCACCGCCACGACGATGCGGCGCAAGGCCTCCGGCGCCGCCGGGACGCGGGCCGCTTCGAGGCGGTCGCGGGTCCAGAGGGCGTCGGCCCGGTCCGCGATCATCTCGCCGTCGAGTTCCTGGCGCCCCAGGCGGGTGCCGGCATAGCGCCCCACCACCGCCTCCAGGAAGGTCGGGGCGAGGTTGGCGGCGTTGTCGGCGGTGCGCGCCCGGCTGACCACGGTCAGCGGGTCCGCCAGGATCTGCCGCAGCAGCGGGATCGGCCGGGGCGTGGTGGTTACGAGGCCGCGCGGATGCGCGCCCAGGCGCAGGCCGAACTGGATCATGTCGTAGGCGGCCTCCGCGTAGCGCCACTTGGCGATCTCGTCCGACCAGGCCGCCCCGAATTGCGGCCCGCGCAGGGAATCCGGCTCCTCGGCCGAGAAGGCGAGGCCGACCGCGCCGTTGTCCCATTCGAGGCGCCGGCGCGAGGGCGACCAGCGGGGCCGCCGCCCGGTGAGGCCCAGGAGCCCGGAGGGCCCCTCCACCATCACGTCGCGCACGTCCGCGAAGGTCTCGCCGATCAGCGCGATGCGGCCGACCGGCCGGGCCGTGAAGGCCGGGTCGCCGAGCGCCAGGGCGCGGACCCACTCGGCCCCCGTGCGGGTCTTGCCGGCGCCGCGCCCGCCGATCACCGCCCAGGTGGTCCAGTCCCCCAGGGCGGGGCAGGGCGGAAGCTGGTCGGCCCGGGCCGCCAGGAGCCAGTCAGCCGCGAGCGCCCGGATCAGGTGCGGCGGCAGGCTCGCCAGCAGGGCCGGCATCCGCCCGCTCGCCGCCGAGCGCCTCAGCGCGGCGCGCGATCTCCGCGCGCAGGGCAGGCAGGTCGTGGCCGGCGTCGCCGGAGGCGTGACCGGAGTCTTCACCGGATCCTTCGCCATCGCGCGCATCCTTCCTCGAATCCGTCCTCGCCGGACCAATTCCGGCCGACCCGACCGGCGCCGCGTCCCGGTCCGTCTCGTCGAGGAGCCGCTTGAGGCCGCCGAGGTCGCGCAGCACCCGGGCGCTGTCGAAGCGCTTGGGATCGGCGTTTTTTTGATCATCGCCGGACTCGGCGTTCAGCGCCGCGTCGAAACGCAGGATCTGGCGGGCGATGTGGGCGCGCAAGGCCGCGCGCAGGCGTCCGGGGTCGGTCTCGGGTCCGGTGGCGTCCGCCACCACGCCGGGTCGGCGCCCCTCCAGGCCGCAGGCCGCGAACAGCGCCTCGGCCCGGCGCCCGGGCAACCCCATCGCGTGGGCGAGATCGGCGATGTCGATCCAGGGGTGGCGGTAGAGTCGCGCCACCGCGGCGCGGCGCGCGGCCGTCCAGCGGAGCGGATCGAGACCGCGCGGCCCCTCCACCGCCACCGGGCGCCAGCCGCTGCGCCGGTTCCAGGTGCGGATCGTCGCTTCCGCGACGCCTGTCTCAGTCGCGATGTCCCGGACGGACCGGCGGGTGCCGCGCATGGCCGCCTCGACGACGGCGCGGGTTTCGGCGGGGATCGGTGCGCTGAACATCGCCGCTGCCCCCGCCGCCACTCACACTTCTTGAGCGTGCCCTATCGATACCCCAGGAGCGTCGCGCTGTCAAACATAAAATCCTATGATCGGAATTTATGCAGGCCGCGCGGGTCCGCCCGCATCGGGTTTGGACACCTCTGGGTGTTGGGGTCGAAATCTGACATTTCATACCCATCACAAACGTCCGTGATGGGCGGGAGACCGGCGCTGTTCGGCTTTCAGGCAGCACTGCACCAAAGTTGCCGTTGCCACCGCGCCACTCTCGCCCCTTTTCGGGGTTCGGAAGGTCCGGTTGCAGCGCTCCGTTACACGTCCTCACCGAAGCGGGCTTGCTGCCTTTAATTATGGTTCGTCGACGCCGACGGCAACTTCACCGCCAGGTTCGACCCTTAATTCCGATGAGGGGAACCTGGCGGCGGCGAGTTTGGATGTTAAACCCTTGGTTGGATATGTTGCGGATCAACAAGCGTAGGTGTAAAGCTGCCGAAGCGCTCCGACGTTATGGAAGGGATGAGCTTAGTGGTAGACTTCACTGATCTGCTTGAAGACGATGAAAGCCCCGTTATCGATCCGCGCGATATCTTCCTGACACTTGCCCGTCACAAGCGGTTTTCATTCCCCCGTGACATTCAAACCGAAGTTATGAAGGCATGGTTTGATGTCCGAGATCAGCGGGACACGGTGATCAAGCTTAACGTCGGAAGTGGAAAAACCGTTGTGGGCCTTCTGTTGCTGCAGAGTTCTCTGAACCAGGACAAGGGGCCTGCTCTGTACATTTGCCCGGATATACAGCTGACCGCCCAAGTCGTCGAAGAAGCAAAGGCGCTTGGCATCGAGGTAACTGATGATCCCCGCGATGCAGCTTATGCGTCTGGTCAGAAAATATGCGTAATCAATATATTTAAATTGTTCAACGGAAAGTCAGTCTTTGGCGTAGGTAGTGCGAAGATATCAATTGGCGCTGTCGTAGTAGATGATGTCCACGCCTGCCTCGCAACTATTTCTGATCAATTCCGGATTACTTTACCAAATACGCATGAAGCGTATATCGCGGTTTTCAAAGAAGTCTCTGCAGATTTGAAGCGACAGAGCCCTTCGCGCTTTTTGGATTTAGCCGCGAGTGACCCGCGGGAAGCGATGGAAGTTCCATTCTGGACGTGGAAGATCCATCAAGAGGCAATTTTGAAAGCACTTCATAGTGCGAAAGATACCCCCGAACTTTTGTTCTCTTATCCGCTGTTGCGGGAGGTTTTACCTTATTGCAGGTGCATCATCGCTGGCCAGTTACTTGAGATCGAGCCCATCTGTCCGCCGACAGATCTCCTGCGATCCTTCCTTAAAGCGAAGCGGCGGATTTACATGACTGGAACGCTCGCGGATGACAGCGTCCTAGTCACGCATCTGGGCGCATCCCCGGACAAGCTCAGTGACCCGATCGTGCCTAAATCCTCCCAGTCGATGGGCGAGCGGATGATTTTGATGCCTCAGGAGCTTAATCCCGAGATCGAGATCTCAGAGATCCGAACGCTGTTGGTAGAGCTTGCTGAAAAGCACAATGTGGTCGTCATTGTGCCTTCAAAGCAAGCGGTTGTGTCTTGGGAAAAAGACGCCGACCAGATCTTGATCGGCGAGGACGTAGCGCCCGGTGTTGACAAGCTCCGCAAGGGCCATGTGGGTTTGACCGTGCTAGAGCGGTGTCCGATCCGCTTGAATCGTTTGGGGTTTCGAGAGCGGCGTAGATGTGATTCGATACCCGTCTTTC
>NZ_JAIEOF010000085.1 GCF_019750675.1 Methylobacterium sp.
CGACGAGGCCTTCTCGAAGCTCGATGTGCGCAATTCCCAGGCCCTCGTCGACCTCTACCAGGCCTGGGGCCTGCAACTTCTCATCGCCGCACCGGAGGACAAGCGCACCACGCTGACCGAGGTGATGGACACCATCGTCACCGTCTACAAGAACCCGGACCTGACCTCCGTCCGCATCGAGGCCGAGCACCCGTTGGAGGCGGCCAAGCGGGCGCTTGCGGCGATCAACCCGGAGCGCCAGGGCATCGAGGGGTTCCGCCGGCCGGACGCTGCCGCCTGAGCGCGGCGGCAGCGTTTCTGCGTTTCCGGCGATCAGATTCCGGCGGAAGCCTGGGGGTCGACGGTGCCGCCGTCCTGTTCCTGCCGGTCGTCCGCCGCTTCGTCGAAGGCCTGCGCCCAGGCCTGGTGGTCCTCGCTGCCCTCCGCGTAGGGGTTGCTGTCCCGCTGCTTGCCGTAGAGGCGCGCGTTGCGGCCCTTGATGAAGGGACTGTCGCTCGCGGTGGCGCCTTCGCTCATGTCGGTGTCTCCCTCTCGTGCCGCGTGATGCGTGGTCCGATGACCGCCGTCGGCACCTCGAACTTCCAACACGGGCGAACGAGCCCGGGTTCAACCGAAGTGGAGACGGACGGTCACGATGCCGCGGCCTGTGCGACGGCACGCCGGAGGATGCGCGAGAGGTCTTCGACCGAGTAGGGCTTGCGCAGCAATTCGAAGCCGTGCGTCCCCTGCTCCGCGATGACGTGGCTGTAGCCGGAGGCCAGCACCACCGGCAGCGCCGGCCAGTCACGCCGGATGGCCTGGCCGAGATCGATCCCGTTCATGCCCGGCATCACCACGTCCGAGAAGACGATGTCGACGGTCCCGTCCGTCCGGCGCAGGGCCTCGAGGGCCTGCTCGGCGTCGGTCACCCACCGGGTCACGTAGCCGAGTTCCTGCAGCGCCTGGGTCGCGAAGGCGCCGACCTCCAGGTTGTCCTCCACCACCAGGACCCGGGTGCCGTGCCCGTCGGCGAGTTCGGCCGGCTCGGGCAGGGGCTCCTGCGGCGCGGCGGTGCCGGCGACCCGGGGCAGGTAGAGCGTGAAGGTGGTGCCGCGGTCCAGGACGCTCTCGACCAGGACCTCGCCCCCCGATTGCTTCGCGAAGCCGAAGACCTGGCTCAGTCCGAGACCCGTGCCCTGCCCGACGCCCTTGGTGGTGAAGAAGGGCTCGAAGATCCGCTCCAGCACCTCCGGGGCGATGCCCGAACCGGTATCGGAGACCGACACCGCCACGAAGTCGCCGCGCATGCGCGGATGCGCCCGCACCGCCGGAATGGCGAGCGTCCGCCGGACCCGGATGGAGAGGCGGCCCTCGCCGTCCATCGCGTCGCGGGCATTGACGACCATGTTCACCAGCGCCGTGTCGAACTGGCTCGGGTCGGCATCCACGAGGCAGGTCAGCGGGGTTCCGTCCGGCGCGCGGCCCGGATCGACGTCGGTCTCGACCCGGATGCGGGCACCGGTCAGCGTGCCCACCATGTCGGCCACGGAGGCGACGCTGCGGGCGACGTCGAAGACCTCCGGGGTCAGGGCCTGGCGCCGGGCGAAGGCGAGGAGCTGGCCCGTGAGCTTGGCGGCCCGCGAGACGGTGTCGGAGATCGCGCCGATGTAGCGCTGGCGGCGCTCCTCCGGCAGGTCGGGCCGTTTCAGGAGGTCGGTGGACGACTTGATGACGGTCAGCAGATTGTTGAAGTCATGCGCGACGCCGCCGGTGAGCTGGCCCACAGCCTCCAGCTTCTGGGACTGGCGCAGCTGATCCTCCAGGGCCTTGCGCTCCGTGACGTCGCGCCCGGCGGCGTAGAAGTGGTCGCCCTGCGGAATCGCGTTCCAAGAGATCCAGCGCACGTCGCCGTCCACGGTCTTCATGCGGACATCGAGGTTGTCGAGGATGTTGCCTTCGCTCAGGCGTTCGACGGCCGCCCTGGCCGCGTCGAGGTCCTCGGGATGGAGGAAAACCTCGAAATGCGCGTCCGTCAGCCGCTCGGCGGGCCAGCCCAGCATCTCGGTCCAGGCCGGGTTCACGGCCCGGTAGATGCCGTCGTAGCCGCAGATCACGAGGAGGTCGCGGCTCGCGCGCCAGACCAGGTCGCGCTCCGTGGTCCGTTCCCGCGCCGTGGTGCGCAGCAAGGTCTCGGCCTCGCGCCGCTCGGTGATGTCGTTGAACAGAATCGCGACGCGGTGCTGCACCGGCTCGCCGACGCGCAGGGCGTGCACGTCGAACCAGCGCCCAAGGGCGACGGCGCCGCTCTCGAACCGCGCCGGCTGCCCGGTGAGAGCGACCGTACCGTAGGTGTCGAGCCAGCGGGGCTCGAGGCCGGGGATCACTTCGCTGACCCAGCGCCCGACCACGTCGCCGAGGCCGGCCTGGCGTTCGAAGGCGGGATTCACCTCGAGGAAGCGGTAATCGACGGCACGCCCGGCGGAATCGAAGCGCATCTCGACGATGCAGAAACCGGCATCGATGGCGTCGAACAAGGTGCGGTAGCGCGCCTCGCTCTCGGCGAGCTTGCCCTCTTCGGTCCGGAAACGCGTGACGTCGAGCTGGCTGCCGAAGAAGTAGCGCAGCTGTCCGTCCGGTGCGTAGACGGGGCTGATGTAGAGTTCGTTCCGGAAGGGCGTCCCGTCCCGGTGATAGTTTACGATCTCGACCACGACGTCGCGCCGTGCCGCGATGGCGTCGCGGACGCGCGCCACCTCGGCCGGATCGGTTCGGGCCCCCTGAAGGAAGCGGCAGTTGCGGCCGAGGAGTTCGTCGGCGCCGTAGCCGCAGAGGTCCTGGAACGCACGGTTGGCGAAGACGATCGGGTTGTCGGGCTGGTGCGGGTCGGTGATGATCATCGGCATGCGGGTCTTCTCCGCCGCCGTGAAGAGCAGGTCCGACCCGGCGGCCGACGTGCGCTGACCCGGATCGGGCGCCCGTACGCTGGCATCACGCTCCGCGCGCAGGCGCGCGACCTCCGCCTCCAGCTCCCGTTCCCTCCGGCGAAGCTGCTCCAGCGCGTCGTGCATGGGCTCCCGTTCGATCCGCTCGGCGTCAGGGCCCGGGTTGCGGGCCGGTCTCCGCGTCCACGTCGAGCGCTTTAGCCCACGCCGGCCGGTCCGTCGATCACGCCGAGGGGTCGTGGATGAGCGCTTCGAAGCGTGCCGTCGCACGAAGGGGTTGTGGATGCCGGGGGCGGTGCGGCCCGCCCCCTCGACACGGAACCATTCCGTGGACCATGGATTGCGCTCTGAGTCGCCGATCGATGAAATGCCCGGGCCGCCGCGCCGGGGGGCTTTGGAGAATGCGTCCCTCGTGCCGAGCCGTGGACCGATCGCGTCGTACGATACCGCCACCACGACCCTTCCGACGCTGCGGCGCGGCTCGCAGCTGCACGAGACCGAGCGGCGCCTGAACGCGGTCCTGAACAACGCCTCCGTGGCGATCTTCCTGATGGATGACCGCCAGCACTGCGTCTACATGAACCGGGCCGCCGAGCTGCTGACGGGCTTCAGCCTCACCGAAGTCCTCGCCCGGGATTGCCCGCTCCACGACATCGTGCACCACACCTACCCGGACGGGCGGCCGTTCCCCCTGCACGAATGTGCCATCGACCGAGCGTTCCCCGAGAACAACCAGGAGCGCGGCGAGGAAGTGTTCGTCCACAAGGACGGCCACTTCTATCCGGTCGGCTTCACCGCCAGCCCGATCCGCGACGACGGCGCCAAGATCATCGGCACGATCATCGAGGTGCGCGACATCACCGAGGAGAAGGCGGCCGCCGAGCGCCAGCGCCTCCTGACGAACGAGCTCAACCACCGCGTGAAGAACACCCTGGCGACCGTCCAGTCCATCGCCGCGCAGACCTTCCGGAGCCGCACCGACCAGGTCGCGCGCGCTGTGTTCGACGCTCGCATGGTCGCGCTGTCCAACACCCACAACGTGCTGACCGCCGAGAACTGGGAGAGTGCCGGCCTGCGCAGCGTGGTGGAGAGCGCCCTGGCGCCGCACGCGCTCGCGGAGATCGACACCGCCCGGTTCGACCTCGTCGGCCCCGATACACGCCTTCATCCCAAGGTTGCCGTGACCCTCGCCCTGGCGCTGCACGAACTCATGACCAACGCGGCCAAGTACGGCGCCCTCTCCGTCCCGGAGGGGCGCGTCGCCGTGCATTGGACGCTGACCCGGATCGGCGCGGGCGAGCAGCTCGACATGACCTGGACCGAGACGGGCGGGCCGGCGGTGACCGAGCCGACCCGCAGGGGATTCGGCTCGCGGCTGATCGAACGCCAACTGCCGATGGAGTTCGACGGCACCGCGGTGATCGCCTACCCGCCGACGGGCGTCGTCTGCACGCTGAAGATCCCGCTCACGACACTCGGCTGGCACGGCCGCGACGTCGTCCTGGGGCGCGACGCCCGATGAGCGATCTGGAGGGACGACGCGTTCTCCTGGTGGAGGACGAGAGCCTGGTGGCGATGCTGGGCGAGGATATGCTCCTCGACCTCGGCTGCGAAGTGACCGTGGCCATGCGCCTCGAGAAGGCCTTGGCGCTCGCCCGCAACGAGGCCTTCGACATGGCGATCCTCGACGTGAACCTCGGCGAGACCGTCAGTTATCCGATCGCCGACGTACTCTTCGAGCGCTGCATCCCCTTCATCTTCGCCACGGGCTACGGCACGAGCGGAATCGCGCCCACCTACAATGCGATCCCGGTGATGCAGAAGCCCTATCAGCTCGGCCAGATGGCTACTCTCCTCAAGCACCTCCTCAACTGCGAGACGCTGGTGCGGAAGGGGGGTGCGCCGGGGACCGGAGTTTCCTGCACCTGCGCCCTGACGCCCGGCCGCACCGGGCCGACGGCGATCCGGATCGACTGAGGGCGGAACCGCTGCGGCCTTCGGTCCCCATCGCGGCGCGCTTGCCTCCGGACCTTTCCGACCGATGTCACGTTCCATTGCCACGGACCGTGAACGCCAGACCGCATGCAGATTCATCTCGACGCCCTCGGCGGCGTGGCCGGCGATATGTTCGCCGCCTCCCTTCTCGACGCCTTTCCCGAGCTTGAGGCCGGGGTGCTCGCGAGCATCCGGGCGGCCTTGCCGGAGGTTTCCTGCGAGTGCATCCGCCACAACGACGGGATCCTGGCGGGGCGCCGCTTCGTCGTGGCTCGGTCGGGCGAACCGGATCGGACGACGCACCACCATCATCATGAGCAGGATCACGCGCACGATCACCCGACTACCCACGCGCATCGGCACTGGTCGCAGATCCGCGCCGAGCTGGAGCGGGCGCCGCTCGCATCCGACGTCCGGTCGCACGCCATCGGCATCTTCACCCACCTCGCCCAGGCCGAGGCCCGCGTCCATGGCATCGCGGTGGACGCGGTGGCTTTCCACGAGGTCGGCGCCTGGGATTCCGTCGCCGACATCGTGGCGGCGGCGCACCTGATCGCGCATCTCAAGATCACGGCGGCGAGCGTATCGGCCCTGCCGCTCGGCTCAGGCCGGGTGCGGACGCAGCACGGGCCGCTGCCGGTACCGGCTCCAGCCACCACCCTCCTTCTGGAAGGTTTCGCCACCCTCGACGACGGCATCCCGGGGGAGCGCGTGACCCCGACCGGCGCCGCAATCCTGCGCCACCTGCGCGATTGGGCCCCGCCCGCGCCGGCGGCCCCGCGCACGCTCGCGGCCACCGGCATCGGCTTCGGCAGCAAGACGCTACCCGGCATCGCGAACTGCCTGCGCGTGCTGGCCTACGCGGAGGCCCCGGCAGCCGGAAAGCAGCCCGAGCACCGTGAACTCGGGATCATCGAGTTCGAGGTGGACGATCAGTCCGCCGAGGAACTCTCCATGGGGCTCGACCGCCTGCGCGCGCATGCCGACATCTTCGACGTCGTGCAGATGCCCGTCTTCGGGAAGAAAGGGCGCATGATGACCCATGTGCGCGCGCTCGCCCGGGCCAGCGCCCTCGAATCCGCGATCGCGGCCTGCTTCACCGAAACGACCACCATCGGTCTGCGCCACCACATGGTCTCGGGCGCTGCCCTGCCACGCCGATCGCAGACCGTCACCGTCGCGGGCCGGCCGGTGCGCGTGAAGGTGGTGGATCGGCCCGGCGGCGCGACCGCGAAGGCGGAATCCGACGATGCCCTGGCCGGCGAAAGTCACGCCGCGCGCGCCTCCCTGCGCCGGGCGGCCGAGGCAATCGCCCTGCATGCGCGGGAGGACGAGGCATGAGTTCCGCGTCGCGCGATCGGCTCGGAGTCGTACTCGGCGAGATCGGGCCGCTCGCCGTCGCGGTGAGCGGCGGGGTCGACAGCCTGACCCTGGCCGCAATGGCGCACCGCGTCCTCGGCCACGAGAGCGCGCTGATGGTGCACGCGGCCTCGCCGGCCGTGCCGGGGGAGGCGACCGAGCGCGTGCGCGCTGAGGCGGATCGCAGCGGCTGGTCCCTCCGCGTGGTGGAGGCCGGCGAGTTCGCCGATCCGAACTACCGGGCGAACCCGGTGAACCGGTGCTTCTTCTGCAAGACGAACCTCTACGGCACGATCCGGAGCGTGACGGACCGCCCCATGGTCTCCGGCGCGAACCTCGACGACCTCGGCGAGTATCGCCCCGGTCTCGACGCCGCCCGCGAGCACGGCGTCCGCCATCCCTACATCGAGGCCGGATTCGACAAGGCGGCGGTGCGGGCCCTCGCGCGCGATGTCGGCCTCGGCGCGGTCTCGGACCTGCCGGCGGCGCCCTGCCTGTCGAGCCGGGTCGAGACCGGCATCCGGATCGAGCCCGAGACCCTGGCCTTCATCCACCGGGTGGAAACCCTGGTGGGGGCGGCCCTCGGCGCCGTGATCGACCCGAAGCGGGCGGTGCGCTGCCGTGTCCGCGCGGCCGGTATCGTGGTCGAACTCGACCCGAACAGCCTCGAACGGCTCGATGCGGATGCGCGCGCGGTCCTCGCGGCGCGCATCGGCGCCGAAAACCCGAAGGGTCTGCCGGATGCCCCCGTGCGTTTCATGGCCTACCGGACCGGTAGCGCCTTCCTGACCGGGAGCGCAGCATGAGCATCGCGGACGAATTCGTGCTCGACTTCGCGCGCCCGGAACGGATCGGCCTCGAAGAGGCGATCTACGCCGCCGGCAAGTCGGCCGAACAGATCGACGCGATCCTGGACGCCGCGGCGGCGCGGGATGCGTCCCTCCTTCTGACGCGCCTCGATCCGGACAAGCACGCGGCGCTCGCGGCAGCGCATCGGGCGCGGATCGACTACTGCGCCGTCTCGCGCACGGCGATGTTCGGTTCGCGCCGCACGGTCGCCGGCCCCGCCCGTATCGGCATCGTGGCGGCCGGCACTTCGGACATTCCCGTGGCGCGGGAGGCGGAGCGCACGCTGGCCTACCAGGGTGTCGCCAGCACGCTCTTCGCCGATGTCGGCGTGGCGGGGCTGTGGCGGCTGACCCGACGCCTTGACGAGATCCGCGCGCACCCGATCCTCATCGTGGCCGCCGGCATGGACGCCGCCTTACCCAGCGTCGTCGGCGGCCTCGTGTCGAGCGCGCTGATCGCGGTGCCCACCTCCGTCGGTTACGGCGTCGCGGAGGGCGGTCGCACCGCCCTAGACGCCATCCTGGCGAGCTGCGCGCCCGGCATCACCGTCGTCAATATCGACAACGGTTACGGCGCGGCCTGCGCCGCCCTGCGCTGGCTCCACGCCGCCCGCATCCTCGCCGCCGGAGAGGTCTAGGATGCGGACCCACCCGGATATCGCCCTCGTTCGACACGGAGATCGACCATGGAACGCCGCAGCTTCCTCCAGGGCGCCGCACTCGGCGCCGGCCTCGCCGCGACCGCACCGGCGGGTGCGGCCGTGACCGCGCCCGACTTGCCCAACACCCGTCCGAAGGACCCGGCCGACCTGCCCCTGGTCACCGATCCGGGTGAACGCCGGGGCGAGATGCTCTACCGCGCCTTCGGACGCCACGCCGAGAAGATCTCGGCGATCGGCATGGGCGGCTTTCACCTCGGCAAGAACGCGGTCTCGGACGAGGAGGCGACACGCCTCATCCACGCCGGCATCGAGCGCGGCATCACCTTCATGGACAATTGCTGGGACTACAACGGCGGCCGCTCGGAACTGCGCATGGGCGTCGCCCTTTCGCAGGGCGGCTACCGCGACAAGGTCTTCCTGATGTCCAAGATGGACGGCCGCACCAAGCAGGAGGCGATGCGTCAGATCGACGAATCCCTGAAGCGCCTGCGCACCGACCGCATCGACCTCGTGCAGCACCACGAGATCCTGCGCTTCGACGACCCCGACCGGGTCTTCGCCGAGGGTGGCGCCATGGAGGCCTTCGTCGAGGCGAAGCAGGCCGGCAAGCTGCGCTACATCGGCTTCACCGGGCACAAGGACCCCCGCATCCACCTGCAGATGCTGGAAGTCGCCGAAGAGCGCGGCTTCCACTTCGACTCCGTCCAGATGCCGCTCAACGTCATGGACGCGCATTTCCGCTCGTTCGGGCACCTCGTGCTGCCCTATCTGGTCCAGCACGGCATCGCGGCGCTCGGCATGAAGACCTTCGGCGACGGCGTGATCCTGAAGAGCGACGCACCGATCAAGCCGCTCGAATACCTTCACTTCTGCCTGAACCTGCCGACCAGCGTGGTGATCACCGGCATCGAGAGCCAGCGCGACCTCGACCAGGCCTTCGAGGCGGTGAAGACCTTTGTGCCCATGGACAAGGCGAAGGTCGCCGCGTTGCTGGAGCGCAGCAAACCCTACGCCCTGGAGGGCAAGTACGAGCTGTTCAAGACCTCCGCCACCTTCGACGGCACGGCCAAGAACGCGGCCTGGCTCGGCGAGGACGTGGAGAGCGTCAAGAAGCTCGCGCCGACGATGGAGTAGGGACCGCACGCTCTCGGCGGCGAAGGGGTGGCGCCCGATGCCGCCGAGCCTGGGGGCCGTCTCGGCGGATCGCCCCGAGGACCCGGCCGGTGCCTCAGCTTCCGGGCTTGCCGTGGACGTTGGCGAAGAACAGCTCGCGCCAATCCTTGGCGCCGCGCCGGATCGCCTTCGTCCGGGCCATGAAGTCGACGTAGCGCAGGATCGCCTGGGGCGTCGTCGTGAAGGCGACCTGCGGCGAGGCGAGGATCGACGCGATCAGGCCCACATCCGACCCGTCGCGGGCAAGACGCGCATAGGCCTGGGCGGCGGATTGCGGATCGCCCGCGATGGACGCGACCGCCTCCTCCAGGGCCGCCATGAAGGCGGCGTGGACGGTCGGATTAGCCTCCACGAAAGAAGCGGAGGCCCAGACCACGTTGAAGGTCGAGGGACCGCCGAGCACGTCGAAGGTGTTGAGGATCGTCCGGATGCCGGGGCGGCGCAACTCAAGTTCCTGGATCGGCGCGGCGGTGAAATGCGCGCTGATCTCCTGGCCCGCCAGGAGGGCGGCCATCCCGTCCGGGTGGGACAGGGTCACGGTCAGGCGGTCGAGGTCGTTGCGCCGGGCCTCCCCGAGTTCTTTCTCGGCCGCCATCTGCAGGAACATGGCCTGCACGGAGACCTTCACGGCGGGCAGTGCGATCTTGTCCCGGTCGGTGAAATCTCCGAGCGATCGGATGCGGTCCGCGTTCGTGTTCATGAGGAGCGGCATGGCGTTCATCGCCGCCACACCCTTCACCGCCATGCCGGTCCCCTCCGTCTTCGACCAGAGCAGGACGAGGGGCGGCACGCCGCCGGCCACGAACTGGACCGAGCCGGACAGGAGCGCATCGTTCATCGCCGCGCCGCCCGCGAGGGTGACGAAGCGGGCGCCGAGGCCGGGCAGGCCCTTCGCCGCCGCGTGCTTTCGGAGCAGGCCCTGTTCTTCCATGATCATCAGCGGCAGGTGCCCCAGGCTCGGCTGGCGGGCGACGACGACCTCCTGCACCTCTGCGCGTGCCGACCGCACGCCTCCGAGGAGGGGCAGGCCCGCGCCGAGCAGCGCCCCGGCCAGAACGTCGCGTCGGCGCATGTGAACCTCCCTGGGTCGAAACCGTGGTGGGGATGTGCGGTCAGCCCACTTTCGGCCGGCGGATGACGGGGGCCGGCACGCTCTCGATCAGCACATTGAGGCAGGCCGGGAGGCCGCTGGCATGAGCCTCCTCCAAGGCCTGCGGCAGATCCTCGGCCCGGGTGACGAGGGCGCCGTGGCCGCCCAGAGCCGTCACGACGCGATCGTAGCGCGAACTCAGCAGCTCGCAGTGGCGCGCCCGCTCCGGCCCGTAGTTGCGGAGCTGGATCTGGTACTCGGCGTTCCAGCGGGCGTCGTTGCCCACCACCGCGATGAAAGGCAGGCCGTAGCGCACGGCGGTGTCGAACTCGGCCATGTGGAAGCCGAAGGTGCCGTCCCCCAGGACCGCCACGATGGGTCCCGCCGGGTCGTGGAGCCGGGCCGCCAGGGCGAAGGGCAGCGACGCGCCGATGGTGCCCGAGACGCCGTTGATGAGGCGCCGGGGTGCCTCCACAAGGGCCTGGGGCCATTGACCGATCTCGCCGCCGTCGCAGATCAGGGTGCCCCCGGGATGCCGGTCGAGGAAGGCGGCGACGCCGCGGCACAGCTCCACCGGATGGAGGCGCCCTTCCGCGCCGCGCCGGTCGTTCCAGTCCGGGGGGCGGTACGCCACCGCCGCCCGCACGGCGGCCGGCCAGTCGGTCCGGTCGTCGTGGCGGCGGGTGTCGAAGTATCGGGCGAGGGCCGCGAGGGTCGGCAGCGCATCGGCCGCGCCGGAGACGGCGAGGCGGCCCGCAGCGACCCGCGCGGCGAGGGCGGGGTCGGGGTCGATGACGACGAAGCGGCAGACCGGCGCCACCGCGGGCGCCTCCCCGAACTTCAGGGTGAAATCGAGGGGCTTGCCTACGAGCACGAGGCAATCGGCCTGGGCCAGCACCTCGGCGAAGGCGCCGAGGCTCGGATCGTTGAGGCCGCGCGGGCTCTCCATTCCGAGGACGGGCACGCCCGAGGCCGCCTCCAGCGCCGCCATGCGGGCGCGTCCCTCGGCGCCGCAGGCGACCGGGCCGCACAGGATCAAGGGGCGCTGCGCCCGGCCGAGTTCCGCCGCGACATCCGCTATCAAATCGGTGCTCGGCTCACCGACCCGGATCGCGACCTCGGCGGGTGCCGGGGATGCGGTCTCGGCGTGCGCCTCCAGGAGGTCGACCGGCAGACTGAGATGGACGGGCCCCGGCCGGCCCTCGCGGGCGATGCGCAGGGCTCGGGCGATGTCGTCGGCCAGCGTGTCGACGGAGGCTGCCGTCCAGGAGGCCTTGGTCATCGGCCGGGCGATGTCGGCCTGGGCGAGTTCCTGGAAAGCGCCGCGCCCGATCTCCAACAGCCCGGCATGGCCCGAGAGCAGCAGCACGGGGCTCTCCGCCGCGAGGGCCGTGAACAGGGCGGCGGCGCCGTTCGTCTGCCCCTGGCCGCCGGTGACCAGGGCGACCCCGACCTCGCCGGTCAGTCGGCCCCAGGCGTCGGCCATATGCACGCAGGCGGCCTCCTGGCGGACATGAACCACCGCGATGTCCGTGCCCAGCAGGGCATCGAAGATCGGCATGATGTGGTTGCCCGACAGGGTGAAGATGCGGCGGACGCCGAGGCGCTCCAGCGTCTCGACGACGATATCGGCTCCGCGCGGCCGGCCCCGGGACTGGTCCATGGCGTCTCTCTCCGAGATCGGTCGGGTTGGGGACGCGGCCTCAGGCCGCCGCGTCGAGGAGGGAGGCGCCGGGGCGCACATGGGTGAAGGCGACGGGCTCCATGGCGACGTCGAGCGCGTCCCCGGCTTGGCGCACCACGGTGTAGTGCGAGGTGGCGAGATCCGAGGCGTCGGGGAAGTCCTCGCGGAAATGCGCACCGCGGCTATCGGTGCGGGCCAGGGCCGCAGCCTGGATCGACCGGCTGACGAGGACGAGGTTCTCGAGGTTGAGCCGGTCCATCCAGGTCAGGTTGTAGCGGCGGTCGCCGTCGGGGATGCCCGCCTCCGCCACCGCGGCCGCGAGGGCGTCGAGGCGCTCGCCGGCCCGCGCCAGCCCGGCCGCGTCGCGCAGGATGCCGACATCGTCCCACATGGTCGCGTAGAGGGCCTCCCGAATCGCCTCCAGGTCTCCGGTCGGGCGCCCGAGGGGACCGTAGGCGCGGGCGAGCCCCGCTTCCACCGCGTGGGGATCGGGCTCGGCGAGAGCTCGCACGCCCCGGATGTCGCGGGCCATGGCGGAACCGGCCAGGCCGCCGAAGACCGTCGAGTTGGCGACGCCGTTACCCCCGAGACGGTTGGCGCCGTGCACCCCGCCGGTGTCCTCGCCCGCCGCGTAGAGACGCGGCAGCTCGGTGCCGCAGCCGGGGCGGAACTCGACCCCGCCCATCATGTAGTGGGCGGTGGGGATGACCTCGACCCGGCCCCCGGCGAGATCGAAGCCGCAATCGGCGCAGCGCTCGACCATGCCCTTGAACTTGCGCCGCACATCGTCGGGCCCGAGATGACTCATCTGGATGTAGACGCCCCCGTTCGGAGTGGCGTGGCCCTCGCGGATGCGCCGCATGATCGAGCGGCTGACGACGTCGCGGGTCGCCCGCTCCGCGCGCGGGTCGTAAGTGTGCATGAAGCGCTCGCCCCCGGCGTCGAGGAGCCAGCCGCCGGCGCCCCGCAGGCCCTCCTCCAGCACCGTGCCGGTCATCCGCGTTCCGGCGCCGGCGAGGAGGCCGGTGGGATGGAACTGGACCATCTCCATGTCGCGCAAGGGGAGGCCTGCGCGCAGCGCCATGGCGAGGCCGTCGCAGGTCTTGTCGCCCGAGGGCGTGTGGAACTTGTACATCGTCGGGCCGCCGCCCGTGGCCAGCAGGGTCGCCTTGGCGCGTACCAGGACCGGAATCCCGGTCCGCATGTCGAGCATGAGGACGCCCGCCAAGCCGGAGCCGTCGGCGGCCGGGATCAGCTCGAGGGCGCGGTGATCCTCCAGGCGGCGGACGTCGCGACGCCAGACCTGCTCGGAGAGACGATTGATGATCTCGATGCCGGTGAGGTCGCCCTTGTGCACGGTGCGGTCGAAGGTCTGTCCGGCGAAGGCCTTCTGGTGGACGCTGCCGTCGGGGTTGCGGTCGAAGAAGCAGCCGAGCTCGGTCTCCAGCTCGCGGATGCGGACCTGCGCCTCCGTGACGAGGGTCCAGGCCAGCTCCTGGTTGTTGAGCCACTTGCCGCCCTCGATCGTGTCCATGAAGTGGCGCTCGACCGAATCGCCCGGGGCGAGGGCGACGTTGTAGCCGCCCTGGACCATGCGGGTGCAGCCGCACTTGCCGAGCAGTCCCTTCACCGCGACGGTAACGTCGAGGTCGGGGGCGGCCTTCTTGGTGTGCAGGGCGGCGAACAGGCCGGCGCCCCCCGAGCCCAGGATGAGGATGTCTGTCTCGATCGTCTTCGGCACGGTGCGCATCAGGCGGCTCCCAGGCTCGCGATGACGGCATCCCGCCGGCCGGCGACGTCGCGCTGGACGTCGGCGAAGAGCGAGCCGCCGTGGGAATCCATGCCGACCAGGAGGGGACCGAAATCGCGGATCGCGAATTTCCACAGGCTCTCGGGATGCAGATCGTCGAGGTCGATGTCCTCGATCCGCTCGATCCAGGTGGTCTCGAGGGCGGCCGCGCCGCCCACGATGGCGAGGTAGGCGCCGCCCTGCTCGGCGAAGGCATCGAGGGTCTTCTGACCCATGCCGCCCTTGCCGACGATGAGGCGCACGCCTTCGCGCCGCATCAGGGCCTCGGTGAAGCGCTCCATGCGCATCGAGGTCGTCGTGCCGATGCAGAATGGCGCATAGCCGACCGGGGCCTCGGGGGAGACCGGGACGCGGTGGACGTTCGGCGCAGTGTGGATCACGGCGTGGCCGGTCAGATCGAGATGCGTCCGGCGCTCCCGGTCGAACATGTGGATCAGGGTGGCGTCGCGGATGCCGAACAGGGTCTTGCGCAGGGTGACGGTGTCGCCGACCCGCAGGGTGCGGGCTCGGGCGGCGTCGATGGGCATGTCGAGAACGTGGTGCATGGCGTGGCCCTCCCGGAGGCGGCAACTCAGTCGAAGGCGATGCCGCCCGGCGTGAAGGTCGCCTTGGCTCGGCGAGCCGAGTGGCACTGGATGTTCACCGCCACCGGGTTCTGGGTGATGTGCGTGGCCGCCACCTCGACGTGAACGGCAAAGCTGGTGGAGCGCCCGCCGAGCCCCTGGGGACCGATGCCGAGTTCGTTGACGGCGCGCGACAGCTCCGCCTCGATCCGGGCGCCCTCGGGGTCGGCACAGGGGGTGCGCAGCTTGCGGGTGGCCGCCACCTTGGCCAGATGCATGCAGAGGTCCGAGGTGCCGCCGATCCCGACGCCCACGATGGTCGGCGGGCAGACGCGGCCGCCGAGCTCGATCACCCGATCGATGACGAAGCGCTTGACCGCGTTGATGCCGTCCGAGGGCAGGAGCATCTGCAGGAACGAGCCGTTCTCGGAGCCCGAGCCCTTCGGGATCATCTCCACCGACACGGTCTCGGGCCGGTCGTCGAAATCGACGTGGATGATCGGCACGCGGATGCCACAGGAGGTCTGCTCGTTCACGCGGGTGATCGGATGGACCACGGAGGAGCGCAGGGAATGCTCGGTGGTCGCGCGTTCGCAGCCGCGCCGGATGGCGGCCTTGAGATCCGCGCCCTCGAAGCGCACGTCGCGCCCGATCACCACGTTGTAGATCGGGATGCCGGTGTCCTGGCACAGGATGTTGCGGGTACGCTCGGCCACCGCGATGTTCTCCACCATGGTGCCGAGGATCGCCCGGCCGGTGGCGCTGGTCTCCTCGCGCGCCAGATCGGCGAAGCCGGCCTTGATGTCGGGCGGCAGCAGCTTGAGGGCGCGGACGTAGAGGTCCTTGCACACCGCTTCGACTTCCGTGAGGTCGAGGTCCATGCCGGTCTCCCTTCGGGGGTTGAGCTCAGGCGGCGCCGAGCAGGAAAAGGAGCCCGACGGCGAGACCCGCCGCCACGCAGACCGAGACGACGAGCGCCGTCCGCTCCCGGGTGACGAACCACTCGAGGGCCAGCACGCGCAGGCCCAGGACCATGTGCAGGGCGAGCGCGCTGACGAGGCCCCACTCGGCCGTGCGCACGAAGCCGTTATGGGTCAGCCCGAGGAAGCTCTCGAGGCGGTCGGCCCCCTGCAGCGCGGTGCCGAGGGCGATGAAATGCATCGGCAGGAACAGGGCCAGGGCGACCCCCGAAAGGCGATGCAGCAGGGCGGCGGCGAAGCCTGCGCGCGGACGGGCCGCCCGGAAGGCGCCGCGCCGGGGGAGGGCGGTCTGCGTTCCGGCGCTCATGCGACGTACACCGCGAGGGCGGCGCGCAGGCCGAGGACGAGGAGGAGCGCCGCGACGCCGAGCATCGCCCCGTCGAGGGAGCGTCCGCGCCAGGAGGTCCACTCGCGCAGGATGCTGCGCAGGCCGATGGGCGCGTGGATCGCCGCCGCCACGACGAAGACGCCGTAGAACACGAGGAAGGCGAGGTTGCCCTGCGTCCGGCCCAGGATTTCCCCGGCGGTCAAGCCGCCGCGCACGGCGTACAGGATCGTGCCGAGATGCACCGCCACCGCCACCGCGAGGATCACGGCGGTGCCGCGCTGGGCCACGTAGAGGAGCGGGCTCATGCCGACCTCCGGAAGTGCCGCGAGCCGAAGCGTTTCAGGGCGGACCGGGCGGTTGCGCGCTTCAGGCCCGCGATGGCGAAGGTCGGCGCCAGCGCCTTGGGGCAGTGCTCGGTGCAGCTCATGTGGGTGTGGCAGGACTGGCAGCCCGCATCGCCGGAGACGGCCTTCAGCCGCGCCGCCTGTCCCTGGTCGCGGACGTCGTTCACCAGGGTCCAGGCCCGGTTGAGGGCCGCCGGACCGAGATAGTCCGGGTTCCACGCGACCACGTCGCAGGCGGCGTAGCAGACACCGCAATTGATGCACTCGATGCCGGCATCCACCGCCCGGCGCTCGGGCGAATCCGGCGCCACCACGGCGAAATCCTCGGGCGGCGCGTCGCCCGGCTCGAAGGCGCCGTGGGCGGCCGTCCACTTCTCGAAGAACGGCTCCATGTCGACAGCCAGGTCCTTGACCACCGGCAGGTTGCGCAAGGGCTCGAGGGTCAGGCCGTCCTCCTCCGCCACCGCCGCGACCCGGGTTCGGCAGGTCCAGCGCGGACGCCCGTTCACCATCATGGCGCAGGAGCCGCACATGCCGACACGGCAGGCGAAGCGGTAGGCCAGGGTCGGGTCCTGCTCGCGCTGGATCTCGGTGACCACGTCGAGGATGGTCTGGGCCGAGCGGCGCGCCACGGTGAAGGCCTGGAAGCCGTCCCCCCGCCGGATGCGCACCGTCAGCATCGCGTCGGGCGCGGGTTCGACCGTGGGGTCCGTCAGGGCGGCGGCTGGAATCGGAGCGTTCATGCCTCAGCGCTCCGCCTTCGCGGCAACGCCGGGAAAGAACAGCTCGCCCTGGTCGGTGGCTTTGGCGGCGACGAGGCCGGCGCGGTTCATGTAGTCGAGATAGGCCAGCATGTTGAGGGGCGCGCTGGTCCACTGGGTCTGCGGCGCGCGGATGATCTCAACCGCCTCCGCCTCTGTCAGCCGGGCGTTCTCCGCCTTGATCCAGAGTGCGGCGACCCGGGCGGGCTCGGCCTTGATCAGCGCCAGGCTCTCGTCCAAGGCGGCCCGGAAGGCGGCCACGATCTTCGGGTTGGCGGTGACGAAGCGGCTGCTCGCCCAGACGAGGTTGAAGGTGTGCGGCCCTCCGAGGACGTCGTAGCTGTCGAGCACCTTGCGCGCCTTGGGGTCCTTCAACTCCATCTCCTGGAACGGCGGCGATCCGAAATGCGCGGTGATCTCCGAGCGGCCGCCGAGCATCGCAGTCTGGGCGTCGGGGTGGCCCATCGAGACCGTGAGCGGATCGAGCTTGCCCTGCTGGCCGGGGCCGAAGGCCTTCTCGGCGGCCATCTGCAGAGTGATGGCCTGGATCGAACTCTTCACCGTGGGCAGGGCGATCTTGTCCTTCTCGGTGAAGTCCTTGATCGACTTGACCGCCGGATTAACGCTCACCAGCCAGAGCGGCATGGCGTTCAGGGCCGCCACGCCCTTGATCATCAGGTTGCCGCGGGTGCGGCCCCAGATCGTCAGCATCGGCCCGACGCCGCCGGCGGCGAAATCGAGGTTCCCGGAGAGCAGGGCCTCGTTCATGCCCGAGCCGCCGGTGAAGCGCAGCCACTCCGTCTTGAGCTCCAGGCCCTGCTGGCGGGCCTGCTTCTCGAGGAGCTTCTCCTCCTCCATCACGGTGAGCGGCAGGTAGGAGATGCCGAACTGCTTGGCGAGGCGCACCACGGAGGCCTCCGCCCGGGCGGATCCCGCACTGGCCAGAAGGCTCGCCGAGACCAGGGCCGCGGCGCCGCAGAGCCGGATGAGACGGCCGATTGCCATGAGTTCCTCCTGCGTAGGCCCGAATTCTCTGGTCCGGTGCCGAGCGCCACGATAGCCTCGCGCAGACCGCTGTCAACGGTCATATGTCATATACATGAGTTGCCGATGTCCAACCGCATGCGGGGCGCCACCGATCCCCAGGCGCAACTCGAAGTCCCGGCCGCTCCGGTGACCGCGCCCGTGACGGTGCCTTTGGCGAGCCGCCCGCTCTACCTGCAGGCCCGCGACCTGCTGCTGCGCCGGATCGTGGACGGGACCTGGAAGCCGGGCGGCTATCTGCCGAGCGAGCCGCAACTGGCCCTCGACCTCGGCGTTTCCATCGGGACGATCCGAAAGGCCATGGAGGACCTCGTCGGGCAGGGGCTGCTGGAGCGCCAGCACGGGCGCGGCACGCAGGTGGTGCCCCATTCGAGCGACCGGTCGCGCTTCCGCTTCCTGCGCTTCGTCCACGGCGACGGGCGGCCGTTCCGCCCCGTGGCGTACGTTCTCTCGGCCGGCACCGCGCGGGCCGACGCGCAGGACCGGGCCGCCCTCGGGCTGGGGGCGGGGGCGAAGGTAATGGTCCTGCTGCGCACCCGCAGCGAGGACGGCGTGCCCATGATCTACGAGCGCATCGCGCTGCCGGCCGAGCGCTTCGCCGCGCTGAAGCCGGAGCCCGGCGCCGAGATGCTGGAGGAGATCTACGTGCTCTACCAGGCGCGCTGCGGCCAGACCGTGGCGCGGGCCCGGGACACGATCGCCACCGACCGGGCGAGCCCGGCCATGGCGGATGCCCTCGGCTGTCCGCCGGGCGCGCCCCTGCTGCTGGTGCGCCGGGTCGCGGTCGCCCTCACGGGTGACCCGATCGAGTACCGCCAGAGTTGGACGGCGGCGCTCCACTACCGCTCCGACCTCGACTGACGGAGCGGATGTTCGTCCGGGCCCGCCTCAGGCCTGCATGCCCCAGCGCTGCAGAGTGCGGCGCTCGATGGTCTGGAAGATCAGGTTCTCGACGCAGAGCCCGATGAGGATCACCGTCAGCAGCCCCGCGAAGACGTTGGGGATGTCGAGCATGTTCTTGTTCTCGAAGATGAACCAGCCGAGGCCGCCCGATCCCGAACTGACGCCGAAGACGAGTTCCGCGGCGATCAGGGTGCGCCAGGCGAAGGCCCAGCCGACCTTGAGGCCCGTGAGGATGCTGGGGAAGGCCGCCGGGATCAGGATCTTGGTGATGAGCCGGCTCCCGCGCAGGCCGTAATTGCGGCCGACCATCTTCAGGGTCCGAGAGACCGAGAGGAAGCCCGAATGGGTGTTGAGGGCGATGGCCCAGGTCACCGAATGGACCAGCACGAAGATGAGGCTGCCATTGCCCAGCCCGAACCAGATCAGCGCCAGGGGCAGGAGCGCGATCGCCGGCAGCGGATTGAACATCGACGTCATCGTCTCGAGGAAGTCGGTGCCGATGCGCGAGCTGATCGCGATGCCTGTGAGCAGCGTCGCCAGCACGATGCCGAGGCCGTAGCCGATCAACAGGACCTTGATCGAGCCCCAGGCCCGCATCGGCAGCGTGCCGTCGGCGACGCCGCGACCGAAGGCCGATACGGTGGCGGAGAAGGTCGGGAACAGGAGGTCGTTGTCGAGGAAGCGCCCGTAGGCCTCCCAGATCAGGGCCAGTACGGCCAGGATCACGAGCTTGCGCAGCCAGCCGTGATTGTAGAGGCGCTCGAGGGTCGAGAGCGGCTTCTCGACGATGGCGCCGCCATAGGCACCGCCGGTCTCGCGGACGATCTCGGGGCGGGCGGGGCGGAGCATGACGGGGGACACCAGCGCCTTCGCGGTCCTAGACATTCTCCGCCTCCTTGATCTCTTCGGAAAACAGCATCTGGTGGATGCGCTGTTCGAGCAGCAGGGTTTCCTGCGGTGAGCCGGCCGTGTTGAGCTCGGCCTTGACCTCGCCGGGATGGGGCGAGAGCAGCAGGATGCGCGAGCCGATCTTGATCGCCTCGGGAATGGAGTGGGTGACGAACAGCACCGTGAAGCGGGTCTCCTCCCAGAGGGCCAGGAGTTCGTCCTGCATCCGTCGCCGCGTCAGGGCGTCCAGCGCCGCGAAGGGCTCGTCCATGAGCAGGATGTCGGGCTCCATCGCCATGCCGCGCGCGATGGCGACGCGCTGCTTCATGCCGCCCGAGAGCATGTGCGGATAGCTGTCGGCGAAGGCCGAGAGATTGACCTTGTCGATATAATGCATGGCTCGCTCGTCGGCGGCCCGGCCCGACAGGCGCCCCGAGGCTTCCAGGGCGAAAGCCACGTTCTGGCGCACGGTCTTCCACGGCAGAAGCTGGTCGAATTCCTGAAAGACCATCATCCGGTCCGGTCCCGGCTCGGTGACGACCTGATTCTTCAGGCGAATCTGCCCCTCCGTCGGCGCCATGTAGCCGCCGACCGACTTGAGGAGCGTGGATTTCCCGCAGCCCGAGGGGCCGAGCAGGACGAACCGGTCGCTCGGGAAGACCCGAAAGCTGACCCTATAGGTCGCCGTGACGAGGTGATTGGGAGTCTTGTACTGCAGCGTGACGCCGTCGACTTCCAGCAACGGCTCAGTAAAGTCCGATGGCAAGCCTGTTACCAAGCTCATAACATCCTCCCTTAGGCCACGCGCGCGGCGGCAATGCTGATTTTACGAGCGGTCTGAAGCCGCTTTTCGATACGGACGCCCGCCCCGCCGGACCCGAAGCGTCGGAGCGGGCGGAAGCGTCGGTCGCGTTCCCTGGATACCAAGCACGATCCTTCCTGTAAATATAATAGCTATCTATTATAAGACAGGATTATATTCTGTGGTTGACGGCTGTTTCCGTTCGCGATCGCCTTGGACGCGTCGGGTTTCCATCTCTTTCGGCGCCGAGATCAGTCGACGACGGACGTTCTCAACCGGCAAGGCATCGTCGCGCGGCACCTGCATGTTGGGACGCGACGAACACCATCGGCACGACGAGCCGACACGAGGCGCCGATGCCCGTGCGCGTGAGCCCGGCCCTTGAGCGGGACACGTCCGACATCCCCTATCGTCCATCGGCGGCCTGAGATTCTGGGCGGGTCGTAGCCGGCAACTGTGCCATCGGTCGCCGAAGCGATGACGTGGCTCCCGCAGGTGCCCGAGAA
>NZ_JAIEOF010000220.1 GCF_019750675.1 Methylobacterium sp.
CGTTCAAGGCCGAGATGCAGGGCACCCGCATCGTCCGCATGGTGCCCTACAAGGGCGGCAAGGCGAACGAGGGCCATAGCTGCGTGAAGGGCCGCTTCGCTTACGGCTACGCCACCCACAAGGACCGCATCACCAAGCCGATGATCCGCGACAAGATCACGGACCCCTGGCAGGAGGTCTCGTGGGAGGTCGCGATCGATCGCGCCGCATCCGAGTTCAAGCGCATCCAGGCCAAGTACGGCAAGGATTCGGTCGGCGGCATCACCTCGTCCCGCTGCACCAACGAGGAGGCGTACCTCGTCCAAAAGCTGGTACGTGCGGCCTTCGGCAACAACAACGTCGACACCTGTGCCCGCGTCTGCCACTCGCCCACCGGCTACGGCCTGATGTCGACGCTCGGCACCTCGGCCGGCACGCAGGACTTCGCCTCCGTGGCGCATTCCGACGTGATCCTGGTCATCGGCGCCAACCCCACCGACGGCCACCCGGTCTTTGCCTCGCGCATGAAGAAGCGCCTGCGGGAGGGCGCCAAGCTCATCGTCGCCGATCCGCGCAAGATCGACCTCGTGAAGTCGCCCCACATCAAGGCCGACCACCACCTGCCCCTCAAGCCCGGCTCGAACGTCGCCTTCATCAACTCGATGGCGCACGTCATTGTCACCGAAGGCCTCGTCGACGAGGCTTACGTGCGCGAGCGCTGCGACCTCGGCGACTTCGAGGCCTGGGCCCGCTTCGTGGCCGACGAGCGCCACTCCCCCGAAGCGCAGGCGACCTACACGGGCATCGACCCGGCCGAGCTTCGCGCCGCCGCGCGCCTCTATGCCAAGGGCGGGGCCGCCGGCATCTATTACGGTCTCGGCGTCACCGAACACAGCCAGGGCTCGACCATGGTCATGGGCATGGCCAACATCGCCATGGCCACGGGCAACATCGGCATGCTGGGCGCCGGCGTGAACCCGCTGCGCGGCCAGAACAACGTCCAGGGCTCCTGCGACATGGGCTCGTTCCCGCACGAGCTGCCGGGCTACCGCCACGTCTCGGACGACGCCACCCGCGAGACCTTCGAATCGCTTTGGGGCGTCTCCCTCGACCAGCATCCGGGCCTGCGCATCACGAACATGCTGGACGAAGCCGTCGATGGCGCCTTCAAGGGCATGTACATCCAGGGCGAGGACATCGCCCAGTCCGACCCGGACACGCACCACGTCACCGCCGGCCTGATGGCGATGGAGTGCATCGTCATTCAGGACATCTTCCTGAACGAGACGGCGAAATACGCCCACGTCTTCCTGCCGGGCGCATCGTTCCTGGAGAAGGACGGCACCTTCACCAACGCCGAGCGCCGCATTTCCCGCGTGCGCAAGGTGATGCCGCCGCTCTCCGGCGTGGGCGACTGGGAGGGCACGATGCTGCTCTCCAACGCCCTCGGCTACCCGATGAACTACAGCCACCCGAGCGAGATCATGGACGAGATCGCGTCCCTGACCCCGAGCTTCGCCGGCGTCAGCTTCGCCAAGCTCGACGAACTCGGTTCGATCCAGTGGCCGTGCAACGAGGCCGCGCCGCGCGGCACACCGATGATGCACGTGGATCGCTTCGTGCGGGGCCTCGGCAAGTTCATGATCACCGAATACGTGCCCACCGAGGAGCGCACCGGCCCGCGCTTCCCGCTCATCCTCACCACGGGTCGCATCCTGTCGCAGTACAATGTCGGCGCGCAGACCCGCCGCACGGAAAACTCGCGCTGGCACGAGGAGGACGTGCTGGAGATCCACCCCTTCGACGCCGAGGTGCGCGGTATCGTGGACGGCGATCTCGTCGCCCTGGAGAGCCGCTCGGGCGACATCGCCCTGAAGGCCATCGTGTCCGAGCGCATGCAGCCCGGCGTGGTGTATACGACCTTCCACCACGCCAAGACCGGCGCCAACGTGATCACCACCGACTACTCGGATTGGGCCACCAACTGTCCCGAGTACAAGGTCACGGCGGTGCAGGTCCGGCGGACGAACCGCCCCTCCGACTGGCAGGCGCGGTTCTTCGAGGAGGATTTCTCGTTGACCCGGATTGCGACCCAGCTGAATGCGGCCGAATGATCAAGACAGCCTGACGGCAGTGCCAGGCGACGCGGCCGTCGAGACCGCCCGGCGCGTCCCCACCCTGGTCGTCGCCTACGACGATCCGCAGCCCCGGGACGGCACACGCCCCCTGGCCGTGGAGATGCCGGTCAACCTCGTCTACGGCACCGTGCCCTACGCGGTGATGATGACGACGCCGGCCGACCTCGTGGACTTCGCCTACGGTTTCAGTCTGACTGAGGGCATCATCGCCTCGGCCGACGAGATCCGTTCGGTCGCGGTCGAGGCGGACGCGGCGGAGGGGGGCATGCGCCTCCTCGTCGACCTCGTGCCCGGACGTCTGCGCGAACATCTGGCGCGCAAGCGCGCCATGTCGGGCCGCACCGGCTGCGGGGTCTGCGGGATCGACGATCTCGCCGCCCTGCCCAAGGCGGAGGCGCCCCTGCACGGGGCGAAGCGTGTCACCATCGCGGCGATTCAGCGGGCGCTGCTCGCCATGGGCGACGCACAGGTCCTGAATGCCGAGACCCGGGCGGTCCATGCCGCGGCCTGGGCGGACCTCGACGGGACCCTGGTGGCGCTGCGCGAGGATGTCGGACGCCACAACGGCCTCGACAAGCTGATCGGCGCCCTGATCCGGCGCGGCACCGACCCGGCGGACGGCTTCGTCGTCATCACCAGTCGCTGCTCGTTCGAGATGGTCGAGAAGGCCGCGAGCCTCGGCGCCACGGTGCTGGTGGCGATTTCGGCCCCGACCTCGCTCGCCATCGACCGGGCTCGCCTTCACGGCATGACGCTCTGCGCCATCGCCCGCTCGGATACCCTGACGGTCTTCACCGGCCGCGAACGTCTCGATCTACCGGCGCAAGCCTAGACCCCGCGCGAGACCCGTCCCCGCCAAAGAGATATTCGAATCCATGAGCGCCCTGACGTCCGACGAGAAGCTGGTCCGCATGGCCAACCAGATCGCCACCTTTTTCCGCTCCTATCCGGAAGAGGAAGCTGTGGCCGGCATCCACAAGCACATCGTGGCCTTCTGGACGCCGAAGATGCGCGCCGCCCTCGAGGCCTACGGCCCGAACCCGGTGAGCGGCCTCGATCCGCTCGCGCTCCGGGCTATCCAGGATACGCCGCAGGCCGACAGCCCCGTTCGTGCCGGCACACGCGACCCGCACCTGCAGGGCGCCGGCGCCAGCGACGCCGGCTGAGCCATCGGCTCGGGCTAGGAAACACCGAAGGCCCGCGCGGTGGTCCGCGCGGGCCTTCGGTCCATTCGAGCGTCGGACGTTCAGTCCTTGTCGGCGTCCTTCGCGGTCGTGCCGGGCACGATCGTGGCGCCGCCGATCACCCGGACAGGACGCTTGGCGTCCGCCGGCACGTCCCGCCAGTTCTGGGCCGCCTTATCCGGCGGTGGCTGCACCGCGGCCGGCGTCGTGCTCGTGGCGGACGTGGCCGGCGTCATTGCCTGGGGCGGCGCGACCGCGGCGCTGGCTGCCCCGGGCTTCGCCTCGGGAGGCGTGGCGACGGCGGGCACGTCGGACAGCTTGGGAGCCTCCGGCGTCGCCGAGGGGACCGCGGGCTTCGTCGGCGGATTCAGGCGCACCACCTTGCGGGGCGTCTCGGATTTCGGGCGCGCCTCCGGCGTCCGGGCGTCCGGATTGAGGCCCATTGGATTTCGGTCAACCGGCTCGGTCCGGGAGGGCGTCGGCGCGCGCGGCACCGGATCGGGTCGCGCGGCGAGGTCGGACCGTCCGGCGAAATCGGCGGGGGGACGGCGGGGCTGAGCCTGCGGAAACGGAATGTCGGCGGGCGGGACGATACGCTCGGCCTCGCGGATCGGCCGGCGGGGCGCCTCGTCCTCCTCGGTCCAGCCGTAGCCGGGCGCGCGCCGCACGACGCGGGCGGGCATCTCGGGGGTCGGGGCGTCGAGGCGCTGGCGCCCGAGAACGCGGCCGTCGCGGGCGTCGACGAAGAGCCGCACCCGCTCGCCGTAGGGGTTGGAGGCTTCGACGATGTAGGCCTGACCGTCGAACCGAGGCCGCGTGACCTCGGTGAAACCGCGCTCGTTCAGGCGCCAGACGACGGCGCGCGGCGGCATGAACAGGTCCGGCTCGTAGGCAAATTGCGCCCGCGCCGCGTCGGGGCCGAGGGCCGTCAGGCAGAGGAGGAGCGCCAGGGAGCCTGCGGATGAGGCACGGCGTGACGGGAATGCGCGCATCAGCGTCCTGCGACACAAAGCCATGGATGACGGGTTCCGAAAGTGGGCTCGGTCCGGGGGCCAGCTGTTGGCGCGGGTCCCCCGGTCACGATCCGCTGGGTCGTGTCGACCCCGCATGCCGCTTGTGCTCGGCAAGTTCGGTAGAGCGTGGGAATGGGGCGAGATTGCGGGCCGGACGTGGCAGAATTGAAAGGCCTACGGACCGCTCGGATTCGTGCTCGCGGAGGGGCTGCGGCAACGTCGCGTCCGTTCGATGGGGCGCGGTGCTGGAAAACCGCAATGTGCGTCCCGGCACACCCTTGCTGGAGCGATTAGAATCTGTCACTTTCCGCCGGTAGGACAGCAAGGCTGTCCCATTTCCGGCAGGACGCCTGCGCGGATGGCCGTGGGGATCTCGCTCAGGTGACGTTGCCGGCGACCAAACGAGATTCGAAGCCGGTTGCCATTATGGCGATCCGGGCCCGCACGGCTTGAACCCAAGCCGGCGTCGAGCCCGCGAGGAGCGGGCGCTTCTGACCGAAGAACCCGCTTAGAGCCGACGCTGTCGAGAGACGCGAAACCCGGTGGCCCCTTGGCCCCTGGGCATGAAACATGCTCGCATGCGGGCAGGTCGGAGGCGAAGGATGGTGGACGTGGTCGCATTGTCTGAGTTCGGGGCGCTCCAGGCGTCGGTTCCCGCCACCCGCGACGGCACCGCGCCGCTGATCGTGCGCGACGCGGCTCTGCCCAAAGCCCAGGGCCTCTACGACCCGGCCCGCGAGAGCGACGCCTGCGGCGTCGGCTTCGTTGCCGACATGCACGACCGCCGCACCCACGCCATCGTCCAACAGGGTCTCCAGATCCTGAAGAACCTCGACCATCGCGGCGCCGTCGGCGCCGATCCGAAGATGGGCGACGGCTGCGGCATCCTCGTTCAGATCCCGCACGCCTTCTTCAAAGCGGAGTGCGAGGCCCTCGGCATCACCCTGCCGGAGCCGGGCCATTACGGCGTCGGCCAGTTCTTCATGCCGAAGGACGCCGAGGCTCGCCGCCTCGTCGAGGAGATCGTCGAGAAAGCGCTCGCCGACGAGGGCCTGCCCTTCCTCGGCTGGCGCGACGTGCCGGTCGATCCGAGCGACCTCGGGGTGATGGTCAAGGAAACCGAGCCCTGCCATCGGCAGATCTTCATCGGTCGCCCCGCCACCGTGGCGGACGAGGACGCTTTCGAGCGCCGCCTGTTCACCGCCCGCAAGGTCATCTCGAACAAGGTCTACGGTCTCAAGGACGAGCGCACGGGCACCTACTACCCGGTCTCCCTCTCGACCCGGACCATAGTCTACAAGGGCATGGTCCTGGTCGACCAGCTCGGCGAATATTATCGCGACCTGCAGGACGAGCGCTTCGTTTCGGGGCTGGCCCTGGTTCACCAGCGCTTCGCCACCAACACCTTCCCGACCTGGCGCCTGTCGCACCCCTACCGGATGGTCGCGCATAACGGCGAGATCAACACCCTGCGGGGCAACGTCAATTGGATGGCCGCCCGCCAGGCGAGCGTCGACTCCGAGCTGTTCGGCAACGACATCTCGAAGCTCTGGCCGATCTCCTACGAGGGCCAGTCCGACACCGCCTGCTTCGACAACGCCCTCGAGTTCCTCGTGCAGGGCGGCTACTCGCTCGCCCACGCGATGATGATGCTCATCCCCGAGGCCTGGGCCGGCAATCCGCTGATGAGCGAGGAGCGCCGCGCCTTCTACGAGTACCACGCCGCCCTGATGGAGCCGTGGGACGGCCCGGCCGCCGTCTGCTTCACCGACGGGCGCCAGATCGGCGCGACCCTCGACCGCAACGGACTGCGCCCGGCGCGCTACCTCGTCACCGAGGACGGCCTCGTGGTGCTGGCCTCCGAGATGGGCGTGCTGCCGATCCCCGACGAGAAGATCGTCGAGTCCTGGCGCCTCCAGCCGGGCCGCATGCTGCTCATCGATCTCGAGAAGGGGCGGATCGTCTCCGACGAGGAGATCAAGAGCGAGCTTGCCGCAGCCCACCCCTATGCCGAGTGGGTCAAGAACACCCAGATCGTGCTGGAAGACCTGAAGCCCGTGATCCCGCGCGCCTCGCGCTCGGACGTGTCGCTCCTCGATCGCCAGCAGGCCTTCGGCTACAGCCAGGAAGACCTCAAGCTGCTGATGGCGCCGATGGCCGTCACCGGCCAGGAGGCGGTGGGCTCCATGGGCACCGACACGCCGCTCTCGGCGCTCTCGGACAAGCCGAAGTCGCTGTATTCCTACTTCAAGCAGAACTTCGCGCAGGTCACGAACCCGCCGATCGACCCGATCCGCGAGGAGGCCGTGATGAGCCTCGTCTCGTTCATCGGGCCGCGCCCGAACCTGCTCGACATGGAGGGGGCGTCGCGCAAGAAGCGCCTCGAAGTCCGTCAGCCGATCCTGACAAACGGCGATCTGGAGAAGATCCGCTCGATCTCCCACTTCGAGGACCGCTTCGACACCAAGACCCTGGACATGACCTTCCCGGCCGAGACGGGTGCCGCGGCCATGGAGGGCGCGGTCGACCGTCTCTGCGACCGGGCCGAGGTCGCGGTGCGCGGCGGCTACAACATCATCATCCTGTCGGACCGCGGCGTCGGCCCGGATCGCATCGCGATCCCGGCGCTGCTGGCGACCGCCGCCGTGCACAACTACCTGATCCGCAAGGGCCTGCGCACCTCGGTCGGTCTCGTGGTGGAGTCGGGCGAGCCGCGCGAGGTGCATCACTTCGCGTGCCTGGCCGGCTACGGCGCCGAGGCGATCAACCCCTACCTCGCCTTCGAGACCCTCATCGCGATGAAGGACGAGTTCCCGCCGGACCTGACGCCGGACGAGATCGTCTACCGCTACATCAAGTCGATCGATAAGGGCCTGCTCAAGGTCATGTCCAAGATGGGCATCTCGACCTATCAGTCCTATTGCGGCGCGCAGATCTTCGACGCGATCGGCCTGAACTCGTCCTTCGTGGCGCGCGACTTCTTCGGCACGGCCACGACCATCGAGGGCATCGGCATGGCCGAGGTCGCGCAGGAGACCGCGCGGCGCCACGCCGACGCCTTCGGCGACGCGCCGATCTACCGGACCGCCCTCGACGTGGGTGGCGAGTACGCCTACCGCCTGCGCGGCGAGAGCCACACCTGGACGCCGGATTCGGTGGCGACGCTGCAGCACGCGGTTCGCCTCGGCCTGCCCGACCGCTACCGCGAATACGCGCGCCTGGTGAACGAGCAGGAGAACCACCTCAAGACGATCCGGGGCCTGTTCCGCATCAAGCAGGCGGCCGAACTCGGCCGGGCACCGGTGGACATCGAGTCCGTCGAGCCGGCGGCCGACATCGTCAAGCGCTTCGCCACGGGCGCCATGTCCTACGGCTCCATCTCGAAGGAAGCGCACGAGACGCTGGCCATCGCGGTCAACTCGTTCGGAGGCCGTTCGAACTCGGGTGAGGGCGGCGAGGAGGTCGAGCGCTTCAAGCCGATGGCGGACGGGCGCTCGCGCCGCTCGGCCATCAAGCAGGTGGCGTCCGGCCGCTTCGGCGTGACGACGGAATATCTCGTCAATTCCGACATGATGCAGATCAAGGTCGCGCAGGGCGCCAAGCCCGGCGAGGGCGGCCAGCTGCCCGGCCACAAGGTCGACGCCAAGATCGCCAAGGTCCGCTACGCCACCCCGGGCGTCGGTCTGATCTCGCCACCGCCGCATCACGACATCTACTCGATCGAGGATCTGGCTCAGCTGATCTTCGACCTGAAGAACGTGAATCCCGAAGCCGACGTCTCGGTGAAGCTCGTTTCCGAGGTCGGTGTCGGCACGGTGGCGACGGGTGTGGCCAAGGCACGCGCCGACCACATCACGATCTCAGGGTTCGACGGCGGCACGGGTGCCGCGCCGCTGACCTCGATCAAGCACGCGGGCGGTCCCTGGGAGACGGGTCTGGCCGAGACCCAGCAGACCCTGGTGCTCAGCCACCTGCGCGGGCGCGTCGTGCTCCAGGCCGATGGCGGCATTCGTACCGGCCGCGACGTGTTGATCGCGGCCCTTCTCGGGGCCGATCAGTTCGGCTTCTCCACCGCGCCACTGATCGCGGCCGGCTGCATCATGATGCGCAAGTGCCACCTGAACACCTGCCCGGTGGGTGTGGCGACGCAGGACCCCGTCTTGCGCAAGCGCTTCAAGGGCACGCCCGAGCACGTGATCAACTACTTCTTCTTCGTGGCCGAGGAGCTGCGCGAGCTGATGGCGTCCATGGGCTTCACCAAGCTCGAGGACCTCATCGGCCGGGCCGACTTCCTCGACACGTTGGAGGTCATCAACCACTGGAAGGCGCGCGGCCTCGACTTCTCGAAGCTGTTCCACCGTCCGGAGGTGCCCGAGCACGTCGCGATCCGCCACACCGAGAAGCAGAAGCACCCGATCGACACGGTCCTCGACCGCCGCCTGATCGCCGGTGCGCAGTCGGCCCTCGATGGCGGCGACCCGGTCGTGCTGCAGGACGTGATCCGGAACTCGGACCGCACGGCGGGCGCCATGCTGTCCGGGGCCGTGGCCAAGCGCTACGGCCACGAGGGTCTGCCCGACGACACCATCCGGGTCGAACTGTCGGGCACCGCCGGCCAGAGCTTCGGCGCCTGGCTGGCGGCCGGCGTCACCCTGGCGCTCACGGGCCATGCCAACGACTACGTCGGCAAGGGTCTCTCGGGCGGCAAGCTGATCATCCGCCCGTCCGACGCCCTCAAGGCTCCCGGTTCGCACACGATCATGGCCGGCAACACCGTGCTGTACGGGGCGATCGCGGGCGAGGCCTACATCCGTGGTTCCGCCGGCGAGCGCTTCGCGGTCCGCAACTCCGGCGCCATCGCGGTGGTCGAGGGCATGGGCGACCATGGCTGCGAGTACATGACAGGCGGCGTCGTCGTGTCGATCGGCGAGACCGGACGCAACTTCGCGGCCGGCATGTCGGGCGGCATCGCCTACGTGCTCGACGAGGACGGCTCGTTCTCGGCCCGCTGCAACCTCTCGATGGTCGATCTCGAACCCGTCGAGGAAGAGGACGATCTGATGCGTCGCTTCCACCAGGACGGCGACCTGGAAACGAAGGGCCGAGTCGACATCCTGGCCGACATGTCGGGCCACGACGAGGAGCGCCTGTCCCAGCTCATTACCAATCACCTGAAGTACACGGGTTCCCCGCGTGCCAAGGCGATCCTGGACGACTGGGCCGGCTACCGCACCAAGTTCGTCAAGGTGATGCCGGTGGAGTACCGCCGGGCCCTGCGCGAGATGGAGATGGCGCGGATGCCGGTGGCGGCGGAATAGAGCCTGCGACACTGACGGAAGTGGCGGACCGGCGAAGATGCCGGTCCGGTGGACGAGAGCGGAACAGGCCGATCCGGCCGCCATCCGCGCGACGGATCAGACAGACTCGCGAAAGACGATCAGACGATGGGCAAGGTCACGGGCTTCCTCGAATTCGACAGGCAGGAGCAAAAGTATCAGCTTGCCGCCGATCGCGTGCGGCACTTCCGCGAGTTCACGCTGCCGCTCGACGAGCATGACCTGAAGAAGCAGGCGGCCCGCTGCATGGATTGCGGCATCCCGTTCTGCCACGGCGACACCGGCTGCCCGGTCCACAACCAGATCCCGGACTGGAACGAACTCGTCTACCAGTCGGACTGGCAGGAGGCCGCGCGCAACCTGCACTCCACCAACAACTTCCCGGAATTCACCGGCCGCATCTGCCCCGCGCCCTGCGAGGAGGCCTGCACGCTGAATCTCGAGAATCAGCCGGTGGCGATCAAGACCATCGAGCAGGCCATCGCGGATCGCGCCTGGAACAACGGCTGGGTCAAGCCCGAGCCGGCCGACCACAAGACCGGCAAGAAGGTCGCGGTGATCGGCTCTGGTCCGGCGGGCCTGGCTGCCGCGCAGCAGCTCGCCCGCGTCGGCCACGAGGTCCACGTATTCGAGCGCGAGCCGAAGGCCGGGGGACTGCTTCGCTACGGCATCCCCGACTTCAAGATGGAGAAGCGCCACATCGACCGGCGCGTGAAGCAGATGGAAGCCGAGGGCGTGCGCTTTCACTACGGCGTCAATGTCGGCGTGACCAAGCCGCTCGATGAACTCACCGCCGAGTTCGACGCGGTGCTGTTCGCGGGCGGCGCCGAGGACCCGCGCAACCCGCAGTTGCCCGGCCAGGATCTCGCCGGCGTGCATTACGCCATGCCGTTCCTCGTGCAGTCGAACCGTCGGGTCGGCGCCGAGCCGATGCCGGGCAACGGCGAGGCGCCGATCCTGGCCACCGCCAAGAACGTGGTGGTGATCGGCGGCGGCGACACCGCCTCGGATTGCGTCGGGACCTCGTTCCGCCAGGGCGCCCTGTCGGTGACGCAGCTCGACATCCGCCCGCGCCCGCCGGAGCGCGAGGACAAGCTCTCGGTCTGGCCGTACTGGCCGACCAAGATGCGGACCTCGTCGAGCCAAGCCGAGGGTGCCGAGCGCGAGTTCCAGGCGGCGACCCTTCGCCTGGAGGGCAAGAAGGGCAAGCTGACCGGCGTGGTCTGCACCCGCGTCGACGAGAAGCGCCAGCCGATCCCCGGCGGCGAGTTCGTCCTGCCGGCCGACCTCGTGTTCCTGGCGATCGGGTTTGCGGGTTCGGTGCGCAAGGGGCTCCTGGAAGAGTCCGGTGTCACCATGGACAAGCGCGGCAACGTCACGGCCAACGAGCTCGACTACCGGACCTCGAACGAGAAGATCTACGCGGCCGGCGATATGCGTCGGGGCCAGTCCCTCGTGGTCTGGGCCATCCGCGAGGGTCGTCAGGCGGCGCGCTCCATCGACGAGGCGTTGATGGGCGCCAGCATCCTGCCGCGCTGAGGCGACGTCCCACCGGACTGCGCCTGTCGCGCGGTCGCAGTCCGGAACACGCCGGCCCCATACATGATTGCCGTCCTGACACGAACCATGTCTGGACCCGCGCATGACCAAGCCGATGGCCGAACCCAAGATCGAACCCTATGAGGGCCCGGCGGGGGGCTGGGGTTCGGCGGGCTCCCTGGCCGAGATCCTGACGCGAGAGCAGATCCCGGTCTCGGGCGCGGCCCTGCTGTTGAAGCAGAACAAGCCCGACGGCTTCATGTGCACGTCCTGCGCCTGGTCGAAGCCGGCCAAACCCAATACCTTCGAATATTGCGAGAACGGCGCCAAGGCGACCGTCTGGGAGCAGACCGCCAAGCGGGTCGGGCCGGATTTCTTCGCCCGCCATTCGGTGACCGAACTTCTCACCTGGACGGACTACGCCCTCGAAGAGAAGGGGCGGTTGACCCACCCGCTCCGCTACGACCCGGGAAGCGATCGCTATCTGCCGGTGACGTGGGCGGCCGCGTTCGCCGAGATCGGCCGCGAGTTGCGCGCCCTCGATCCGAATGCGGTGGTCTACTACACGTCGGGCCGTGCGTCCCTCGAGACTTCGTACATGTACGCGCTGATGGCGCGCATGCACGGCACCAACAACCTGCCCGATTCCTCGAACATGTGCCACGAGCCGACCTCGGTCGGCCTCAAATCCTCGATCGGGTCGCCGGTCGGCACCACGATCCTGGAAGACTTCGAGTCCACGGATCTGATCCTGTTCTTCGGCCAGAACGTCGGCTCGAACGCCCCCCGCATGCTCCACCCCCTGCAGGAGGCACGGAAGCGGCGCGTTCCGATCATCACCTTCAACCCGCTGCGGGAGCGCGGCCTCGAGCGCTTCACCAATCCGCAATCGCCGACCGAGATGCTGACGCGGACCTCGACCGAGATCTCGACGCAATACCATCAGGTCAAGGCGGGCGGCGACCTCGCGGCGATCACCGGGATGTGCAAGGTCCTGATCGCCGCCGACCGCGAGGCCATGGAGGTCGGGCGCCCGCGCATCCTCGACGTCGATTTCATCGCGGAGCACACGCACGGCTTCCGGGAGTTCGTCGCCTTCTGCGATTCCCAGGGCTGGGCGGAGATCGAGGCGCGCTCGGGGCTGACCCGCGAAGCGCTGGAAGCGGCCGCGACCGTCTACGGGCGCGCCCGCTCGGTGATCGCCGTCTACGGCATGGGCCTCACGCAGCACCGCCGCGGCACCGAGGGCGTGCAGATGCTCGTCAACCTCATGCTGCTGCGCGGCAATGTCGGCCGCCCCGGGGCCGGTCTCTGCCCCGTGCGCGGGCATTCCAACGTGCAGGGCCAGCGCACCGTCGGCATCACGGAGAAGCCGGAACTGGCGCCCCTGGACAGGCTGAAGGAACTCTACGGTTTCGAGCCGCCGCGAGAGAAGGGCCGCAACACCGTCGAGGCCTGCGAGGGCATCATCTCCGGCGATGTGAAGGCGTTCATCGGTCTCGGTGGCAACTTCGTCCGGGCCGTGCCCGATACGGTTCGCATGGAGGAGGCTTGGCGCGCCTTGCGTCTCTCTGTGCAGATCTCGACCAAGCTCAACCGCTCGCATCTCGTGCATGGTGCGGTCTCCTACATCCTGCCTTGCCTCGGCCGCATCGAGGTCGACGTGCAGGCGAGCGGACCTCAGGCGGTCTCGATGGAGGATTCGACCTCCTGCTTCCACGGCTCGCGTGGCCAGACCAAGCCCGTCAGCGACGGGGTGCGCTCGGAGCCCTGGATCGTCGCCGAGATGGCCAAGGCCCTGCTGCCGCCGAACCCGAAGGTGGATTGGGACGGCTGGGTCGGGGACTACGCCCGTGTCCGCGACGCGATCGAGGCGACGTATCCGGACGTGTTCCACGATCTCAACGGCCGGATGTTCCAGCCCGGCGGCCTGCACAAGCCCCTCGCGGCCCGCGACCGCAAGTGGGATACGGAGACCGGCAAAGCCAACTTCACCGTCCCGGGCGGGCTGGAGGCGGACCCGGACATGCGCAGCAATCGCCGCGACGTGCTCGACCTGATCACCCTGCGCTCCAACGACCAGTTCAACACCACCGTCTACGGCTACGACGACCGCTTCCGCGGCGTGAAAGGCACACGGATGGTGCTGTTCATGAACGCCAACGACCTGGAGCGGCTCGGACTCGCCGATGGCGAGATGGTAGATCTCTCCGCCGAGGCCGACGACGAATTCGTGCGGGAGGTCAGCGGCCTGCGGGTGATCCGGTACAGCATCCCCGAGGGCAATGTCGGCGGCTATTACCCCGAACTCAACGCCTTGATTCCGCTCTGGCATTACGACGCGCAGGCGATGACGCCGGCCGCCAAGGCGATCCCGGTGCGGATCCGGAAGGGGAAGCCGATCGCCGTCGCCGATTGACGCCGGCGCGGTTTTCCGGAGCCGGTCCCCTCGACGGCCGGCGCCACCGACCCATAATCGGGGCATGGAACGCTCCGACGACGCCCATGACCGCGACGCCCATGAGCGCCGCCAGACCATCATCGACCGGATGCTCGCGCAAGCGCTGCATCCGGTCTCGAACGACCGGAGCCCGAGCCACGACGGGCTGCCCGACGACATGCGGCTGGTGGTGGACGTACTCCTGGCCAAAGCCGAGGCGCAGCGGCAGCGTCGCCTGACCTACGAGGACCTGGAGGAGGCGCTGCCCCCGCGTGACGTGACCGCCGAGGACCTGGAGGCGATCTTCTGGATCCTCTCCGAGCATGGCATCGCCATCGAGGACGGGGATCCCGCCGGAGACTGAGCGCATTCGCGCGAGACTTCGAAGTATGTGGGGTTAGGATCGCCGGTCGATCCATCCAAGGTGGCTTGCCGAGCGTCGCGCGAATGCCTGTCAGCTTCCGGCCCTCTCTCGCATCCGCCAAAGAACCGCTCTATAAGCCGCCCTTCTCCGTGGGGCCTTCCGCCTGCGCGGAGCCGACCGAAAGGCGGAACGGAGACGATTATGGCCGAGCGTTGGACACCGAAGACCTGGCGAAACCTGCCGATTCAGCAGGTGCCCGCCTATCCGGATGCCGCCGCCCTGGAATCGGTCGAATCGCAACTCGCGAGCTTTCCGCCGCTGGTTTTTGCAGGTGAGGCGCGCAAGCTGAAGTCGGCGCTGGCCCGCGTCTCCACCGGCGACGCCTTCCTCCTGCAGGGCGGAGACTGCGCCGAAAGCTTCGACGAGCATTCGGCCGACAACATTCGCGATTTCTTCCGCGTGTTCCTGCAGATGGCGCTCGTCCTCACCTTCGCGGGCGGTTCGCCCGTGGTGAAGGTCGGCCGCATCGCCGGGCAGTTCGCCAAGCCGCGCTCCTCGCCCACCGAATCGATCGGGGGCGTGACGCTGCCGAGCTACCGCGGCGACATCGTCAACGGGCTGACCTTCACGGAGGAAGCGCGGGTGCCCGACCCGCGCCGTCAGCTCGAGGCGTACCGCCAGTCGGCGGCGACGCTCAACCTCCTGCGCGCCTTCGCCACCGGCGGCTACGCCAACCTGGAGAACTCGCATCGCTGGATGCTCGGCTTCGTGAAGGATTCGCCGCAATCCTCGCGTTACGCCGACTGTGCCGAGCGGATGACCGAGACGCTCGACTTCATGCGCGCCATCGGCATCAACCCGGAGACGCACCAGGAAGTCCGGACGACGGATTTCTATACGAGCCACGAGGCCCTGCTGCTCGGCTACGAGGAGGCGCTGACGCGCGTCGATTCGACGAGCGGCGACTGGTACGCCACCTCGGGCCACATGCTGTGGATCGGCGACCGCACGCGGCAGCCGGACCACGCCCACGTGGAATATGCCCGCGGGATCAAGAACCCGATCGGCCTCAAGTGCGGGCCGTCCATGACCGCCGAGGGCCTGATCCGGCTCGTGGACCAGCTCAACCCGGCCAACGAGGCCGGGCGGCTGACGCTGATCTGCCGATTCGGCGCCGAGAAGGTGGGCGACCACCTGCCGGGGCTGATCCGTGCGGTGGAGCGCGAGGGACGCAACGTGGTCTGGGTCTGCGATCCCATGCACGGCAACACGATCTCGGCCGGTGGCTACAAGACCCGGCCCTTCGAGCGCGTGATGCAGGAGATCGAGGGATTCTTCGGCGTCCATCGCGCCGAGGGTACGGTCGCGGGCGGCATCCACCTGGAGATGACCGGCAAGGACGTCACCGAGTGCACTGGCGGCGCCCGGGCGCTGACGGCGGAGGACCTGCAGGACCGCTACCACACCTACTGCGATCCCCGGCTCAACGCGGAGCAGGCCCTCGAAGTGGCGTTCCTCACCGCCGAACTCGTCAAGCGCGAGCGCACCGCGATCGAGCGGCCGCGCCTCGACGCCGCCGAGTAAGATCCGGGCGCATCGGGTCGGTGCCACGGCACCGATTCGATGCGCCCAGCGATCGCGCGGGTATCAGGCGGCGATCATCGCGTCGCCAAAATGGCGGACCAGTCCCATCTCGAGCTTGCCGGTCATGCCTTCCAGGATCGCGATGGCGTCCCGGGCCGGCATCGGGGGCTTGTAGGAGCGGCGCTCGGTCAGCGCCGCGTAAATGTCGCAGATCGTCAGCAGCCGAACGGTGTCGCTGATGTCTGCGCCGACGAGCCCGTCCGGATAGCCAGAGCCATCCAGCATCTCGTGATGGTGGCGGACGGCGCCGAGGGTGGCGGCATCACAGCCGCTTTCCTTCAGGATGTCGTACCCGATCACCGGGTGACGCCGCATGATCGCGGTTTCGTCCGCGTCGAGCCGCCCCGGCTTGTTCAGGATCTCGCGGGGGATGCGCGCCTTGCCGACATCATGCAGCAGGGCGGCGCGCACGAAGTGCTCACGATCCTCGGCGCGAAAGCCGAGATGCAGCACGAACTGCGCCGCCACGCCGGCCACCAGCAGGCAATGCTGGTAGGTCGCGTCGTCGTGGGTCCAGACCGTCTCCAGCCATCGCGTCAAGCCACCCTCGCGCACGGCGGACAGGATGGGGTCGAGCCCCGCATCGACGCTCGGCAGGTCGATCGTGCCGCCGTCGCGAACACCGTCGAACAGGCCGGTGAGGACCTCGGTCGCTTGTGAGATGCCGCGAAGTACGGGCTCGGCCACCGCGTCGGCCTCCGGCGGGGTGATCTGATCGAGGAGCGCCTGGACGACGATGTGCGGCGCCGTGTAGGCCGGGAAGCAGACGGTCGCGCCGAGATCGCGCGCGAGACGCAGGTCCTGGTCGGAGGTCGAGCGCAGCAAGCAGAGGAGCGGAATCGTGGCGGCCCTGCCGTGCGGCACGAGCGCACGTACGCGCGTCACGGCCTCGCGTCGGCTCAGGGTCAGATCGGAGACGACGGCGCGGGGCGCAGCGTGGACGGCCCGGTCCTCGCCGTTCGCGAACACCTCGCAGGGTCCGATCGTCCTGATTAACGTTTCCAGCGCGGCGCTTCGATCCGGTCGGTCCGTCAGCAGAAAGATGGCGCTCTGTTGCATGAAGCCACGGTACCTCCCCACGCGATACCTACGCCTCAATCGAAAACAAGTCGTTTATCGAGACCAATCATCGAAGGCCTATTCGATGAACGCCCGACAATAGTCGACCAGTGGTTGAATGCAGATCAGTAACAATAAAAATATCTATTAATTCAATACAGATAGAGCGGCAAAAACTCACACGACCCGATCGATAGGCCGTAAATGATATAATACGGTAAATAGGGCAATAACTATTTGTATAATTTGTAAAAATATAAGATTTAATCCATTAATCCTATTAAAAACACCTCATTTAGAAATTCCCAATAAATTTTCGTCGCGAAGCCTCGCATGAGATGATGGATCATTCTTGAGCTCGATTAATTACAGCCCAATCACCAATTCGTGATATTTCGAGAAGTCGTCGCCTTTCCGACTTTTTGCCTTGCAACATTGATTGCGTAAGCTTTCCGACCCGGAACCATCTTGTCCCGCGCGCCCGCAATATCACGAGGCTTCCCCCTGGCGCCGAGCAACCGGGTGCCGATCTAAGCCGGCTCGCTCGTCGACCCATCCTGCTTCGAACGGCAGTCGGCGCAATCGTGCCGCCGAGGTCGGGGACCGCGAGGCCAACGGGAAATCAGGTTTGATCCGTCGGAAATTCGCGGTGAGCCTGCAGCCCGTCGGGCCGGATGATTGGCCGGTTGTCTCGTCGAGACGCGCTCATCATTTACCAGATGAGATTCCCCACATCGTCATTCCCCGCCGGCGTGATGGCGAAAGCCTGCCAGGTCGAGCGCTATCGTCCCCTCGGAAATCATGAGGAACGGCGCGTGCGCCCAGTCGGGGTCGATACGAAAACGAGGGCGGCGCACCGCGTGGGTCTGACCGCAGGGAACACGTTGCACACTTCGTTTCTCGTCGTGGCGCCGCTTGGTTCGTGGTACACCAAGAGCCGGGAGCCACGCATCTGTTCACGTTACGTTGTGGATTGAGATGGCCTCTTGAATGCGTCGATGTTCCCTAGCATCGGCGCTCGCCGCCGGGTCTCCAAGTGCCCGGCGCCTCCCCCTTCTCGAACGTCCGTGATCCGTATCCCGTGAAGATCGCCATCATCGCGCATCTCAAGTTCCCGATCGCTCAACCGTTTTCGGGAGGGTTGGAGATGCACACGCATCTGCTCGCATCCGCACTTCAGGCCCGAGGCCACACGGTCACGCTCTACGCCTCGGAGGGCTCCGGCGGGACCTTCGATCTGGTTCCGGTCTGCGCCCCCACCGGCTGCGCCTTCGACGACGTCTCGGAGGCTCGGATCGATGCCGCCGAGCACGCGGCCTATGTGCGGATCATGGATGCGGTCGCCGCCGGCGGCTACGACTTCGTGCACAACAACAGCCTGCACTACCTGCCGCTGCTCCGGGCCGGTGAACTCGCGGTGCCGATGGTGACCGCGCTGCATACGCCTCCCTTCGAGCCCTTTGTGCGGGGCGTCCGGGCCCGGGCCCGTGACATGACCTTCGCGGCCGTGTCGCCGTCCCTGGCGCGGGAGTGGCGTGACCTGATCGGCGAGCCGCAGGTCATCGGCAACGGCATCGATCTCGACGCCTTCGCGTATTCCGCGCGGCCGGTGGGCGCCCCCCACGCGATCTGGATGGGTCGCCTCGTGCCGGAGAAGGGGCCGCACCTCGCCATCGACGCCGCCCGCGCGGCCGGGCTGCCCCTCAAGTTCGCCGGGCCACGCTCGAACCCGGCCTACTGGGACAGCGAGATCGCGCCCCGCCTCGGCGACGACATCACCTATCTCGGGCATCTCGGTCATGACGATCTCGCCCGGCGGGTCGGCGAGGCGCATGTCGCCCTGTGCACGCCCCGCTGGGAGGAGCCCTTCGGCCTCGTGCTGGCCGAGTTCCTGGCTTGCGGAACGCCCGTCGCCGCCTTCCGGCGCGGCGCCATTCCCGACATCCTGGATGCGTCCTCCGGCGTGCTGGCGGAGGCTGACGACGTGGCCGATCTCGGGCGGGCCGTGACCCGCGCCATCCACCTCAACCGGGCCGATTGCCGGCGGCGGGCCGAGCACCTCTTCGACGCGAGCACCATGACGGACCGCTACGAGGATCTCTACGAGATCGAGTTGAAGCGCGCCGCCCGCGCGGCCATCGCGGCCCGTGTCAGCAATGCGTGAGCCGGACCTGTCCTTCGGGCGGGCCGTCGTCTGCGTGCCCGCCCGCAACGAGGTCGAGACGCTGCCGCGTCTGATCCGCTCCCTCGCCGCGCAGGTCGGGAACGACGACGGCACCCGCCTGCGGGTCCTCGTGCTCGCCAACAACTGCACCGACGCGACGGTCGAGGTGCTCGCCGGCATGGTGCGCGACGGCGGCACCCTGGGTCTGGATCTCCGGGTGATCGAGGCCGCCATCCCGGCGCCAGAGGCCCATGTCGGGACCGCGCGCCGGCGCTCCCTCGACGAGGGTGCCGCGTGGCTCTCGGGGGACGGCGTCACGGACGCTGTCCTTCTCAGCACCGACGCGGACGCGGTCGCGCCGCCCGACTGGGTACGGGCCAACCTGCGTGCGCTGCGCAACGCCGAGATCGTCGGTGGACGGCTCTTGCTCCAGGCGGATGCACAGACGCAGGACTCGGCCCTGCGCACGCTGCACCTGCGGATCGAGGAATACTGGTCATCGGTCCGCGCGCTGGAGGATCGGCTCGATCCCCCGGCCCACGATCCGGCGCCGCGCCACGGCGACCACGTCGCAGCGAGCCTGTGCCTGCGAGCGGACCTCTACCGTGCGGTGGGCGGTCTGCCCGCCATCCCGTGCGGCGAGGACAACGCCCTGGTCTCACGGGTGCGGGCGCATGGTGGCCGGGTGCGCCATTGCCCGCAGGTCTCGATCGCGGTTTCCGACCGTGGCATCGGCCGCGTCCAGGGCGGCATGGCCACGGAGATGAGCCGCCGCGCCCGCGTGGCCGCCGGTGCGGAAGCCTACTGCCTGCCTCCGGCCGAGCATTGGCGCGCGCTGATCGAGCGCCGCCGCGCCGTGGCCGCCGCCTACGATCATCCCGAGGGGCCGGAAGCGGGCCTGGCGGCCCTCTGTCTCGCGCCGGCCGACATCGCCGCCATCGCGCCGGCCGCCTGCCCGAATGCCATCGCGCTGGTCGAGCGCGTGGAGGCGCGGGTCGGCGAGGGCATTCCCGAGGCGGTCCCGGTCCCCCTGGACGAGGCCCTGGACGGACTCCATGCGCTGCTCGGCCGGCCCCGGATGGCGCGCGTCGCATGAAGCGGCGGCCGATCGGCTACTACGTCCACCACCAGGGCGCCGGCCATTGGCAGCGCGCCAACCGCATCGCCGCGGCCCTCGACCGCCCGGTGACGCTGATCGGGACCCTGGCGGACATCGACACACGCGATGCCTCCGGCGCTCTTCTCGATCTGCCTGACGACCGCCTGAGCGAACGTTTCGACGGCCTCGACGATGCGTCCGAGCGGCCCGAGGCGCTGCATTACGCCCCGGTCGGGGCGGACAACATCCGCGCGCGCATGGGCCGCCTCGCGGCCTGGATCGTGGAAGCCGATCCGGCGCTGATCGTCGTCGACGTCTCGGTGGAGATCACCCTGTTCGCCCGCCTGATGTCGGTACCGACCCTGACGGTGCGCCTGTCGGGCAACCGCACCGATACGCCCCATTGCGAAGCGTTCCGCAGCGCGGAGGCGGTTCTGGCCTTCTTTCCCCCCGAACTCGAAGCGGCCGGGACGCCGGATTGGGTTCGGGCCAAGACCCTCTATGCCGGCCTACCGGCTCCCGAACGGATGCCGCCGACGCCGGAGGACGGCTCGATCCTGGTGATCTACGGACGCGGCGGCGAGGGCGGACGCCTGACGGATCTGGCTGAGGCGGCCCGGGCGGTCCCGGACCGGTCCTGGCACGTGCTCGGACCCGTTGAGAACGCGGGCGGGGAGCGGCCAGCGAATCTCCACCTGCACGGATGGGTC
>NZ_JAIEOF010000155.1 GCF_019750675.1 Methylobacterium sp.
GCCCCGCCGCGGGGCCGGACCAAGCCGGCCCCGGTCGTGGTCGCAAGCGCCGACCCCGAGGATCAGGCCGGCTCGCGGGCGGCCCTCGCCTACGCCGCACCGGCCGCCGACGAGACGCTTCAGACGGCTCTCCTGCAGCGCGAGACCCGCGACGCCCAGAGCCTGCTCACCGCCGAGACCCCGGCGGCCATGGCGCCGGCTGCCGCCGTCACCCTGCCGCTCCCGCCGCGTCGCCCCGCCGAGTTCGCGGCGGTGACCGCGGCTCTGACGATGCCCCTGCCCCCGCCGCGCCCGGCGGTTCAGGTCGCCGGCCTCGGCAGCGCCGGCATGGCCAACCTGTCGAGCGCTCCCTCGCCGGTCACCCCCGCCGCGAGCCTCCCCACTCCGAGTCGTTCCCCCACCCCCCTCGTGCCGGCGAACGCCGATTCGCGGACGCAGCTGCGCGCGCTGTTCGCCGCGGCAGCAGCGGACGCGGCGCCCGCGAGCCGGGCCGCTCCGGTCAAGCTCGCGAATGCCAAGGCCAAGCTCGACGGCGGCCCCGCCGCGATCGCGGTTCCGAACAGCGGCGTCGTCTCGCGCTTCTCGCCCCGTAGCCCCGGCGACGAACTCACGGCCGCGCGCTTCACCGGCTCCGCCACCCGCGGTGTCGCCGCCGCACGCTGAGCCGCTCCGAACCTGGATCGTCGTTCGTACTGGGAGGTGGCGGTAACACCCGCGCCCGCAGGAGGGCCGGGCGCGCCGGACGTCGGCCGGCGGCCGCCTTCGCGTTCACGCCGGATGACGGAAGCGCTGTATCGCCTCGCGTCGATATCGCCGATTGCTGGCCGGGTGGGTCGGCGTCATACGACCGGATATCGATCCGTGCCCGAACCCGGCGCCCCGGGGGCGCCCGCGCTCATGATGCCATCGACCAGAACGGGCGCCGCGACCCGAAATATTGAGTTTACGAACGCCTCTTCTTGAAAAAGAGGAGCGGTTCCGAGATTTTCATTGATGTGGGAAAGGGGGCGGCATCCCCCGTATGGAGTAAGACACGACCAGTCCTGTCCATCAGAACATCGACCCGCTGGCGTTCGGGATCCCGGGGATTCCCGAGCGCGTCGTCGGCTCGGTCGGTGCCGCGAAGGGAGGCGGTTCGCGATGTTTGCCTTGAGCTTGACGTGCCTCGTCGCGGGCCTCGGCCTCGCTGCCGTCTCGCGAAGCTATCCGCATCACAGCGTCGCCCTCGAGAGGGCTTGCGGCACCCTGCTGATCGCGGGGCTCGGCTTGCTCGGCGTCGGCCTCCGGTTGTTCCGATAGGCAGCCGCCCGCCGCAGGCTGGTGTCGCCGGAAAGCTTTCGCCCGGAGCCTCGGTCAGACCATCCCGAGGGCCTGCATGTAGAGTTCGAGGATCGCCTCTTCCTCCTGGCGCTCGGCATGGTCCTTCTTGCGAAGGGAGATGATCTTGCGCAGGGCCTTGGTGTCGAAGCCGGTGCCCTTGGCCTCGGCGTAGACGTCCTTGATATCGGAGGCGAGACCCGCCTTCTCCTCCTCGAGACGCTCGATGCGCTCGATGAAGCTTTTCAGCTGGTCGGCCGCGACGGAGGAGGCGTCGACGGCGGGTGCGGCGGATGCGGCCATGGTCGTCTCAAATCCCTGAATGCGCGGCGCAGCGTTCGCAGGGCGCCGGAACCGCCTCGTTAAGCCGTCAAGCTTACCGGGACCTTAGTGCGGTTCCGACGCGGCCTTGGTGAAGGCCGCCTGTTGCTCGGGCGTCGCATCCGATTGGTGCAGGCGCTTCCACTCGGAATACGGCATGCCGTAGACCGCCTCGCGACTGTCGTCCTTGCTCATGGGGAGCTGCCGCTCGTCCGCCGCGTCCTTGAGCCAGTTCGACAGGCAGTTGCGGCAGAAGCCGGCCATGTTCATCAGGTCGATGTTCTGGACGTCGGTGCGGTTCTGCAGGTGCGCGACGAGGCGGCGGAACACGGCGGCTTCCAGCTCCGTGCGGTTGGCGGCATCGATCTCGGTCATGGGGCTGTCTCCTCGAACTCCCTCACAGGTCGGCGCGCCGGAGCGCCCCGTCAAGCGCGCAGGGGCAGGATCGGTGCGAGGAGGCGGGCGAAGCGCCCGGCCCATTCCGCCTGGCCGGCTTCCGCGACGATGAGATCCTGACGAATCTCCACCAGGGCGTTCGGCAGGCCGCGCGCGCTGGCGTGCCGGTCGATGGTGTCGCCCGGCAGGCCGCCGCCATAGGGCTCGTTGTCGCCCACCGTCAGCGCGGCCGGGTCGGCGCGCAGGCCGGCGATCAGCGGGGCGCTCATGCGGTCGTCGCGATCCCACAGGATGCCGACCTCCCAGGGACGCGGCACGCCGCGCCAATAGGGCGTGAAGCTGTGCATCGTGACGATGGCGGGTCGTACGCCGGTGGCCTCGGCCTGCGCGATCCCAGCCTCGATCGCCGCGTCGAAGGGCTCATAGAAGCGTCGGATGCGCTCGGCCTTGCCGGTCTCGTCGATGCGGGCGTTGCCCGGGACCACCGCCCCGTCGGAGAGGCGCATCACAAGGGTCGGATCGGCCCGGCCCCGGTTCGGATCGATGATCAGCCGCGAGAACCGGGTCAGGATCGCGGGCACGCCGAGCAGGGCCGCGAGGCGGCGCGTCACCCCGGCCGCGCCGATGTCGTAGGCGATGTGGCGGGCGAACTCGTGCTCCGGAACGCCGAGTTGGGCCAGATCCTCCGGCACATGGTTCGAGGCATGGTCGCAGATCAGGAGCAGGCCGCGGCCGGGATCGCCGGATATCGTCTCGACGGGATGCGGTGGGTGCATGGGGTCTCGTGGCGTCCGGTTCGGCGAGGGCGGCATGCAAGGCCTCGGCCGCGTCGCCGGGGATCAACCGGCAACGCATGCTTGCCGAGGCGGCGAGCGTCGGGCACAGCACGTATCGCGGATCGCGCCGCGACGGCAACAATCCGGCGTCCAGCCGGGGGCACAACAATCCGGAGGAGAACCACCGGGCCGCCTTTGCGATCGACAACCGGAATACGGAAACGCCATGACCGAATTCGCCTCGACCGAAGCCGCCTCGACCGAAACCGCTCGCGCCCTGCTCCTGCACTGCCTCGACGAGGCCATCGCGGCCGCCCACCCCGCACGCTGTCTGGTGCCCCACCTGCCCGCACCGGGTCAGGGGCGTCTCATCATCCTGGGCGCCGGCAAGGCCGGGGGTAGCATGGCGGCGGTGGCGAGCCGCTTCTACCGCGAGGAGCATGGCGTCGATCCGAGCCGGATCGTCGGCCTCGCGGTCGCCCGCCACGGCTACGGCGAGGAGGCGCCGATGATCCGCATGGTCGAGGCCGGGCATCCGGTCCCGGACCAGGCCGGCATCGACGCAACCATCGACGCCCTGAAGATCGCCGCCGATGCCGGGCCGGAGGACGACGTCCTGGTGCTGCTCTCGGGCGGCGGCTCGGCCAACTGGATCGCTCCGGCGGGCGACCTCACCCTCATCGAGAAGCAGTCGATCACCAAGGCACTGCTGCGCTCGGGCGCGCCGATCAACGAGATCAACTGCGTGCGCAAGCATCTGTCGCGCATCAAGGGCGGGCGCCTCGCCCTGATGGCGCGCAACGCCCGCTCGATCCTGACGCTGGCGATCTCCGACGTGCCGCATGACGACCCGGCGGTGATCGCCTCGGGGCCCACCGTGCCCGATCCCACCACGCTGGCCGATGCCCGCGCGATCTGCGAGCGGCGCGGCATTCCGTTGCCCGAGACCGCCAAGGCCCTCCTGAACGACCCCGCCAACGAGACCCCGAAGGCGGGCGACGCGGCCTTCGCGCGCTCCGAGTATCGCATCATCGCCCGGCCCATCGACGCCCTGGAGGCGGCGGCCGTCGCCGCCCGTGCTGCCGGCTACGAGCCGGTGATGCTCGGCCCCGACGTGGAAGGCGAGGCCCGCGAGGTCGCCGCGGAGCACGCGCGCATGGCGCACGAGATGGCGGCGGCGGGCCGAAAGGTCGCGATCATTTCCGGCGGCGAGCTCACCGTGACGATCAAGGGCGAGGGCCATGGCGGTCCGAACCAGGAATACGCCCTGGCGCTCGCCATCGCGCTGGACGGCGCCCCCGGCATCCTCGGCATCGCCGCCGACACCGACGGCACCGATGGCGGGCGCGGCGAGGCGACCGATCCGGCCGGCGGCCTCGTCGACCCCACCACCCTGGCCCGCGCCCGCGCGGCGGGTCTCGATCCGGCCGCGATGCTCGCCGACAACGATTCGACGAAGTTCTTCGCCACCATCGGCGACCTCGTCCAGCCAGGTCCGACCCGTACGAATGTCAACGATTGCCGCATCATCCTCGTCGGTTAGCGCGGCTCAGTCCGCTCGCCCGGATCGCCGCCGGCACCGGGCGGGAATCCTCGTCGGCGCCGCCGTCGCCGCCCTGGCGCTGATGGCGGGTCCGGCGCGGGCGGACCTGCGCATGTGCAACCAGACCGGCAGCAAGGTCGGCATCGCGCTCGGCTACCGTGACCCGCAGGGATGGGTGACGGAAGGCTGGTGGGACGTGGCGCCCAAGGCCTGCGAGACGCTCCTGCGTGGCTCCCTCGTGGCGCGGTTCTACTACGTGTTCGCCGTGGACTACACGCGCGGCGGCGAGTGGAACGGCCGCTCGCTGATGTGCACCAAGGACCGCGAGTTCACGATCCGCGGCGTCGAGGATTGTCTCGCGCGCGGATTCGACCGCAACGGCTTCTTCGAGGTCGATACCGGCGAACAGAAAACCTGGACGATCCAGCTCACCGATCCGAACCAGCCGGTGGCACCGACACCCTGAGGTCACCGGGACAGCCATGCGCTGCCCGCATCGGCACAAGTATTGCCGCGTTGCAACATGTCCGCGGTGCGCTTGACGCACCCGTTTCCGCGGTGCTTGTGGCCCTCGCTCAACGTCGATCGCCTGAAATCGACGGGGCGATTCTTGGGGATGGAGACCACAGTGAAACGTTCACGCCGCACGAAGATCATCGCGACGCTCGGTCCGGCCTCGGACACCCCGGAGATGATCGAGACGCTGTTTCGCGCCGGCGCCGACGTCTTCCGGCTCAACATGAGCCACCTACCCCGCGAGAAGCTGCCCGAGAAGATCGAGGTCATCCGGACGATCGAGCGGGAGCTGAAGCACCCCATCGCCATCCTCGTGGATCTCCAGGGACCGAAGCTGCGCGTCGCCGCCTTCGCCGAGGGCGCGGCGATTCTCGAGAACGGCGCGACCTTCGTTCTCGACAGCGATCCGACCCCCGGCGACGTCGGCCGCGTCTTCCTTCCCCATCCGGAGATCCTCTCGGCGCTGGAGCCGGGCCATTGCGTGATCATCGATGACGGCAAGTTGCGGCTGACCGTGACCGAGGTCTCCGAGGGCCGCGCGGTGACGCGGGTCGAGGTCGGTGGCCGCATCTCAAACCGCAAGGGTGTCTCCCTGCCCGACACCGTGATTCCCGTGGCGGCCATGACCGAGAAGGACCGCGGCGACCTCGACGCCGCTCTCGCGGCAGGCGCCGACTGGATCGCGGTGTCCTTCGTGCAGCGGCCCGAGGACGTCGCCGAGGTGAAGAAAGTGGCCGCCGGCCGCGCCCTGGTGATGGCCAAGATCGAGAAGCCGCAGGCACTGACCCGCCTGGAGGAGATCATCGAGGTCTCCGACGGCCTCATGGTGGCGCGCGGCGATCTCGGCGTCGAGATGCCCCTTGAGCAGGTGCCGGGCGTGCAGAAGCGCATCACCCGCGCCTCGCGCCGCATGGGCAAGCCCGTGGTCGTCGCCACCCAGATGCTCGAATCGATGATCACCGCGCCGGTGCCCACCCGCGCCGAGGTCTCCGACGTGGCCACCGCGGTCTACGAGGGCGCGGATGCGGTCATGCTCTCGGCCGAGAGCGCTTCGGGCTCCTTCCCCGTCGAAGCCATCACCATGATGAGCCGGATCGCCGAACAGGTGGAGCGGGACGCGCTCTACTGGACGATCCTCAGCGCCCAGCGCTCCGAGCCGGACGCCACCGCTTCCGACGCGATCGCGGCGGCGGCGCACCAGATGGTCGACGCCCTCGGGCTGACCGCCGTGATGGCCTGGACGCATTCGGGCTCCACCGCCCTGCGGCTCGCCCGCTCGCGGCCCAACGCCACCATCATCGCGTTGACGCCCAAGCGCGAGACTGCCCGGCGCCTCGCCCTGTGCTGGGGCACCCATCCCATCGTGACGAAGGACGCCAGCGACGTCGACGACATGGCGTTCCGGGCGGCGAAGTTCGCCGTGCGCGAGCGCTTCGCGGAGATCGGCGGGCGCATCATCGTGGTGGCGGGCGTTCCCTTCGGGACGCCGGGTGCCACCAACCTCGTCCGCATCGCCTTCGTGACGCGCGAGCACGCCGCGAAGGCGTGAATCCGTGAGGTCCTGAGCCCTGCCCTCTTCGGGAACGGCGCTCAGGGCGCTACGACGGCCTCGGGGCGTTGTTCAACCGCCTCGACGATGCTGCGCGTCGCGACCACGTGGACCATGTGTCCGATGCCCGGAAGGACGACGAGCCTCGACCCGGGGATCAACCCGGCCAGGGGTCTGGCGTGCCGTGCCGCCGGAACGATCCCATCCCGGTCGCCGGTGATGATCGTGGTCGGCACGGCGATCTCGCCGTAGCGGCGGCTCTGCGCGTTCAGGGCCTCGGGCAGCCTCAGGAGGTCCTGAACGTTGGCCAGCATGGTCGACGGGCGCAGCACCAGTGCGGCACGGCTCGCCTCCAGATAGGTCGACGGGGCGTCCTGGGGCCGGAACACCGATTGCCCGGCGCGATCGAGATAGTAGAGGCCGACCGGCGTCGCCACCGTGCGGCTGAGCAACCACGCCACCGGCGGTTTCAGGGCCAGCCGGTAATACCACGGAATTGGCCCCGGATCGGGGAGCGGCATCGCCACCGGCGATACGAGGACGAGGCTCGCCACACGGTCGGGGTGGTTCAGGGCCAGGGCCAGCGCCAGGGCGCCCGACCAGGAATGCCCGAGGATGATCGCCGGGCCGATCCCGAGCGCGACCAGCGCCTCTGCGACCGCGTCCGCCTGGGCGGCGGGCGTCGCCATGGCGGCGCCGCCGGGCCGGTCGCTCCAGCCGAAACCGGGGCGGTCGAGGGCGATGACCCGGAACCCCGCGTCGGCGAGGCTGCGGCCGAGATCCGCCATCGGTTCGGCGGCGTTGGCCGAGGCGCCGTGCAGGAGCACCACCGTGCCGCGCCGCGAGGGATTCGGGCCCGCCTGGATCGTGGCGATGCGGCCGCCCGTCACCGCCACGAACGGTCCGGCCGGAGGGTAGCGCGCCTCGATCCGGGCGGTGATGAGTAGCGTCACCCCTGCGGCGATCAGGCCGAGGACGATCCCGCCGGCGAGGATCGAGAAAACGATTTTGAGGCCGAGCATCCGGATTACAGGTCGCGACCGTCGATATCCGGGGCGAGCCGGTCGATCGCCGATTGCAGGCGATCCATGCGCGGGTAGAGCGCCGCAGCGCGCCGGAAGGCCTCCAGGGCGCGCCGCTTGTCGTCCATGGTCTGGTAGATGCGCCCGAGCGCCGCCCAGGCCTCGTAGTGGCGTGGCTCCAGCACGAGGGTGCGCTGGAGATCCGAAATGGCCGCGGCCGGATCGGAGAGCATCCAGAACACCGTGGCCCGCCGGTTCCAGCCCTCGGACCAGCCGGGCTCCAGCGTGGTGGCCCGGTCCATCAATTCCACGGCCAGGGGCAGGTCCTGACTGGACATGGCCTGCCGGGCGCGCTCGGTCAGGAGATCGGCCGTCGCGCTGCCCGAGCGTCCGAGCCGCTGCTCGATCAGCCGCGCGACGCCTTTGGCCTCCGCGTCGTCTCCCGCCGCCTTCAGACGGGCGAACAGGTCGTCGAGGCTCAAGGGCTGCTTCTTCTCCGTCTTCCGGCCCTCCGGCGCGGGCTCGGCGAAGGATGCGGGGGCGAGAACAACGCAAAAAGCCGCGACGAGCGCGGCTTTGAGAGAAGATCGGTTCGGGCGGTCGCTCAGCATCCCGGGAGCTTCCTCGCCCCACGTGACGTCGTCAACCTGCGCGCTTGCCGCGCCCCCCTCAGGGGCGCGCGGCCGACGCCGCTGGCTCAGCCCTGGCGGGCCTTGAAGCGCTTCTGGGTCTTGTTGATGACGTAGACGCGGCCCTTGCGACGCACGATCTGGTTGTCGCGGTGACGGCCACGGAGGGACTTGAGGGAATTGCGAATTTTCATCGGTCTCACGTCGGCCGGGTCTTGAGCCCGCCGCCTGTCCAAAGGGTCTCGGGAACGAGGCACCTGACGGCGGCCTCGGCGATGTGTCGATGCATCGCGGAAAGGCGGTTGCCTTATCAGGATTCGCTCGGACAAGGCAAGGCTTGCAGCGACTTTCCGGCGCGGAGCGCGACGAGACCGCCGCTTCACCGGGGCCTCGCGGGCTTGCCGGCGCGCTATGGCGCAACCCCGATCCATGTCAGCCGGGCTTCGGCAGGGTCGGACCATCGATCTAGCCGCGAAATAGCCGCGTGCGATACTACTTTGAGACGTGTCGCGCTCGACGATTTATTTCCACCGAAATGAACGATCCCGGATTCTACAGTGCGGACTGGAAGAATTCTGCATGACATTTTCGTGAGAGACGCAGCATCCCTGTGTTGGCTGGACAGTTGCGTGCTGTGATCGGCGTTACGCGCCAGAGTTGGTCGTTCCCCTTGGTATGGCTCCGTAAAGGATTCATCTGCGAAACAAGGTCGGCGCTTGTGAGTTGCGGAGAGTTCTACGGTGGCGGCGGAGACGGAGCAGTCGACACCTGGCCAGACGATCGCGCGCCGCGAAGAGCGCAGCCAGACGAATTGGATCGCCACCATCCGCTTGCGGGACAACACCGAGATCCCCTGCACCGTGAAGGACGTTTCCAAGTCCGGCGCGAAGATCGGCGTGCCGGGCTCGCAGAGCTTGCCGGACGTCTTCATGCTGCGGATCATCGGCCGCGACTTCCTGTGCCTCGTGCGGCTCGCTTGGCGGCGGGGCGACTATGCCGGCGTGCGCATCGAACGCGTGGGCAAATTGCCCAAGCCGGCCGGAACCGGGGACGGATCGGGTTTCTCCAACGGCGCTCGGGCCGAGGCCGGAGGCATCGGCGTCCCGTCGCGCAAGCGCGGCATCTCGAACTTCTGATCCCCAAAAACGGCCCCTCGGGTCGCCGCACAGTCGGCCGAAATATGAAAGCCCCGCCTGCCAGGGCAGACGGGGCTTTCATACGTCAAGGATGTCCCGATCCGAAGGATCAGGCGGCGCTGCGGTTGCGCGCCTCGCGCTTGGTATCGACGCCCGAGGCTTTGATCTCGGACAGCTTCTGGGCGACGTTACGCGAGAACACGAACTCGGCCGGACGCTGGTTCTCCAGGCTGACCTCGGGGGCCATCTCGCCCTCGGTCTTGATGCCGCGCAGGGCGTGGACCAGGGGCTTCCAGGGCTTCCGCACGGAGTCGACCACCGAGGAGGCCTCGTAGCCCGAGTGAACCATGCAGTCGGCGCACTTCTCGTAGTTGCCGGTGCCGTAGGAGTCCCAATCGGTCTCCTCCATCAGCTCCTTGAAGGTCGCTGCGTAGCCCTCGCCGAGGAGGTAGCAGGGCTTCTGCCAGCCGAACACGGTGCGGGTCGGGTTGCCCCAGGGGGTGCAGTGATAGGTCTGGTTGCCGGCTAGGAAGTCGAGGAACAGGCCCGACTGCTGGAAGGTCCACTTCTCGCGACCCTTCTCCTTGCCGTGCCGGAACACGCCGCGGAACAGCTCCTTGGTCGCCTTCCGGTTCAGGAAGTGCTTCTGGTCGGGCGCGCGCTCGTAGGCGTAGCCCGGCGAGACGGTGATGCCGTCGATGCCCATCTTCGTCACGCTGTCGAAGAAGTCGGCGATCTTGTCGGCGGAGGAGTTGTTGAAGAACGTGCAGTTGATGGTGACGCGGAAGCCCATTTCCTTGGCCTTCGCGATGGCCGCCACCGCCTTGTCGTAGACGCCGCGCTGGCACACCGACTGGTCGTGCATCTCCTTGTCGCCATCGAGATGGATCGACCAGGTGAAGTACGGGCTCGGCTTATACTCCTTGATCTTTTTCTCGAGGAGGAGCGCGTTCGTGCAGACGATCGCGAACTTCTTCTGGGCGATGATGCCCTCGACGATCTGCGGCAGATCCTTGTGCAGGAGCGGCTCGCCGCCGGCGATCACGACGACGGGTGCACCGCACTCGCGCACCGATTCCAGCGCGTCGGCGACCGGCAGCCGCTTGTTCAGGATCTCATCCGGATAATCGATCTTTCCGCAACCGGCGCAGGCCAGGTTACAGCGGAACAGGGGCTCCATCATCATCACGAGCGGGTAGCGCTTGCGACCGGTCAGGTGCTGCTTCAGGATGTAGCCGCCGATCTTCGCGACGTACCGGATAGGGATGCCCAAGACGCGGCTCCTTGTTGTTGGCCCCGATGTATCGGGCTGTTTAACGTGAAAAAAGGCCAAATTCCAGCGACCTAGGCTGGAACCAATCTCAAACGCCCGAATCTGGCCCGGTTCTTCGAACTTCGCGAAGCCCTGGGGCAATCCGGCCACAGACCCCCCTCGCAACGCGCCCGGCGCGCGTCCGATCGATCCGGAACCTGTCGCAGGACGAAGCGTTTTTTCCTACACGGTCAGGACATGCCCGCCCTGCAGCTTGGCCGCAGTCGTAAGGTCCCGGCGATTCGTTTCTCCACTTTGCCGCTGTGCTGCGGTGCGAAATCGCACTCTCGGCGGAATGGCCGTTCAATTCGCCTGTGTGCGTTGCAATCGGGCTCGGGGATCGATAGTTGGGCGGGTCGCGTTTTGGCCTGTGTCCGATTCGCCGATAACGCGCGTCGGACGCGACGGTCCACAGGCTCCGGCCAAGCGTGGATTCGGGATTCGCGCCGACAGGTGGTAACCGGCGGCACTATACAGATCGATCTGCGTCTCGCGGCCGTCCGGGCCGTCGCGCCCTGCGAGGGGCGCCGGGGCGACGCAGGTCGCATCGCTCAGGCAGGTGAGACACTCGTGATCGAACGGCTCGTCGCGTTTTCCGTCCAGCGTCGCTGGCTGGTCATAGCTCTCGTCGCACTCGTCACGGCGGCGAGTGCCGGCGCAGCGGCCCACCTTTTCAAGATCAACACCGACGTCGAGCGTCTGATCGACAAGGACGTGCCCTGGCGGCAGGACGAGATCAACTACGAGAAGGCCTTCCCGCAGCGGACCGGCACCCTCGTGGCGGTCATCGACGGCAAGACGCCGGAGCAAGCCGAGGAGGCCGCGGCCAACCTCACCAGTGCTCTGGCCAGCCACAAGGACATGATCGAATCGGTCTACCGCCCGGATGGCGGTGCCTTCTACGAAAAGAACGGCTTCCTCCTGATGTCCCAGGAGGAACTGACCAAGACGACCGAGCAGCTCGTGCAGCAGCAGGGACTCCTCGGGCCGCTCGCCGCCGATCCCTCCTTGCGGGGCATCATGCGGGTGCTCGGCCTGGGCGCGCGCGGCATCAAGAGCGGTGATGCCAAGCTCGAGGATCTTGAGCGGCCGATGACCCAGATCGACGGAACCATCCGCCAGGTCCTGGCCGGCGAACCGGCCCGCATGTCCTGGCAGATGCTGTTGTCGAACGGGAAGACGCAGAGCACCGACCTGCGCAAGTTCATCATGATCCAGCCCGTGCTGGACTATAATGCCCTCCAGCCCGGCGCAGAGGCGACGGAGCTGGTGCGCAAGATCGCCAGCGAGCTGAAGATCAACACCCTCGGGGCCCCCGAGGTCGCGGCCGCCCCCCGCATGCGCCTGACCGGCCCGGTGGCCGTGGCCGACGACGAGTTCGCGACCCTCTCGGAAGACGCGCTCCTGAACTACAGCGTCACCGTCGGCGCCATCGTGCTCTTCCTTTGGCTGGCCCTGCGGTCGGCACCGCTGATCGGTGCCGTCCTGATCACGACCTTCGCGGGCCTCATCGTGACGGCCGGGCTCGGTCTCCTGATGGTCGGCGAGCTGAACCCGATCTCTGTGGCCTTCGCCGCCCTGTTCGTTGGTCTCGGCATCGATTTCGGCATCCAGTTCGCCGTGCGCTACCGCGCCGACCGCTTCGAGCAGCCCGACCTCCCCTCCGCGATGAACGCGGCGGCGCGCGGCGTCGGCTGGTCCCTGACGCTGGCGGCGATCTCCCTCATCGCAGGCTTCTTCGCCTTCCTGCCGACCGCGTTCCGCGGCGTGTCCGAGCTCGGGCTGATCGCCGGAGTCGGCATGATCGTGGCCTACCTGTTCTCCCTGACCCTGCTGCCCGCCCTGATCGCGGTGTTCCGGCCGAAGGGCGAGCGCGAGGCCGTGGAGACGACCTGGCTGGCGGGCGTCGATCCCTGGATCATCCGCAACCGCAAGCCGATCCTGATCGGTGTGGCGCTGATCACCGTGGCGGGCATTCCGCTCCTCTTCAAACTGCCCTTCGATTCGAATCCGATGCACCTGCGCAGTCCGAAGGTGGAATCGATCTCGACCTATCTCGACCTGATCAAGGACCCGGAGACCAGCCCGAACCTCATCGACGTGCTGGCCCCCTCCACCGAGGCGGTGCCGGCCCTGGCCGAGAAGCTCGGCAAGCTGAAATCGGTCGCCAAGGTCATCGACATCAACACCTTCGTCCCGCCGGACCAGGACCAGAAGCTCGCCACCATCGCGGAGACGGCGCAGTTGCTCGGGCCGGTGCTGAACCCCGCCCGCAAGCCGCCGCCGCCGACGGACGCCGACAACGTCAAGGCGATGAAGGAGGCGGCGACCGCCCTGCGCGGCATCGCCACGGGTTCGAGCGCACCCGGCGCCAAGGCGGCCGGGGCCCTGGCGGACGACCTCGACAAGCTCTCCGCCGCCCCGGTTGCGACCCGCGAGGCGGCCAGCGTCGCCCTGACCAAGGACCTCAAGACGCTGCTGACGCGTCTGTCGGGGCTTCTGAACCCGGAGAAGATCACCCTCGACAACCTTCCGCCCAAGCTGAAGGCCGAGTGGATCGCCGCCGACGGGCGCTCGCGGATCGAGATCCATCCGAGCGGTGACGCCAACGACAATCAGGTCCTGCGCCGCTTCGCCAAGGACGTGCAGAGCGTCGCGCCGCACGCCACCGGCGCGCCCGTGGCCACGACCTCTTCGAGCTACACCATCCTGGGCGCCTTCCTGCAGGCGGCCATCACAGCCCTGGTCCTGATCTTCATCATCCTGTCGGTGGCCCTGCGGAAGCCGTGGGACGTGGCCATGACCCTCGGCCCCCTGGTGCTGGCGACCCTGTGGACCCTGATGGCCCTGCATATCGTCGGGATGCCCCTGAACTTCGCCAACATCATCGCGATGCCGCTCATGCTGGCGGTGGGTGTGGCCTTCCACATCTACTACGTCATCGCCTGGCGGGCCGGCGTCACCGACATGCTGGCCTCCAGCCTGACGCGGGCGATCTTCTTCTCGGCGCTTACCACCGGCACGGCCTTCGGTTCACTGGTGCTGTCGAGCCATCCCGGCACGGCCAGCATGGGCAAGCTGCTGGCCCTGTCGCTGTTCTTCACACTGGTGGCGGCCTTCTTCGTGGTGCCGGCCTTCCTCGGACCGCCGCCGAAGCAGCCCGATCCGAAGCGCCCCGAGGGCGATGCCGCGCTGCCGCCGTCCCTCCAGCCACGTCAGGCCGAGGCGATGCCGGTGAAGTGAGGCCCGCCGCGCGACGGCGATACGAAACAAAGAAGGGGCGCGGATCAGATCCGCGCCCCTTCTTCGTGTTCCGGGTGGATGATGCGTGGGTTCAGGCGAGGAAGTCCGAGAAGCCGCCGCGGCGCAGCCCGGCCGCGGCCGCCAGGGTCTCGGGGGCGATGAGGGCGTCGCGCTCGGCCGCATAGGCGTAGCCCGGGGCTTCGCCCGGGAAGCCGCCGCCCGTCGCCGGATGGGTGTAGAGTTCGGTGAGCCCGTCCGGCAGGTGCCTGAGAAGGCCCGCGACCCGGGCCGGCGTCATCGCGCCGGACCAGGCGAGGCCGAGGGTGCGGTCGGGGATCAGCAGGCCCGCCTGCCGGGCTCGCACCGCCAGCAGGGCGGCCCAGGGCGCACTGTCGAGGGCGGCCTTCGGATCGGCGCCCGGCTCCGCCGCCCGCAGGACCGCGCGCGTCTCGCGCGGCACGCGCAGCGCTTGCATGCCATGGCGCTTTCCGGCGGCCAGGACGAGGCCGGCGATGAGCGGATGCACGTGGAAATGCTTGTGGGCGTTGACGTGATCGAGCGGTAATCTGGTCGCCCGGTAAGCCTGGAACTGCGCTTCGATCTCGGCGGCGAGCTGCCGGCGCGCCGAAGCCTTGAGGGCGAGGTCGAGCCCGAGGCGGCCCATGTCGCTGCGGATCAGGCCGTCCGCTCCGACGAGATCGCTCAATGCCGAAGGCGGCAGCGTCGGCCAGGCCTCCACCATGACCAGGTGCAGGCCGACCCGCAGGGACGGTAGGCGCCGCGCCCGCGCCACCGCGTCGGCGGCCGCGGGCGCGGACACCATCAGGCTCGCGGCGGTGAGGATGCCGTCGCGATGGGCCTGCTCGACCGCTTCGTTGACCTCGAGGCTGAGGCCGAAATCATCGGCCGTCACGACCAACCGCTTCACGGGACGACTCCGGGTGGCGGGAGGCCGCTGCCTCGCGCGAGGGGATAGAAGACCGGCCCCGGCACACGGGGGCCCACGACGCGAAACGGCCGGGCTCTTCAGCCCGGCCGCCTCCGATCGATTCTCGTGCGCGGCTTTACGCGGCGGCGCTGGTCTGGCGCTCCTTGAGGAAGCGGTAGAACTCCACGCCCTCGCGCAGGCGGCGCTTCATCATGTCGGGCGAGCGCACCATCTCGGAGACGATGGAGGCGATCTTCGGGGCCCGGAAGTAGAACTTCTTGTAGAACTCCTCGACCGCCGCGAAGATCTCGGTGTGCGACAGGTGGGGATAGTGCAGCGGCGCGATCTGCACGCCGTTCTCGTCCACCAGCTCGGCGTTCTCCACGTCGAGCCAGCCGTTCTCGACGGCCTGCTTGTAGAGGAAAGTGCCGGGATAGGGTGCCGCGAGCGAGACCTGGATCGTGTGCGGGTTGATGCGCTTGGCGAAGGCGATCGTCTCCTGGATCGTCTCCTTGGTCTCGCCGGGCAGGCCGACGATGAAGGTGCCGTGGATGGCGATGCCGAGCTCGTGGCAATCCTTGGTGAACTTCTCGGCCACCTCGACGCGCATGCCCTTCTTGATGTTGTTCAGGATCTTCTGGTTGCCCGACTCGTAGCCGACGAGCAGCAGGCGCAGGCCGTTCTCCTTGAGGACCTTCAGGGTCTCGCGGGGCACGTTCGCCTTGGCGTTGCAGGACCAGGTGACGCCGAGCTTGCCGAGTTCGCGGGCGATCTCCTCGGCACGCGGCAGGTTGTCCGTGAAGGTGTCGTCGTCGAAGAAGAACTCCTTCGTCTGAGGGAACTCTTTCAGGCAGTACTTGATCTCTTCGATCACGTGCGCGACCGAGCGGGTGCGGTAGGTGTGCCCGCCCACCGTCTGCGGCCAGAGGCAGAAGGTGCAGCGCGACTTGCAGCCACGGCCCGAATAGAACGAGATGTAGGGGTGCTTGAGGTACCCGATGAAGTACTTCTCCATCTCGAGGTCGCGCTTGTAGACCGAGGTGACGAACGGCAGCTGGTCCATGTCCGTCATGATCTCGCGGTCCTCGTTATGGACCACGACGCCGTTGGCATCCCGGTAGGACAGACCCTTGATCTCGGACATCGGCGTGCCGTCGGCGACTTCCTTGACCGTGAAGTCGAACTCGTTGCGGGCGCAGAAATCGATGCAGGGGGCCTGCGCCATGGCGCCGGCGGCATCCACCGCCACCTTCGCACCAATGAGGCCCGCGATGAGCTTCGGGTTGGCGGCCTTGAGGGCTTCGACGGTCTTCACGTCCGACTTGAACGACGGCACCGAGGTGTGGAGCACCACGAGGTCGAAGTCGTTCGCCTGAGCGACGATCTCGTTGAGCTTGATGTTGTGCGGCGGCGCATCGATCAGCTTCGAGTTCGGCACGAGGGCGGCCGGCTGGGCCAGCCAGGTCGGGTACCAGAACGACTTGATCTCGCGCTTGGCCTGGTAGCGGGAACCGGCACCGCCATCGAAGCCGTCGAAGGTGGGAGCCTGCAGAAATAGGGTGCGCATGGGGTTCAAGGCCTCAGCGAGATCAGGGAACAGGTGAATCGAGGTCGGGCGAAGGTCAGAGCGGCGATGCACCAGCATCGCGGCCGAGCCTCGTCTCGGGGATCAAGGTGCCATCCGCAACCACGCGATAATCATGGCCCTTCCATGTCACCGCCCCCGAGACGAAGCTCCAGGCGAAGTTCATGAAGGAGAGGATGTCGCGAATCGGCAACAGCCAGTAGGGGTGCGGGGCGAGGCCGAAGGCGCGCTCCAGGCGCACGCACAGGACGATGCGGCAGGTGAGCGCGAAGGCCGCCGCCGCCAGGGCCGTGGTGCCGGCGCCCGGGATCATGGCGCCGATCAGCGCGAGCGGAAAGGCGTGGGTGACGAAGGAGCCGGCATAGCCGCCCGGATCGACGTTGCGGATGGTGCGGTTCCAGCGCAGCTCGTGCCGCCACAGGCTGGCGAGGTCCGTGTCGACGCAGGTGTGGCCGATGGTGAAGTTCGGTATCGCCACGATTCCGCCCTGGGCGCGCAGGGCTTCGCCGATGGCGTAGTCGTCGGCCAGGTCGTTCCGGAACGCCTCGAAGCCGCCGATCTCGGCGAGCGCCGTCGCCGTGAAGGCGATGGTCGAGCCGAAGCATGGATTGGCCAGGCCCAGCGAGGTACCCATCACGACGTTCGGCAGGAACTGCACGTCGATGGCGAGCGCGGAGAGGTGGGCCCAGATGCCCCGGTTCGCCGGTACGCCGTGATACAGGCAGGTCACGCCGGAGACGCCGGGCCGACCGAGCTCGGCGACGACACGGCCGAGATAATCCGGCTTCACCACCATGTCGCTGTCGGCGAGCACGACCACGTCGTGGGCGATCCGGGTCGACATGTTGATGAGGTTCGAGACCTTCCGGTTCGAGCCGTGCTGGCGGGCATCGATCACGAGGTCGAGGCGCAGGGACGGATAGGCGGCCTGGAGGCGATGGACCACGGCGGCGGCCGGATCGGCGGCGTTCTGGACGCCGAACACGATCTGGATCGGGCCCGCATAGGCCTGCTGGCAGAACGTTTCGAGGTTCTCGTAGAGGTTCGGCTCGAGGCCGCAGAGGGGTTTGAGAATCGTCACCGAGGGGGCGTCGGTGCCGAGGACCGGTGCCGCCCTGCCCGCGAAACGGCCCGTCAGGGCGGCCGCCGTCAGACCGTAGAGGCAGCCGACCAGGGCGATCAGCGGCAGAATGTGCGGGAGCCAGGTCAGGTCCATGGTGGGCATCGCTCGGTCACGGGTCTCGTGAGAGTGCCGCGGATCGAGCGGCGCGAATCGTCTTGGGTAGAGGCTTTGGAGACGAGGAAGGAAGAAAGTCCCGGCTCTCTTCCCGAACTCTAAGGCGCTGGTTTGGCGGCGAGCATGCCGGTGGTGCGATCGCGCATGAATGTGAGGAGTGTATCCGCGCCGCCGGCCTTCAGCGGCTCGGCGAAGCTGCCGCGCAGGCTGGCGACTTCGCTGACGTTGCCGTTGAGGTAGACGTCCTGGACCCGGTTGTCGGGGCCAAGCAGGAAATCGATCTGCGAGGTATCGCCGTCCTTGTTGGCGACCTCGGTCTGCACCACCCGGTTTGGCCCGCGCGCATCGCTCTGCGGCTTCACCGTGAACTTGCCGCCGGCGGCCTGCGCGAGGCGCGTGGCGTAGGTGGCGGTGAAGTAGCGGCCGAAGGTCTCGGTGAGGGCGGCCTGCTGCTCCGGGGTGAACGACTTCCACTTCGCCCCCACGGCGAGGCGCACCATCGCGGCGAAGTCGAAGCTCTCCCGCACGGGCCCGCTGATGGTGGCGACGCGGGCCACGACGTCCTTCGGGCTCTCCCTCAGGGCGGTCTCGAAGCTCGCATAGACGCGCGCGATCGTGCCGGCGGCCGGATCGTCCGCCGCCCGAGCCATGGGGGCGGCCTGGATCAGGCCCGCCACCAGGGCGGCCCGGACGAAGTGCTTCAGACGCGACGCTTCCCGGTTCAGGCGCACTTCTTGAGTTCTCCCAGGTCGGTGTCGGCCCGCGTCGCGCGCGCAGGTGCGAAATCATTGGCGAGGCCGTAGGCCGGCACGGGAACGAGCACGTCCCGGCGCAGGCCGGTTTCGGTCCTCGAGCCAGCCTCGTCCCCGTTCGCATCCGCGGTCGGGCTGCCCTCAAGGGCGTGCCAGGCGAACAGGCCGGGGACGCCGACGAGGAGGTCCGCGAGGCGCTTGACGAGCGACAGGGCGAGGGCCGCCTCGGCCGGAATGCCGAAGATGGCGCACAGGGCGATGAGGCCGCCCTCCTGGGCGCCCAGGGCTCCCGGCACCGCGAAGGCGGCGCCGCGGACCGCCTGGGCCAGGCTCTCGATCACCACCGCCTCGACGATGCTGACGGGATAGCCCATGAAGTGCAGGGCGACGTAGACCTCGATGGTCCCGATCAGCCAGCCGACGAGGTGGATGCCCATGCCGCCCGCGACACGGGCGCGATTCCCGTAGAGGCGCTTGAGACTGGCATAGAGCACGTCGATGGCGCCGAGCGCCTGCCATTCGCGGGAGCCCGCGAAGCGTCCGACCAGGGCCTGGATGACCTTGTGGCCGCTGCGGCGCTGGATCAGGTAGAAGGCGCCGAGCGCCGGAGCGGCCAGGGCAAGGCCGCCCGCGACGGTGCGCACGATGGGGCCGTCGCCCGCGAGGTGGATCAGCAGGGCGACGCCCGCGACCGTGAACAGGAACTGCGTCACCGCCTGGGTCATCAGGTCGACGAACATGCTGGCGCCCGCGATGCCGCCGGGCACGCCGCGCTTGGTCAGCAGCCGCGCCGCGACGAAATCGCCGCCGACCTGGGCGACGGGGAGCAGCGTGTTGATACCCTCGCGCACGAAGCGCAGCGTGACGCTGCTACCGAGCGTCGGCCGGGTATCCTTGGGGAAGATCACGAACCAGCCGAGTCCGGCCCAGGCCACCGCGAACGCGCGGGCGGCCACGACGATGAGCGCGCCCCAGCCGGCACTCACCACGGCAGCGGCCACATCCTCGAGCCCGGATGACAGGAACAGGCCCACGACCGTGCAGAGACCGGCGATCAGGGCCAATGTCGTCAGACGCTTCATGGTCCCCTTTCGGCCAGCAGCGCGGGGTTTCCGATTTCGGAAATCCGCCGCGTTTCCGACCGCAAAAAACCGCCGGAAACGGTGAACGTCGTCGGAAGTTGCAGCTTTGGGAACCGTTGTCTATCACCCCGGGGACACAGTCAGAATCAAAGCGGCACAGGGCGGAAGGCCCGTGAAACGGCCGTCGGGGCAGGCAGGGAAACGAAATTCGATGGACCGCGAATCACACATCACGGCTGCCGAGGCCGTGCACGACGACGCGCAGACCGAGGGGTACGCGAGCGCCGCCGCGGGCACGGGCCGCGTTGCGGCTCCGCATTCGCCGGTCATGGCCTGGAACGAATGGGATCCGCTGGAGGAGGTCATCGTCGGAAGTCTCGATGGTGCGACCATTCCGACACACCACCTGACGGTCATCTTCAACCTGCCGCGCGCCGCTCAGCCGTTCTATCGGTTCGCTTCGGGCTTCCGCTATCCGAAGTTCATGAAGAAGCTCGCCCAGAAGGAGCTCGACAACTTCATCTCGATCCTGGCGGGCGAAGGCGTGAAGATCCGCCGCCCCGACGCGACGGATTTCTCGCGCAAGTACAAGGCCCCGCGCTGGTCCTCCCGCGGCTTCTGCGTGGCCTGCCCGCGCGACCCGTACCTCGTCATCGGCGACGAGATCATCGAGAGCCCGATGTGCTGGCGCTCGCGCTACTTCGAGGGCGACGCCTACCGCTCGCTGTTCAAGGAATATTTCCGCGCCGGGGCCCGGTGGACCTCCGCGCCGCGTCCGCAGCTGACCGACGAACTCTACAATTACGACTACCGGGTGCCGAACCTGAAGGCCGGCGAGCCGATGCAGTTCACCGTCAACGAGTTCGAGCCGGTCTTCGACGCGGCCGACTTCGTGCGCTGCGGCCGTGACCTGTTCGTGACCCGCTCGAACGTCACCAACCTGATGGGCATCGAGTGGCTGCGCCGCCACCTCGGCCCGGGCTTTCGCATCCACGAGATCGAGAGCCGCTGCCCGCAGCCGATGCACATCGATTCGTCGTTCATGCCGCTGGCCCCGGGCAAGGTGCTGGTCAATCCGGACTACATCGATGTCGAGAAGCTGCCGGCGGTCCTGAAGAAGTGGGACGTGCTCATCGCGCCGCGCCCCGATCCCGTCGAGGGCTTCATGAGCAAGATCTCGATGTGTTCGCCCTGGACCTCGATCAACGTCCTGGCGCTCGACGAGAAGAAGATCGTCGTCGACGCGAGCCAGCCGACTCTGATCAAGGCCCTGAAGGACTGGGGCTTCGATCCGATCCCGGCGCCGTTCCTGTCCTACGGCCCGTTCGGCGGCTCGTTCCACTGCGCCACCCTCGACGTGCGCCGCCGCGGTACGCTGAAGTCCTACTTCTAGAACCGGCTCGGCCGAGGTTCGACGAAGAAGGGGGGCGCCGTGAGCGCCCCCC
>NZ_JAIEOF010000406.1 GCF_019750675.1 Methylobacterium sp.
TCCACCTCAGGCCGCCTGACCGATGGCCGCTCCAACTCCACCCCGAATTTCCACCTCATTGACGGACACGACCGAGGATCGGCCCCTGTTCGCCTTCGCGGGCATCTGGCGACCCTGGACGGGCGTGCGCGGCACGAAGGCCGAGAACCCCGACCGCGCGGAGGAAGAGCACCGGCTGTTCTCGTTCCTCACCTGCGAAGCCAACGGCGTGGTTGAGCCGATCCACCCGAAGGCCATGCCGGTCCTGCTGACGACACCGGAGGAGTGGAGCACCTGGTTGGTAGCCCCTACCGAAATCGCCTTGGAGCTTCAGCGTCCTCTACCGGATGAGATGATGCGGATCGTGGCCTCGGGATCGAGGCAGGACCGAGGAGAGTAGGGGGCTGAGTTGGGTACGCTTCAGATTGCGAGCACAACGTACGGGCACCGATCGTAAGTCACGGATGAATGCCCTCCCTGCGAAAGGCGGATCGAGACTTAGCGTCCGGCTGAAGCGGGCACCGAGGAAACGCGGAGTCGACCTTTGCTCCGACGGTGAGCGCGCCAAGATCCGACATCGTCACCTTGTAACGTCACTGCGCCGCTTATTTCGATGTAATTGTGGCGGATGTATCCGTTGAGTGACGGATGTATCCCTCAAAGTAACGGATGCCGACGGATACAATTATCTATTGACGAGATATATATTTGCTTGGTATGTTGGGTTTCTTCTTAAATCTAAGAAGAAATCCAGAAACAGATTGGCTCAGAAAGACGCGATGCAGGATAATCTCCGGCAAACGGGGAACTGCGTCTTAATGGATGGGGGAAGTTGTGAAGGTCTTTGAGGAAATTCGCGTAAATACGGTCGAGTACGTGGCAGACCTTGCGCTGCAATTCGAACAGGCGGCCAGGGGTGGGAGAGACGATCTTGGCATTGGCCCAACCGATGGTCGGATTGTAGCGATGGGCCTCCGGCTTCTCGCTTCGCAGCTTCCAAGCCAGGCGGCACTTGTGAGAGCCGAGACTATGGCTTCCGCAATGGCGCGGGCCTGACAGCGCTGAGCGCCCCTCGTGAAGTTCGAAAAATCGTCGAGGGGCGATTCAAACTACCTCCCCGAAGCGCTTGAGATGCGCTTCGCTGAGCCCGCCTGAGACAGTTTGGGACTGTCTGAGACGGAGCCATACCGATGACCGCCTTCCGCATCAAAGACCTCGCGAGCCCCAAGGGGCCGATCTCACGCGCAACCCTCTTCCGGCACATTGCGGAAGGCCGGCTCGTCGCTCGCAAGGTCGGTAGCGCAACGGTTATTCTGGCCGAGGATTGGCGCCGCTACCTCGAAGGCAAGCCAATTGCAGCACGTCACAACGCAGCCTGAAAAGCAAAACCCGGCGCTGTCACGCCGGGCTCGCTAGTTGAACATCGCTTGGGAAATTCATGTATAATTCGATCGAAATCAAAGCGCAAGATTCACTTGCGCCTTTTATCCATGACGACGACTTCTTTCTCCTCAACCCCAATATTGATCTTCGCATTCGCGAGTGGCGCGACGAAGACGAGGACCGCGTTACGGGTTCTCCCGGTTCTACGGCTGAATGCTTTTGGGTCGTTGGCGCATGGCGCGACGGAACTCTGAGCTTCACTCAATTCCCCTTCCGCCACGGCATGACCCTGAGGCAACGCAAGGCTTGGTATAAGCGCTTCGTGCGCAGCTTCTATGCTTGGATTCTTCTCATCACGACGTCGCCCTACGCCCGGAAGGGCTTTCAATGATCTCCCCATTCGCTTCAATCGGTCACGCCTTGTCGGCCCAAGGCTACAGCCCCATTCCGATCATGCCGGGAGAGAAGGCGCCAGGGATCATGGTCGGCGTCGATTGGCGCCATATGCGGGGCTGGAACAAGTTTTGTGAGGGAGCTCCCTCGTCGTTTCAAGTCGGCATGTGGTCGAAGTGGGCGCGCGCGGGCGTGGGCGTCGCGTGCGGCCGGGGCCTGATCGGCCTCGACCTCGACCGCGACGAGATCGTCGAGCCGATCCGCGCCGTCGTGCCCGAGGTCGTTGTCGCCAAGCGCGGCCGGAAGGGGGCGACCTTCTTCTTCCGGGGCGACACGTCCGCGATCGTAAGCCGGGGCTATAAGATCGACGGCCTCGGCGTGATGGACGTCATCAGCCACGGCAAGCAAACCGTGCTTCCGCCCTCGATCCACGCCGTCACCGGCCTGCCCTACGAGTGGACGACCGAGCGCACACTCGCGGACACGCCGCTCGCCGAGCTTGCCGAGCTGACGGTCGAGCACATGGCGGCTGTGATCGAGGTCCTGAAGTCGTTCGGCTACCAGCCGGAGCCGGAGATCGGGCCCTCGCTCCCGCGTGAGATCGACGAGGACGGCGACGCCGAGTTCTATCGGCAACTCAACAATGACGCCCTGGCGAGCCTCGGCGCGTGGGTTCCTAAGCTCGGTCTGTCCCGCCTTCAGCGGTCAGGTGACGGCTTCCGCTCGGTCGCCGAGTGGCGCCCGTCCAACAGCGGGAACCCGCTCCACAAGCGCCCGCTCTTGCTCGCGATCAAGCCGAACGGGATCGTCGACTTCGGCGGCGGCGACAAAGGTTATACGCCCCTCAATCTCGTCATGGAGGCAAGGGGAGCCGACCTCGACCAAGCAACCCGTTGGCTCGGGGAGGCGATCGGCCAGGATTTCAGCCCAGAGATCGTCCTCAATCGAAACCGCAACGCCGTGGCGTCGCAACGTTGCAACGTCCCGTTGGAAAGCGCCTACCGCGAAGCGCGCGACGGCCTGTCCGAGCCCGTCGACGATCAGCCGGACCCGTTCGCTGACATAGGTCTTCCTGACGACAGGGTGGCGAGGCGGCCGAAGCCCTCACATGAACCCGAGAACGATGCAGCCATGAGCGGCCCGACGCCTTTCGAGTGGACCGACCCTGACCGCCTCCCTCGGCGTGACTGGCTGTACGGCAACCTGCTTATCCGGAAGGAAGTCTCGGCCACCCTGGCGCCCGGTGGCGTCGGCAAGACCTCACTCGGGATCGTCGAGGCTCTGGCGCTCGCATCGGGGAAGAAGCTCCTCGACATCGCTCCGAAACAGCGCTGCAACGTCTGGATTTGGAACGGCGAAGAGCCAATGGAAGAAATGCAGCGCCGTATCATGGCCGCATGCAGGCACTTCGGCCTGACGCCCTCCGATATCGACGGGCATCTATTCGTCGACACGGCCGATACCCTTGATCTCGTTCTAGCAACCGAGACGAAGTCCGGGGCGCTTATTTGCAGGCCGCTCGTGAATCAGCTTGCGGAATGGGTGTCAGGTCGCGAGATCGACGCGATCTTCATCGATCCGTTTATCTCGACCCACAACGTCAACGAGAACGACAACAACGCCATCCAGAAGGCCACAACGGCCTGGAAGGACGTCGCTCGTCTGGCTAACGCGGCGGTCTCGATCGCGCATCACACCCGCAAGCTCGCGGGTCGGGATGCGACAGCTGAGGACTCGCGCGGCGCAAAGTCGTTCAGCGATAAATGCCGGGTCGCCCGGCCGCTCAACCCCATGTCGAAGGACGAGGCCGAGCGCTTTGGCATCCCCATTGCGGATCGCCGCTTCTTCTTCAGCTTCGATCCGACCGAGGCGAAAATGAACATGAGCGCTGCCGTAGGCGGGAAGCAATGGTTCCGCTCTGTCTCGGTGGCGCTCGGCAAGGGCCAGCGGGGCAACCTCGACCCAGGTGACTCGGTCGGTGTGGTCGAGCGCTGGGAGCCTCCGAGCTTGGCCGCGCCGGAGATGTCCGACGATAGGATCGCCGCTCTGGCTGTGAAGCTCGACGAGCAAGAGTGGCGCGCTGCCGCAAACCTGACGAAGGAGGCCGATTGGGTCGGCGCCGCCGTCGCAGAAGTCTTTGACCTCGACCTGAGCACGAAGACGGGTCTTGCGCAGGTGAAGGCGCTTCTCGGGAGGCTGATCGACGACGGCACAATCGTTCGCGTCTCGGTCCGTGACCCGGCCTCGCGGAAGCCTAGGCCGATCGCGATGTCAGCCGCGCGGGCGAGTATCAGCGATGCAATCTTGAGCGAAGACGGGGTGCGCAAGTGCGCAAGTCTGCACTAGCGCAGAACTCACGCGCCACTTGCGCAGCCAAGCGTGCGCCAGTGCGCAAGTGCGCCAGTCCCCTTATAGGGACTGGCCACTTGCGCATGCGCACGCATGGGCGGGCTGGGAGGAAGGAGAAGCTGGACGGGACGATGCCTCCACGTGATGTCCGGACGAAAGGACGAAACTCCCGAGAGAGGTCCGAAAGGGGCATCGTCGCGATGGGATGGCTCCGCGCGTGCCCTGGCCCGATCCGGCGAGGGGAGGGCGCATGGTCGGGCCCAGCTTGTCGGTAGGCGGAGCGAAGCGACGGGATTATGTCTGGTCGAAGGGCAGTCGGACGGTGCGAGGAGGGCCTGAGTGTTGCCTTCCTGCATTAGTGTGACATTTATGGGTCCCTCTGGGGGGCCTGGGGGTGCGGTTAACGCGCGATCCCGGGACTTCGGCAGATACCTATTTTTTAGTTCGATTTTCGACTCCTGAAGAGGTCGGTTTCCGTAGGAGAAATCGCGCTAATTAGAAGTAGGATTTGATAGCACAAAAATTTCGACGACAGATCTATGACTCCCGCGTCACTCGATCATTGAGGGAGACCGAAACTGTCTCTGACGTAGTCGCCACTGCGGGCATGCTCTCATGCATGGAAACACATACTTTCTGCCGTCGAACCTTTCGGGACCGCGAGCGCCGCCCCTCGACCATCGCTATCCCGAATGGCGTTTCGCCAATCGTGAAGCTCGTTTTCGCCGAGATGGCGCGCCAGCGGGTCACTTACGATGAAGTGGCGGCGGGGTCGGGCGTCCTTCGCTCGACCCTGAAGGCATGGCGCCATAAGAATCGACCCAGCCTCGACGCGCTCGAAGCCGTCCTCGGCTTCCTCGGATGGGACTTCGTGCCGGTACCGCGCGAGAAGAGGCTTCCGGCCGAAGTTCTGCAAGCTCTTCGTCCGGCGGTCGATGCAACCGGCCTGACGATGCCGGTAGCCGTTCAGGCTCTCGTCGAGATCGTGGCCGACATTCACGTCGACCTGAAGGCGCATACCGCTGACGCCCCGACCGTGAGGCTCCACTGATGAATATCCTCGACGCCGCAGTCGCATCCGCATGGGCGATGGAAGAGTCGGCCCTGGCCGGCCTGCTCAGCGTCGCGGCCCGCGAGCACCAGGTTACACCCGCCGCCCTGGCGGCCTACCGCGCCGAGGCCCTGAAGAAGGCCGACCGCGCCGCCATGCGCGACGGCGTCGCGATCCTGTCCGTCGAGGGGCCGCTCTTCAAGCGCGCCAACCTCATGACCGAGCTTTGCGGGGCGACGTCCTACGCGACGCTGATGCGGGACCTTCAGGCCGCCGTCGACGACGTCGATGTGCGGGCGATCCTCCTGAACGTCGACAGCCCCGGCGGCGAGGCGTCGGGCGTGGGTGAGTTCGCGGACGCCGTGAAGGCCGTCCGAGGGAAGAAGCCGATCGTCGCCTATGCGGGCGACCTCGCGGCCTCGGCGGCCTACTGGATCGGCTCGGCGGCCGACCGGCTCGTGATCGGCAAGGGCGCCGCCCTCGGCTCGATCGGCGTCCGCATGACGATGTCCGACGCGAGCGAGCGCGAGGCGAAGGGCGGCGTCCGGCGCTTCGACTTCGTGTCGAGCCAGTCCCCCTACAAGGTTTCCGACCCGGCGAAGAAGGCCGGCGCGGCTCGTATCCAGGCGCGGATTGACGTCCTGGCGAACGTCTTCGTCGCCGCCGTGGCCGAGAACCGGGGCGTCACCGTCGCCCACGTCCTCGACGCCTTCGGCAAGGGCGACGTCCTGATCGGAGAGGCCGCCATCGCCGCCGGTATGGCCGACGGCTTCGGCACCTTCGAGAGCACCCTCGCCGCTCTGGCGGCCGAGGGCGACCCCTTCGTGGGCTTCAGCCTGCCCCGCGCCGCTGCCAAGGTGCGCCCGCTCGCCGCCGTCCCTGACGCTGCCTCGGCCATACTGGCGGCCTTCGAGATGGCGCAGCCCCGGCGGGCTCAACCGGCGATACCGCCCCGTATCCCGGGGCTCACCCCTCGGCCTGTCATGAGCCCCCGTGCGCCTGCGGAGGAAGCGGCCGTGCAAGCGATTCTCGAAGCCGCCCGGAGGCGACTGTAACAGCCTCCCCCGCGAGCCTGGTTGCGAGCCTTATGACGTCGGTCTCTAACTCTTCAAACTGGCGGGTCGCCCACGGGCGGCCTGCCTCTTTTCGTTCTGAGGGCGACGCAAACAGCCCCTAAGGCAGTAGCGAGATCGGCGATCCTACCTCTCGACCCGGACACCCCGGGCGAAGAGAGAGTGACCGACCCATGTCATCCCCCGCTCCCGTTTGGGATTCCAATCACCGCATCCGGAACGCGCGCGCCGTGCTTCCGATGATCGCCGACTCCCTGTCCCGCCTCGCCAGCGAGGACTTCGGCCGGCGCGACGTCCTCACCGGAGCCGAGATCAGCGCCATCCGGGCGCGGCTCGCCGATGCCACGACCAGCATCGGCAAAATCGACGCCGAGCTTGCCGATCCGGCGTCGGGCTTCCGTCAACTTGGGGGCGGCATTGGCGCCGTCCGGTCGGCCTGGTGAAGGGGGCAACCATGAGCATGCTTGACCGCCTATTCGGGAAGAAGCCCCGCACCCCCGCCATCATCGAAGCCGAGATCGCCGCGCAGCGGGCCGGCATCGCCGACAGCCGCGCCCGCATCGAGAAGGCCAAGGCCGATCGGCAGGCGGCAATCGAAGCCTTCGACGACACCAGGCACAAGGCGGCCGACGAGGCATCAGCGGCGGCCGGCCGTGACATCGAGCGCCGTGAACACGCCCTCGGCCTGCTTATTCCCGCCCTTGCGGCGGCTGTGAAGGGCGATGAGCTTGCCGCCCTGAAGGCAAGGGTCGAAGCGGCTCGGAAGCGTGTTGGCGACGCGCCGAAGCTTCTCGACCGCTACGAAGTGCTGGCCGCCGAGCTTGCCGGTGTGGCGGCTGGCCTGAACGCCATCGACCGCGAGATCGCCGACGCGAACGCGGTCCTCACGGCCGCCAGGAAGGCCGATCCGGACGCCGACCTGCCTCGGTCCGTCGAGGGCGTCAGCGCCCGCTTCCGGAGCGAGCCTGACGTTGTGACGCCCGATCAGGAGATTGAGGAATGGGGTTGGGATGAGCCCGACCTGAAGACCGGCGTGTATCGTCCGGCGACGGTCTACAACGACTCGGACCGGCCGCAGAACAGCGCCGCTCGGAAGGTGAAGCGCACCCGGATCGTGCCCGGCAAGGTCAAGCCGGGCCGGACGCTGCCGTCACCCACCTACGGCCTGATCCTCCCCCCGGCTCGGCTCGACCAAGCGCCGTTCTGGCCGGTGCGCTGACGTCGTATAGATTGATCCTTATCTGCTCCTCCAATTTGGAGGAGCAGGACTTACAAAATTTTCGTCAATCACGTGTTCCAGATGTTGGGTTGTCGATAATCTCTTGAACTAAGTGTGGAAGCCAAGCAATACCTAAGGTGACTGATTCTTCGCCTTCACTCAGATGTCCAGAGTAAATTCCTGCAAAACTTGTTGTAACTACATTGTCTAATTTGACATTAATTGATCCATCATCTTGTATAATTGGTGCTGGTCCAAAGTTTCGACGATAGACGGGTGAGCCGGACATACCCTTTCGAGAGGCAGCATCAATCAGATATGCAGGTTTCCCATCCCAAGGAATTCGGGGCTCTGAAGCGATTGACCCTCTTTTCCAGATCGGAAGCTTATTGTCAGAATTTTTCAGCGGGTATCCAACAATAAATACATCATGACTGATCTGCGAAAGAAGGTTTTCAAATTTATTACTTTGCATTGTTATAACTTCAGATGGAAATGGAATATTTAGTTCAATAACAGCAATGTCTATTCTTAATGCATGAAAATCGGAGTGTTGCTTCCAGAAAGGTTCGTAAAACTCCTCATACAAAGGTAATTTTACAGGCTTATGATGAACCGATATATTGCCTAATACATCCCTGCGAGTGATCCAAAATCGTACCGAGTCGGGCACGCTTGCGCCTTCACTTAAAGACTTATTCGTAAAAGGATTTTTACCCGTAAAATTATGCCAGTTTGTAACAAGAAACAACTTTCCGTTTGACCGCCAGAGTATTCCGCTGCCAGTTGCTATAGTTGAATTCTGAAAAATAAGTTCTAATTTTGTGGATGAATAAGATAGTATATCAAACTTATTTCCTTTTATCATTCGTAAAACCTCCGAGAATGGCTAGTGTACATATATAGATGCTTACCTTCGACACCAGCAAAAACACTCCTAAACCATTCCGATTTGTCCCTAAGGGTATACCCCTGCGGACGAACCCGATGCGCCACTTAAAGGCGTACGCAAGGGTTGTTTCTGCTCAATGGACATGCGCTCATACGGGCACTGCCTCAACGGACGAACTCGGCCGTGTCCCAAACCATCCTCTAAGCCCGCGTTTCAACGGCCGATCAGACCGTCGCGCATCAGCGAACCCAAGCCGAAGCCGCTGGCTTTACAATCGACGCCGTCGTCGCCGACGAGGGCGTGAGTGGCGTCAGCACCCGGATTACCGACCGGCCTGAAGGCCGCCGGCTCTTCGACATGCTCAGGCGGGGCGACACCCTCGTGGTTCGATGGGTCGATCGACTCGGCCGCGATTATGCCGACGTGACCGAGACGATCCGCACCCTCATGGCGCGCGGCGTCGTCGTGCGAACCGTCATCAACGGTTTGACGTTTGACGGCGCCACGAGGGACCCAATGCAACAGGCGGTGCGCGACGCGCTGATCGCCTTCATGGCCGCCACGGCTCAGGCTCAGACCGAGGCGACCCGAGAGGCGCAGAAGGCCGGAATAGCCCACGCCAGGGCGCGAGAGGACGCTTACCTAGGCCGGAAGCCCTCGTACACGCGAGCGCAGTTCAATGAGGTCGTGACCCGCCTCAACGGCGGCGAGGCCGTCCAGGCCATCGCCAAGGCCACCGGGATTACACGCCAGACCGTCTATCGCATTCGGGATCACCGAGCCGACGCCGAAGCCGCCCTAGTGCGCTGGGCTGCCTGATCTTCGCCACCGACAACATGACGGCGTGACCGGGGACCAGTGTGCCCTTCGTCATTCACGCTTGGATGAATGCGTTCAGCGGACGCAACCGACTTAATCGAGAGGGTGGTCAACCGCAGCAACAACGAATCCCGCGAGGGCGCGTCGTGCAGATCCTCCGGCCAGTCGGCGCCCTGGACCTCGACCCGCGCCCCTCGGAAGGGCAGGCGCTGGCCGTCGACGCGACGATCGCCAACGTGGGCCGCTAACGGACCCGCATGCCACGCTCGACCTGATCGTACACAATTCTAAGCCGGCATTCTGATCGCGAAATCGGGCCGTATGCCAAACCCGAGTTGACAGACCTATTCGACGCCTTACTCTTAAAGGAGTGAGAGCCCGCGGTGGTCCAGACCGCGAGCTCTCGTGTTAAGCGATCCTGATCAGATCAGCCCGAGTGTGATGGTCAACGACCAACCGCTCGGGTTTTTCGTGACCGTCACCCGCAAGAGCGGGAGCATCATCACATCTCTCACCCCCTTCCTGTCTGCCTGCTCGTAGGCGACGCTCGGCTAGGGCGTCGCAAGCCCCGCATGGACCGGAGCCTTCGCGACAGGAGGGTGTCCTGCTCAACGCCACGACTATGGATCAGATCACGCTGATGCTGCAAGCGAGAGCCGTTCAAGGCGGACTTTCGGCGAGATAGCTCAACTCTGGCAGAGGCTTGGCGCACGCTACTTATTGGCGATCAGCGTTCCTAAAGCGAAAGGCACGGCCACACCGATGTATGTCCATGCCTTTTTGCGTTTCAGGATCGGCAACGGCAAAACGAAATAGACTGCGGGCCGTGTCGTTTCGTCGTGCTTTATTTCTTAAGTAAGGCGTACCAATCGTCCAGAACTCAGGAAATTTCCACGATGCGCTCAAATGCTATCCCGACTATCATGATCCAGGTTCTACCTGAGGAAGAGCGCAAGCATGCGCTGCACATCATACATGTCGTTCGCCTGCTCAACTTGGAGATTGAGAAAATAGAAGCGGATCTTAAGCTCTTTGAATATGGCAAAGAGAAAGCAAATGAAGCGTTTACCGCAGGTGGTCCGCCTGGGTCGACTGGCGGCGTTGATAGAATGCAGCGCGCCTTTGAGGATCAGGCCCTCTATAGCCACTGGGTTCATATTGCGGTTCGGGATGCTGCTCTAAATATATTCCATTTTGAGGATATATTGACAACTCTTGAATTCAAAGAATGCCCGAAATTTCGTTCAATGGTCGACGCCAACTTGTTACGTAAAGCGAGATCTGATTTCAGCGGCGCTTTCCCTGATACAAGACGTATACGCGATAATATTGGTCATTCTGGTGAATTTGCGGCGCGCGCTAAGCGCAGCGAGGAAAATAGTGTATCGTCAGGCTTGGAACAGTTTGGAATGCAAACTGGTCCAGAGTCGTCCATTAAGGTTGGAATGGGCATTTCGGGTAACACTGCTTATACCACGTATAAGAGCACCCATGAAGCCGAAGCGTCAGTGAGAACATTTGATTTGAGCGCTTCGACCATTAGAAAGCTGGAGGAAATTTTTCTGCAAGTCTGTGCAGCCTTCCAGCCGGCTTCAGATCAGACGCGCGCACTGAACCGTGCAGCGTCGGGCTTACCTCCCGATCCATAACCGCCGGCGTCAGGGGACGGAAGCAACTGAGATCGCAGGACGCTCCGGCATACCCCGACCCGCGCGATGCTTTGTAAGGTCCGGCTGCGCTCACGCGTGGCCTGGCTTTTTTGCGTTTCAGGGCCGTCCTGTTCGGCGTCGCGGCGGCCGGGGCGGCGATCTATAACAATTGGGCGGGCCTCGGGAAGGCGTTCGTCACATTCAAAGCGGGCTTCATGGCCGCCCTCGGTCCCGAGGCTCAGGCCGCGCTCTCGCCCCCCACCGGCCTGCTCTACCGGATCGGCCAGCTTTGGGAGTCCCTCACCCGCAAGCGTTCCGACGGGCAATTGATGATGTGGGGATACGGCCTCGGCCGGAGCCTCGGCGAGGTCGCCGCGCATCTGAAGTCGCTCGGCCCGCTCCTGAGCACGGCGCAGGCCGCTTGGGACGCCTTCGCGAAGTGGGTCCGCACGGGCTCGGGCGACCTGTTCGCCAACACGAAGCGCGAATTCGAGTTCTGGTGGAACCTCCCGAGCAAGATCGTCGAGATCGGCGTCGAGTTCGGCCAGGGCGTGAAGAAGCTTGCGCAGTCGGGCTTCGATGCGCTCGTCAGCTTCGAGTGGTCGAAGGCCGGCGCCGCGATCGTCGGCGCCATCGTGACCGGCGTCACGTCGGCGAGCGCCCGGCTCGTCGACGCTGTCAGGGGCTTGGCCTCCCGGGCCGTTTCCGGGGTCGCTGGCGCCCTTGGGCTCGGCGCCGGGACCTCGGGCCCCCCTCGGCCCCCTCCGGGGCTCCGGCTGCCTCCGGCGCCTCTCCAAGTGGCGCGCCGGCTATTGCGGGCGCACGCGCGCGGGGCGGTCCCGTGACCGGCGGCTCGGCCTACCTGGTCGGCGAGCGGGGCCCGGAAATCTTCGTCCCCGAGACCTCGGGTCGGATCGAGACGAGCGGCGTTCTCAACTCCCTGGCGCGCCAGGGCGGCCGGGCCTCTGGCGGCGGCGCGCTGGCCGTGACCGTCGACGCCTCGTCGATCGAGGACGCCGGCAAGACGGCGAAGGGGGCGGGCGGCATCATCACCGCGTCGCTCGACACGACGACGCGTCCCGTGATCGATACGTCGTCGATCGACACGGCCCTCGGCAAGGTCTCGACCCTGAAGACCGCGATCGGCGCCCCCGGCCAGGGCATCGGCTCCGGCGAGGGGGGCGGCTCGACCGGCGGCGGTTCCGGCGGCTCGACCGGCAGTGGGTCCGGTGAGGGCTCGGCCGGCGGGGGCTCTTCCTCCGGCGGGCGTAGAGCCCTACGCGTAACGTCCGAAGCCGGCACCCCGGCTTGCCGGTATCCCGGCATTCGGGCTTACCCGTCTGGCCAATGTCGGCGGCTTGACGAGCCTTGGCGGTGCCCCGGCGGCCGTGGCCGCCCGCTCGACCCCGGCCAACCCTCCGGGCGCCCGCGTCTCGCCGACCGAGCACTTCGGCCCCGACGTCGACGTCTCGCGCCTCCCGGCTGGGATGCGGAACAACAATCCGGGGAATATCAAATACGTCGGCCAGCGTAACGCGATCGGCCCGTCGAAGAACACCGACCAGGGCGATCCGCATTCGGTATACGCCAACCGCCCCCAAGTCCGACGCCGTAACGAGGGCCGGCGGGACGGTTGCTTCGATCGTGAAGCCGGCCGAGCCGGTGAAGCTCGTGGGCGCTCACGCGCTCGGCGGCCCCGTCGCCGGAGGCAAGAGTTACCTCGTGGACGAGTGTGACCCCGAAATCTTCACACCCCGCCTGTCGGGGGCGATCACAACGAAGAAGACGCTCAACAGCTTCACGAGCGCCGGACAGGCACTTTTCCTAATCGACGCAATGCAGTTACCGGCAACCCGGCAACCCGGCAACCCGGCATCCCGGCTTGCCGGTGTGGCCGGAGCACCGGGACTCGCCGGAATCGTCCCCCGCATGATCGCGCAGGACGGCCGCCTTGGTGTCGTCGGCGTGGCGGGCATGGCTCTGTCCGGCCTTGGCGGTGTGGTGTCGGCAGTCGGCGGCGCGGCCGGCCTCGGCGGCACTGGCATCGGTGGCGCAGTCGGCGCGGCCGGGGCTCCGGCCTCGATCGCTACGGTCATGCGCGCGGCCGAGCCGATCACGCTGGCGGGCGCTCGCGCCCTCGGCGGCCCGGTCTCGGGCGGGCGCAGCTACCTGGTGGGCGAGAGGGGTCCGGAAATCTTCACCCCCGGCCTGTCCGGAGCCGTCTCGACGAACGGCACGCTCAACAACCTGTCGAGACGCTGTTGCAACGGCGTGACGTTCAGGATGCGACCGAAACGGTCCCGACGGGAGCGCGGTCCGGCCTTAGCGTCGGGCCATGTCGCAGTCCGTCGAAGAGCAATTGCAGCAGGTCGAAGCCGCTCTCGGCACCGTCGAGACGTCCGGCCAGCGCTACCGCATCAAGGATCGCGAGCTTTGGCGCGCGGACCATGCCTCGCTTGAGACCCGTCGGGACAAGCTAGAGCGCAAGGCCGCGCGCCAGAAACGGGGCGGCATCCGCGTGACGCGGATCGTGCCGCTATGAGCCGCCTCCCCACGATCCCGGGCTTTACCGGGCCGACCATGCTCGATCGCGCGATCAACGTCGTCGCGCCCGTCTACGGCGCGCGCCGGATGCAGGCTCGCGTGCAAATCGCGATGGCCGGCCAGTATGCGGGCGCGAAGTCCAATAAGACCGCGCTCAAGTCCTGGCAGACGAACCCCGGCTCGGCCGACGCCGACACCCTCGGCGATCTCACGACCCTGCGCGCCCGTTCGCGTGACCTGGGGCGGAACAACCCGATCGCACGCGGCGCTCGCGCGACCGCGAAGTCGCACACCGTCGGCACCGGCCTGAAGCTTCGGTCGCAGATTGACCGCGAAATGCTCGGTCTCACGGAAGAACAGGCCGAGAAGTGGGAGCGCAACGCCGAAAAACTCTTCGATCTGTGGGCGTGCTCGACCGCGTGCGACGTGTCTCTGACGCAGAACTTCTATCAGCTTCAGGGGCTCGTCTTCGACACGACTTTCGAGAGCGGGGACAGCTTCATACTGCGCCGGAAGGCGAAGATGCGATCCGTCGTGTCCCTGGCGCTCGCCGTGATCGAGGCGGATCGGGTCGACACGCCTCAGAGCATGGCCGCCGATCCGGACATTCGCTCGGGCGTGCGGATCGACGAGGACGGCGCGCCGCTGTCATACTTTTTCCTGAGCGAGCATCCGGGCGACCATTACTTCCGGACGTACCTCGATTATCAGGAAATCCCCGCCTTCGGCCAGGAGAGCGGCGAGCGTATGGTCCTGCACGTCTATCGGCGCCTTCGGCCCGAACAGACGCGCGGCGTGCCTGAGCTTGCGCCGATCATTGAAATTCTGAAGCAACTCGACCGCTACACCGAAGCCGAGATCATGGCGGCCGTCGTGTCGTCGTTCTTTACGGTCTTCGTGAAGTCGGACTCGGGCGACGACGTGCTCGCGGGCGCGACCGACCCGCTCCCCGGCATGGGGAAAGACGAGATCACGCTCGGCTCGGGCGCGATCGTCTCGATCGGCAAGGAAGAGGACGTCGTCGCCGCCAACCCGGCGCGCAATAACAGCAACTTCGACCCGTTCATGTCGGCAATTCTGCGCCAAATCGGCGTTGCACTGTCGATCCCCTATGAATTGCTCGTGATGCACTTCGAGGCGTCCTATTCGGCGTCGCGCGCGGCCCTCGAAATGGCCGCGAAGTTCTTCGCCGAGCGCCGCGAATGGCTCGTGACGACGTTTTGCCAGCCCGTTTACGAGTGGTTTCTCACCGACGCCATCAACGCCGGCCTGATCGACGCCCCGGGCTTCTTCGGCTCGGCCGTGCGCCGCGCTGCATGGGCCAAAGCCCTGTGGAAGCCCCCGACGGGCCTCGTGATCGACCCCGTGAAGGAAGCCGAAGCCGACAAGCTCAACGTCGACTTGGGCGTGACGACCCTCGAATCCGTGACGCTCACGCGCAACGGCGGCGATTGGAAACAGGTCACGGAACAGCGCGGACGCGAGCACGCCGCCCGCGTCGCCGCCAAGCTTGAGCCGGAAATCCTCGACCCGTCGAAGACCGGCCTCCCGAAGCCCGAGCCCGAAGCCAAGCCGAAGAAGGCCGACGCCTGACGAATATCCTCGACGCGGCCTTTGAGACTCCCTGAGCGCCGCCCGACCTACGGATAAGCCACCTTTCCTCTGCGCCATAATACCGGTATCCCGGTTACCTGGCAGGCCGGCATACCGGCACACCGGCAAAGGTCCGTCCATGAATGTCTTAGGGCTCACAACTCAGAAGGGCGGCGCGGGGAAGTCGACGCTCGCGATCTCCCTGGCGGTCGCGGCCGTCGAGGCGGGTGAGCGCGTGATCGCGATCGACCTCGACCCGCAAGGCACCCTCTCGGCCTGGGGCAAGCGGCGTGGCGACGAAGACGAGAACCTTCTCGTCGAGCGGGTCGAGCCGCACGCCCTGGCGCAGGCCGTCGCCAATGCGCGGGCGCAGGGGATAGCTACGCTCGCGATCGTCGACACGCCCGGCGTGTTCGCCTCGACCGTGTCGGTCGCGGTCGCCTCGATCGACTTCGCGCTGATCCCAGTCAAGCCGACGATTATCGACATCGAGGCCGTTCGGCCGGTCCTCGGCCTGCTCCGGACGAACCGCAAGCCGTTCGGCTTCGTCCTGTCTCAGGTCAACGCCGCGTCCTCGGCCCGCAACCTTGACGCGGCGGCGGCGCTCATGGCCGAGGGGATGGGCAATCCGCCGATGATCGCGGCGCGGTCCGACTTCATCGACTCGGCCGCCGCCGGCAAGGGCGTCACCGAATGGGCGCCGAAGGGGAAGGGCGCCGCAGAAATCCGCTTCCTCTGGCGCTATGTGCGCGCGCAACTCGATGGGGTCCACAATGGCTAAGTCTGCTCGCATGTCCCTGGCCGGGGTCCTCGCCCCGGAAGCGTCCCCCGCCGCACCGGCAAGCCCGGATGCCGGGATACCGGCAAGCCCGCAAGCCGGGATACCCGTATACGGGGAGAAGAAGCTCAAGCGCCCGCCGCATGTGGCTGTCTACATGAACCCGGCCGTGAACTTCGCGCTGAAGGAGATCGCCCTCACGAAGCGGTGCAAGGTTCACGACCTCATGCTCGAAGGGGTCCGGCGCATCCTGGCCGAGCACGGCAAAGATTTTGACTCGCTTAACCGTAAGGACTGAACGTTGACTGCCGGGCTTGCGGTGTGCAGGTTCGAAATTCGGGCGACTCTCGCCCACAGGAATAATCCGCCGCGCCGATAGACCCATAAAAGCCAACGGCCCCACCCCTGCAAGGGTGAGGCCGTCGAAAACCGAGACGTGAAGTCAGGGCCACTGAAACTTCCCTGACATCATCACAATCCCCTTGGGGAGTCAATCCGGATCGCTTCCGGAAACGGTGAGGCTTTGCCCGTCGCCAGCGCGGCCCGATAGGGACCGCCAACGATGTTACACGCGACCATGGCCGCTGCGATCGACGGCGCGCGCTCCCTGGCTCACCTCGAGGAGATGGGGCGGACGATCTGGCAGGCACATGCCAATGCCGCGCTCGACGACGACGGGGCGCAGGAATTGGCCGAGCGGCTGGCCGAGCGTCGGAAGGGCCTCGTCGCCACAGTGAAGCCGGTCGGCGCCGTGCTCAAGCGGATCAGCATCTTTCCCCTCAAGCGCATGCAGCGCTCGCCCGACCGGATCGCGGCTCGCGAGCGTAGGCGGCTCCTGGCCTATTCGGGCCCGCTCCCGCCGGCCCTGGCGGCGCGGTTCACGCCGGCACAGGTCGCGGTACTGCGGATCATCCGTGATGTCGTGGCAGAGGCCGGGACGTGCGCGCTCTGCCTCGACGCCATCGCGGCCCGGGCTGGCGTTTGCCGGCGGACGGCGCAGGCCGCGCTCCGCCTTGCGGAGGGCGACGGCCTTGTGTCGATCACGCTGCGACCCCGCACCGGCCGCACGAACGACACCAACGTCGTGCGGATCATCAGCCGCGAGTGGCAAGCCTGGAACCGCCACACGCCGCGCAGGTCCGCGTTGCCGGGCGGGGTGGTTGTGCCCGATGTCCCCACCATAGGGTGCAAAGCGAATCCACCCACGGATAGTGTCTTTATTCTCAAGGGGAAACGACCGTTTACCAGATCGCAAAAATCTGCCGAGGGGCAGGGTTCTCCCCAGGTTGCGGGCGCCGAGGGGCGTGGCGATGAAACCGAGCGGGCAGAAACCGTGCGACGGGCCATGGCAGGCCTGTTCGGACGGTAAGCTTGGCGCTATGTGTTTCGCATCCGTTCTCGCGAGGCGCGGCGATGCGGTGGCGCGAGACCCTGCGGAATTCCCCTATGTCGTCAAGCGCCTCGGCTGCGCATTCTGCCCGCGCCCGCGCAGCGTCTACCGGCGGGTGCGGCTCGCGGAGCGCTACGGGGCCAACGCCCGGCTCGATACTGTCCGGCGGGATCTGGGCGGCCGTGCTGTCGGATCGCGTTCGTAGACCTGATGCGCTGGGAAGGCGATCAACTACCGGCGGACGTTCCATAGGGCTATCGGGAAATGACGACAGCTTACACTAAGGCCGCTTGGGACTGTTGCGCGAGACCGGAGCCGCATAAGGCCTTATCAAAGGCGACAGAATGGACTGAAGGTCCCACGTTGGGGAGGGGGAGTGCCGAGCGAACTTGAATATGAGGAACTTCGCGCGCTTGTCAGAAGCCGTGTGCAGCTCGATCGACGCACGGCGGGCTTAAGGTTGGCGGGCATCGACCAAGACGCCGTGTCTCAAACTGACACCTGGTTCATTCCCCCCCGCAAAGTCGACTGGGATTGGGAGCGACTGGTACGTCAAAAACGGGGGGCGGCTCTCGATCTTTCAATTTGGCACGAGGACATGTTGTGCGGCCTCGCTTTTGGCTCGGCTCAAGCGGCATGGCTCGAACTCGGGTACGTTGAGACACGGCCCTACGACCATCCCTTGGGCAAGCAAATTATGGCCATTGCCTTGGCGGTGCTCGAATTGAATGCTGTTGTGCTGGAAATTTCAGAAACGCGGATCCGCAATCCGTTCCCGGACCTTCGCTGGCGGTACATCCGGCATGGATACAACGAGCTAGTCAAGGACGGATATACCACCTATCTTTGCAAGCGGAGAGGTACCCGTGAGCAGTAAGTTGAGTGAGATCAATCCGGCGCGAGGTGGGCCAGTGCGCTCTCAGCCATTGAAACCGCGCAAGGATTCGGTTGAAAGATTAACAGTCAAGAAGCCGGCGGCTGAGCGAGCTGAAGGCCGTACCGTCATCTGGGTCGGCAAAGATAAGATTTTAGTGCTTAAGGTCAAGCAGAAGCGATTTATAACTTATAAGCTTAAGCGAGACGGCACGATGGAAGCTCTGGGATCTCGTTTGATTGATCCCGTCCAATTCAAGAGTGCTCTGAATCGCGGTATCAGGAACCATAAAGACGTTGTTTTATATCAGAAGATCGAGCGTTTGGACGACACTATTGTTGTCGGAGACGCAACGGAGAAGCCTGAATCGCTTTCCAAGTCCCCGTTACTGGCGGCGGCCAAAGCGCGACTTGATGCGTTAACGCCCGGCTTCACTGATTGGATCGATAGGCTACCACCGCTCCCTGAGGACGAGTTCGGGGTTGGGGGCGGTGATTTGGAAGGGCCGTTTGTTATTCCTGAGCGAAAAATTCCAAAAAACTAAGTTTAATCGTCCAAGAAGAGTGACCGATCTCACTATCCCCCTGAAACGGTTGCTCCCGCAATGTAAATCCTCAGACTCCTCATCGTTGGCCTAATCTGGGTTGGCTCAATCAACGGTGACGACTATACCGTGCTGATGGATCTATTAGCGCGAAGTGAACATGCGAGAATGATGGGCCGTCACCCCCATTGAGTAACTTAGATCCTCACACCGTTATAAGGACATCAGACTAGGTTGCTACGTGGCCGCATAAATCCGGCGCCGGATCTATGCGAGCTAATACTCCGGCGTGAGCACACCGGCGGTCCAGGCCTCAGCCGTGACCTCAAGGGCGATCTGCTCGAACGCATCCTTGGACAGGCCAAGCGACAGCGCGACGGCTTCGATCTGGTGCAACTCGGCGGCTTGCTCAGCGAACGTCAGGGCCTTGGTCTCGCGCTTCGAACGACCAAGCTCGCAAATCCGCGTGCGGCGCACAAGAGCCGACCCGCCTCCCGTACCGCACCAAATGACTTTCGAGAATGGAAATTATCGAAAGTTGGAATTTAATTTGGGATAAATTGGCTTGACCATGCGCCGCAATATACCGGCGATTCAATCTGAAGAAAGCGGCCTTGAAGGTTAGCGAGTGCCACCAAGCCTCCTCGCAATCCTTGAATAAATGAGGAGATGTACTAACCTCCCTCATCTCACAAGGAGATTTTCTTATGCCAGCTAGCCCCATGGAAGACGTTCAGACGACTATTATCGCACATGATATACTCATTAGAGCGACCTTGAATATCCTTGGTCAAGTTATTGGTGATGGAAACCAACTAGCCGCTATTCAGGAGATTATAAACAATAACGTTGACTCTATGACCCTTGGTGGTGTTGAGGAAGAAAGAATTGCCGAATTAAAGGAGGCAATCAAATCCAAAGCGATGTCAGTTATGACAGGCGCAATAACGGATGCGAATGAAAATATTAGGCGCGCAAAGACCGCAGGATTATAAGTCTTCGTTGAAATTTAAAGGTGAAAGAAACAAAATGGCTGGAAACGAAGACGTTGGGCTTACCGCTGTTTCATTTGTTTCAGATATTTTATCCGCAGCTCAGTTGCCGGGTTCTAGTGTCCTACAGCGGGCGGTCGAAAAGGCCTACGAGCGTAGAAAGCAAGCAGCAATAAACGGCTTGTTAGATGCTATTGCTGTGGTGGGACAAGAAAATGTGCAGTTCGGAACCGAGGAGGCAGATGAGCTTGTGCAGATGATGCTTAGATATGTAAAGGCGGCATCTGAGGGTGCTGCTAGGCAAAATCTAAAGCTTCTTGCGCTCGTGATATTTGGACTTAAGTCTAATAAAACCCTTGTATTCGACAAATTTCAGGAATGCGCGAATGTTTTAGAAGACATGACGCGCGACGAAATTCTATTCCTCGGCAAGTTCTATAAATACTTAGAATCAGGAGAAAATGAAAATAGACTTGTTCAATATTTAAATACTATTGATAGCACCGAAGCAAAAAGAGAAACTGAGATGATTGCCGCCTCATTGCAAAGGCATGGATTGTTAATACCCATATCCGTTTTTAGTTCTACGGACTACATAGCGACGTCTAAATTTTTTAATATCTGTAAACTCGCTTCAATCGAAAAGGTTTAGCCAAAAGTCTTTTGCGATCAACATGGCAGATCGCTTCTGCGCCTAGACCTGGGGCGGTCATGGCGCCGATCAGCGCTCCGCCCCTCATTCCGGTTCACACATCCCGCGAGCTAAGCGCGCGATCTCAGGCGGCCTCGCGGATCGTCTCCGCATCGAGATGCCCATTTCCATAGGTGCCTGTACACCGCGCCGTAAGCGCGGCCGAGTCGGCGTACATGTCCGATGCGTATGTCGGAACAGCAATTCTAAGAGTTTAATCCGCAGAAGATTTCTAGTCAGGATTTCCCGACACTCTTGCGTTCGACTACCTCCGGTTTCGAATGCCGATAGCGGACTGTACTGAAAACGATCGATATCTCTGCATACTATATCTGGATTCGTACGCATCTCCCGACGGGGCTGATGCACCGGGCGGGATTGCGGTTCGTGAGATGCCTCCGTTCCGAAGCTTGGTGTGTAATTTGCTCGCGCCATTTATCTGGAACCAGTAGTTTACTGTCTCCCGCTCGGTATTCTATTCTAGCGCGCTTTGCCTATCCCGGGCGGCCGGTCGTGTCCGTCAATGAGGTGGAAATTCGGGGTGGAGTTGGAGCGGCCATCGGTCAGGCGGCCTGAGGTGGA
>NZ_JAIEOF010000126.1 GCF_019750675.1 Methylobacterium sp.
GCCTCACGGGCGCGGGGGCGCGGCCTCGGTCCGCCCGTAGGCCTGCAGGGCCTCGAAGACGCGCAGGCTCGCCGCGAGGTCGGCGGTGCTGACATTCGCGAAGACCTCGGCCCGCAGGCCCGCCAGATCCGCCTCCATCCGCGCCACAACGGCCATGCCGGCGGGGGTCAGGCTGAGCACCTTGGCACGGCGGTCGGTCGGGTCCTCGCGGCGCAGGGCGAGCCCGGCCTCGCAGAGCTGGTCGAGCAGGCGCACGAGCGACGCCCCCTCGATCCCCACGGCCTCGGCGAGGACGGTCTGGCGTGGGGCGCCGTCGAGGCGCGCGATCATGATGAGGGGGACGGCGCTGGCATCCGAGAGCCCGTGCGCCTCCATCACCGCGTTGGCAGCGCGCCGCCAGTGCCGGCCCGACACGAGCAGGGTTTGGGTGTAGGCGAGGCGGAGGCGATCCAGGTGATCGGCAAGGTCCTCGGCCGGGTCGCCGACCCAATTCTCGGCCGGGCCCTGATTCGAATCTCGGAGCGGCACGCGCGAGGCTTCCTGCGGATGGCGGACGGGAGGCGCCCGGCCCTCGATTGACTCCTAACAGTTAGAAGGCAAACCATTTGATCGCAAGCGGAGATCGGCGTATCAGGGCGCCAGCACGCGTCTCGTCGACCGGTGCGTCCGGCGGCCGGCCTCATCGTGAGACAAGTCCATCCGGAGACTTGATCGATCCGGCGAGACGTAGGTAAGGACTGACGATGAGCGCCCCCGACGACCTCTCCTTCGCCACCCTGCCGCATGCCGCGCCGGTCTCGCCGGAACGCCGGGCCGAGCTCCTCGTCGATCCCGGATTCGGGCGGGTGTTCACCGACCACATGGTGACGATCCGCTACGTCGAGGGTCGCGGCTGGCACGATGCCCGCGTCGAGGCGCGCGCGCCGATCTCCCTCGATCCGGCGGCGGCGGTGCTGCACTACGCCCAGGAGATCTTCGAGGGGCTGAAGGCCTACCGCACCGCCGACGGCGGCGCCGCCCTGTTCCGGCCGGAGGCCAACGCCCTGCGCTTCCGGCGCTCGGCCGAGCGCCTGGCGATGCCGCCGCTGCCAGACGCCGTCTTCGTCGAATCGGTCAAGCAGCTCGTCAGCGCGGACCGCGACTGGATCCCGTCGAGCGAGGGCGGCAGCCTGTATCTGCGCCCCTTCATGATCGCCAGCGAGGTGTTCCTCGGGGTCAAGCCGTCCTCGGAATACCTCTACCTCGTCATCGCCTCGGCGGTGGGCGCCTACTTCAAGGGCGGCTCCGAGACCGTGACGGTGTGGGTCTCGCGGGACCAGACCCGCGCGGCCCCCGGCGGCACCGGTGCGGCCAAGTGCGGCGGCAACTACGCCGCCAGCCTGCGCGCGCAAGCCGCGGCCGTGGAGCACGGCTGCGCCCAGGTCGTGTTCCTCGACGCGATCGAGCGCCGCTGGGTCGAGGAGCTCGGCGGCATGAACATCTTCTTCGTGTTCGACGACGGCTCGATGGTCACCCCGCCGCTCAGCGACACCATCCTGTCGGGCATCACCCGCGACTCGATCCTGACGCTGGCGAAGGCGGACGGCATCACGGTCGCCGAGCGGCCCTATTCCATCGACGACTGGAAGGCGGACGCCGCGAGCGGGCGCCTGCGCGAGGTCTTCGCCTGCGGCACCGCCGCGGTGATCACCCCGGTCGGGACCGTGCGCAGCGCGGACGGGGAATTCTCGGTCTCGGACAATGTCGCCGGCCCGGTGACGAAGCGCCTGCGCTCGGCCCTCGTGGACATCCAGCGCGGCAACGCCCCCGATCCCCACGGCTGGGTCACGCGGGTGTACTGAGCCGGGCCCGGCTCAGGCGAGCCAGGGCTGGGCCGCGAGGTGCCGGGCCTGGAATGCGCGGATCGCGTCCGCGTGGTCGAGGGTAGCGCCGATCGCGTCGAGGCCCCGGACGAGGTGATCCTTGCGCCGGGCCGGGATGTCGAAGTGCTGCACCGCGCCGTCCGCGGTGGTGATGGTCTGGGCCGGCAGGTCGATCGTCATGCGGTTGCCCGCGGGGTCGGCGGCCCGGGCCGCGAGTTCGGCCACGGCTCCGGGCGCCAGCTCGATCAGCAGCAGGCCGTTATTGGCGGCGTTGTCGGCGAAGATGCCGGCGAAGCTGGTGCCGACGAGCGCGCGGATGCCGCACTGGAGCAGGCCCCAGACCGCGTGCTCGCGTGACGAGCCGCAGCCGAAGTTCGGGCCGACCACGAGGATGCGCGCCTCCCGCCATTCGGGCCGGTTGAGGACGAAGTCCGGGCGCGGCCGGCCGGGGCCGGCATGGCGCAGGTCGTGGAAGACGGCCTCGCCCAGGCCCGCGCGGTCGATCCCCTTGAGGAACTGCTTGGGCATGATGACGTCGGTGTCGATGTTGGCGCCGGGCAGGCCGGCGGCCGGGCCCGTGACGATCGTGAAGGGCTGCATGCTCAGGTCTCCGGCGCAAGGCAGTTTTCCGGCGCGAAGCGACGACTGTCGGTGAGGTGGCCGGCGATGGCCGCGGCCGCCACCATGGCGGGGCTCATCAGGTGGGTGCGACCGCCCGCGCCCTGGCGGCCCTCGAAGTTGCGGTTGGTGCTGGAGGCGCAGCGCTCGCCCGGCGCCAGCACGTCGTCGTTCATGGCAAGACACATCGAGCAGCCCGATTGGCGCCACTCGAAGCCGGCATCGCGAAAAATCCGGTCGAGCCCCTCCGCCTCGGCCGCCCGGCGCACGCTGGAGGAGCCCGGCACCACCATGGCCTGGACGCCCTGCGCGATCCGCCGGCCGCGCACCAGGGCGGCAGCCTCGCGCAGGTCGGAGAGCCGGGCGTTGGTGCAGGAGCCGATGAAGGCGCGCTGAATCGGGATGGCGGCGAGGGACGTCCCCGGCGCCAGATCCATGTAGGCGAGCGCCCGGACCATGTCCCGGCGCCGGGCGGGATCGGGCTCGGCCGCCGGATCGGGCACGCGGCCGCCGACCGGGCCGGCCTGATCGGGGCTGGTGCCCCAGGTCACCATCGGCTCGATTCCAGCGGCGTCGAGGGCGACCTCGCGGTCGAACACGGCGCCGTCGTCGCTGTGCAGCGTCGCCCAATGGGCGCAGGCGGCGGCCCAGAGTTCACCCTTCGGCGCGCGGGGCTTGTCGGCGAGGTAGTCGAGCACGGTCCGGTCGGGGGCCATGACCACGCCCCGCGCCCCGCACTCGACGGCCATGTTGCAGATCGTCATGCGGCCCTCGACGGACATGGCCGCGACGGCGGGCCCGGCGAACTCGACGGCGTAGCCCGTCGCCCCGTCGGCGCCGATCCGGCGGATCAGGGCCATGACGACGTCCTTGGCGGTGACGCCCGGCGACAGGACGCCCGAGACCGTGACCCGCAGGGTCTTCATCCGGCGGTACACCAGGGTCTGGGTGGCGAGGTAGTGCTCGATGTCCGATGTGCCGATGCCGAAGCCGAGCGCCCCCAGCGCCCCGTAGGTGGTGGTGTGGCTGTCGCCCGCCGCCACGATCATGCCGGGCAGGACGAAGCCCTGCTCCGGAGCGACCACGTGCTCGATGCCTTGTAGCGGGTGCAGCACGTCGAGGAGTTCGATCCCGAAATCCCGGCAATTCGCGTCGAAATACGCCACCTGCCGCGCCCCGCCGGGATCCGGCATGGCGGCGACGCGCTCGGCCGCCGTGGGATTGACGTGGTCGACCACCGCCAGGGCGGCCTCGGGCCGCCAGACCCGGCGCCCGGCGGCGCGCAATCCGCTGAAGGCCTGGGGGCTGGTGTACTCGTTGAGCACCGTGCGGTCGATGTAGAGGAGGACGCTGGCGCCGGGCCCTTCGGCGTCGTCGAGGCGGCGCACGGTGTGGGCGTCCACCAGCTTGTCGTAGAGGGTGCGGGCCTGCATCGGTCTGGGTCTCGGGCTTTGCCGGGGCGTGCGGACCAGAAAGCCCGGATTCCCGGCGCGAGGCCAATGCCGTTGCGGCATGAGACGATGCCGGACCCGGCCGATTGACCCGTGCGCGCGGGCCTCGCATCCTGCGCCCCGCCGGCCCCGCGGGGCGAAGGAAGCACAGACGCGATGGATTCCGCCTGGCTGGAGGACTTCCTGGCCCTCGTCGATGGCGGCCACTTCTCCCGGGCCGCCGAGCAGCGCGGCATCACCCAGCCGGCCTTCAGCCGGAGGGTCCGGGCCCTGGAAGACTGGGTCGGCAGCCCGCTCTTCGACCGGGACAGCCAGCCCGTGAGTCTGACCCCGGCGGGCATCCGCTTCCGCCCGGTGGCGGAGGAGACCCTGCGCCGGCTCTATCAGGGGCGCGAAGCCGCCCGCGAGGCCGGGCGGGCCGCCGCCGAGACCCTGCGCTTCGCCGCGACCCAGGCCCTGTCGCTGACCTTCTTCCCGCACTGGCTGCGGACGCTGGAGGCGCGCGAATCCTTGAGCGCCACGATCCACCTCACGGCGGCGCACATGGCCGCCTGCGAGCAGGCGATGCTGCGCGGCGAGGCGCAGTTCCTGCTCTGCCACCACCATCCGGCGGCCGCGAGCTTCCTGATGTCGGACCAGTTTCGCGGCCTGCCCGTCGGCCACGACCGGCTGCTGCCCGTGAGCGCGCCGGCGCCGGGCGGGACGGGACCGCTGTTTTCCCTGTCGGAGACCGCCGAGGCCCCGGTCCCCCTCCTGAGCTTCGGCGCCGAGTCCGGGATCGGGCGCATCCTCACGGCCACCCGGGCGCTGGAAGGGAGCCTGGACGGGAGCGCGGCGCGCCTGACCCCGAGCTTCACCTCGCACCTCGCCTCGGTGCTGGTGGCCATGGCGCGCGACGGACGGGGCCTCGCCTGGGCGCCGATGAGCCTCGTGGCCGACGACCTCGCCCGCGGCACCCTGGTGCGGGCCGCCCCCCCGGACCGGGACATCGCCATCGAGATCCGGCTCTACCGCGCCCGGGCCCGCCAGAGCCCGCCGGCCGAACGCCTCTGGGCGGCGGTGGCGGGCGGGTGCGCCGGGTGAGGGTTCAGGGCAGGGCGGCGCGCTTGCGCAGGATCAGGTCGCCCCGGAACAGGAATTTCTGGGCGCGCTTGCCGGTGTCGACCTCGGTGGTGAAGACGTTGCCCCGGCTGTCCACCGCGAGGTTGTGGACCCAGTGGAAGTCGCCCGCCATGCGGCCGTTGCGGCCGAAGGCACCGAGCACCTCGCCGGTCTCGCGACTGAGGGTGCGGACCTCGTTGTTGGCCCCGTCCGCGTTGAGGAGATAGCTCTGGTCGGCGTCGGGCCAGAGCGCCAGCTCCCAGACCGAGCCGTTGGCGCGGGTGTTCTTCTCGACGAAGAACTCCTTCACGAAGCTGCCGTCGCGGCGGAAGACCTGGACGCGGTCGTTGGTGCGGTCGCAGACGTAGACCAGTCCGTCGCGGGCGATCTGCACGCAGTGGACGGGGTTGCGGAACTGCTGCGCGGGGGCGGCGGCAGGGTCGTACGCCGGGAGGGTCTCGTCCGTGGGCGGCCGGCCGTAGGCACCCCACATCCGCTTGAACGCGCCCGTCTCGGCGTCGAACACGATGATCCGATGGTTGTAGTAGCCATCGGCGACGAAGAGCTCGTTGGTCTCGGGGTCCACCTGCATCGCGGCGGGCCTGCCGAGCCGGCTGGTGTCGAGGCTGTTGGTCTGCGGCCCCTGCCGGCCGATCTGCAGGACGAACTTTCCGTCGGGCGTGAACTTCAGGATCTGCCCGTCGGTCTCGCCGTTGCCCGCGAGCCAGACGAAGCCCTTGTGGTCGATGTGGATGCCGTGCTCGTTCTGGGGCCAGTCGTACCCCTCCCCGGGGCCGCCCCAGCTGCGGATCAGGGTGCCGGCCTGGTCGAACACCAGAACCGGGGGCGCGGGGCGACAGCACTTCGTCCGCGGGGGTGAGAGGCTCGCGGCCTTCTCGTCGTCGGTGAGGGTGCGCGGACGCTGCACCACCCAGACGTTGTCCTGCGCGTCGACGGCGACTCCCGAGGCCTGCCCCATGATCCACTGGTTGGGCAGCGGCTTCGGCCAGGCCGGATCGACCTGGAAGGTCAGCGGATCCGCGGACGCCAGACCCGCCCACGCGACCGCGAGCACGGCCAGTCCCAGCCGAAGCATCATTGTGTCCTCCCGATGATCTTTTGTGTTGCCGCGACTATCCGCGTGCCGAAATCACGCGTCGAGTCTCGGCGAGGGCAGGGAGGATATTCGGCGGGGTTTTGTCAGGGCATGCCGGTCACGCATCGCGCCAGGCGGCGAAGACCGCCGCCTGGCCGGCCACGGACCCGTCCGGTCTGCGCAGCTGCCAGACCACGCCGTCCTCGATCCAGAAGCGCCGGCCGGACCGCGCGATCCGGACGCCGCGATACCCGGTGGCGAAGCCGTCGCGGGCGACCGCGTCGAGGAGGCGCTGGCGCGCGGCCCGCTCCGGCGCCTCGGCGGAGAGGCGCGAGGGCAGCCCGACGATGGCATCCCAGTCATATTCGAAGCAGGCCTGCGCCGTCCGGTTCGCGTAGATGAAGCGGGGGTCCGCTCCGCCATCGTGGGCGAGGAGGGCGAAGGGGGCCCGCGCGTAGAGCCAGCCGGCGTCGGGGGGCGCGGGCACCAGCGGCGCGCCGACGACGGCCCGGTGGCTCTCCACCACGAGCCGGAAGAAGCCGGGATCGCCGGCCAAGCCGGGGCCGGGACGCGGATCGTCGCTCATCGCACCTCAAGAGACGTTGCACGGGACATTGTGGGGAGCCGTCAGGGTCCGGCCTTGATCCGCTCCACCAGCGCGGGGTCGGCATAGCCGTCCGGCACCAGTCCCCGCGCGGCCTGGAAGGCGCGCAGGGCCGCCCGGGTCCGGGGGCCCGGCTTGCCGTCCGCGGCGCCCGGCGCGAACCCGAGCTCGGCGAGCCGGGCCTGCAGCCCCTTGAGGGAGTCCGCGCTCAGCATGGCGTCGCCGCGCGGCCAGTCCCGCTCGAAGGCGGGGGCGCCGCGCAGGCGGTCCGCCAGATGGGCCACCGTGAGGGCGTAGGACAGGGCGGTGTTGTAGCGCAGGATCATCCGGAAGTTCGGCTGGAGCAGGAATGCGGGTCCGCGCGCCCCGGCCGGCACGATCAGGACCGCGCCCGCGCCGTCGTCGGCCGGCGCCTGGACGGGCGCGGCGCCCAGCGCGCGCCAGGCGGCGAAGCTGCGCTCTGTGGTCTCGTCGGCGAGCGCGTAGTCGAAGCCCGGGTCCAGGCGCGCCTCGCTGCCCCAGCGCTCGCCCGGCCGCCAGCCCATGGCCGTGAGGTAGTTGGCCGTGGAGGCGAGGGCATCCGGAACCGAGGTCCAGATATCGCGCCGCCCGTCGCCGTCGAAATCCACCGCGTAGGCCTGGTAGACGGTGGGCATGAACTGGGTGTGGCCCATGGCGCCGGCCCAGGAGCCGGTGAGGGGCTCGGCCGTCGGCCGATCCTGGGCCAGGATCTGGAGCGCCGCCACCAGCTCGCCGCGCCAGTAGGGCGCGCGCGGCGTCGGCGTGCAGGCGAGCGTCGCCAGGGAGCGCAGGACGGGGCGCACGATGCCGGGATCGTCGAGGACGCTGCCGTAGGTGGATTCGACGCCCCAGAACGCCACCAGGATGTGACGGTCGACGCCGTAGCGCGCCTCGATCGCCGCGAGGGTTGGGCCCCATTCCACCAGCTTGGCGCGGCCCGTAGCGATCCGCGCCTCGGTGAGGTTGGCGTCGAGATAGGCCCAGATCGGCTTGACGAACTCCGCCTGGTTCTGCGTGGCCGCGACCACCTCGGGATCGACGGGCAGATCCGTCAGGCGCGCGGCGATCGCGGCGGGCACGCCCTGGATCTCGGCAGCGCGGGCGATCTCGCCGAGGCAGTCGGCGGGCGCGGGGACGGACGCCTCCGGACCGGCGGCGGGGACGGGGGGCGGAGACGGGGTCTGGGCCGGGGTATCCGCCTGCGTCGGCGGCGCGCCGAAGGCCGGCCCCGCGAGGGCGAGGCTCAGCAGGGCGGCTTCGAGGCGAAGGGTTCGACGGCGACACCGCATGCAGCTTGTCCTCTCGTCCGGCGGTTTGGCCCCGCGAGCGCCTCGCGCGGCGAGGGACCGGACACGGGCGACGGTCGGAGATCGGGTACGGTCCCGTCAACCGAGCCTTTGCGCGCACCGGGGCGGGACGAGACTGGGGGGCCTGTTGCCAGGGGCGGGATGCCGGGGGCAGAAGCCGTCAGGCACGAACATCGCACCGAACGCCGCGACGCCCGACCGCGAGAGGACAGCCCCCAATGCTGGTCGCCCTGATCCTCTTCCTGGGGGGTGCCGCCGTCGGCCTCTACAGCCACGTGATGTTCGCCTTCGGCCTGTCCGGCGTGGTGCTGGCGCTCTCGCTCGTCGCCTGGGTGGTCCGGGGTGAGCTGACGCTCGCCGGCATCCTGGTGCTCTTCGCCCACCTCGCGGCCCTGCAGGCGGGGTACCTCCTGGGCGCCTACCTGCGCGCGGGCCGGCCGATCCGCTGATCCGGCCTCGGGTCGATCGGAGCGGCCGAGCCGGCGGGGGGACCGCCGCTCACCAGAACCAGACCGGCTCGTGGCGGAGCACCAGGATCGGAACCCACAGGAGCAGCGCCGTCCCGCACAGGATCAGGATCAGGGACAATGACGGCTGCCGGCTCAACCGGGCACAGAGTGTTCTGAAACGGGACATGCTTGCTGCAATCCAGGACATTTCGGACGTGTCCCTGGGTTGGACTGCAGGCCGCGGGCCGCCGTCCCCGCCGACGCTGGCCGACATCTGTCCCGGCCGCGATGGGGGACGCGAAGCGTGCAACGAAGACACGGTGGTCCGCCGGTTTCGTCAAAGTGACGGGGCAGGCCTCAAGCAGAACCAAAATTGCCGCAAAGAGGCTCGACTCACCGCAACGTTTGTAGCCTTGGTCCGCCAAGGGGTCGCGTTCGAGCAGTGCGCCAGCCCGTGATGGACGCGGCGCGCGAGGGAGTTTTGAGAATGATCGGCAGTGGGTATCGGGCACCGTGGTTCGCGGCGGCCCTCGCGGCGCTCGCCTGCATGGCGGGCCGCGCGGATGCGGCGCAATGCGGCAACACCGCCGCCGGCTTCGAGTCGTGGAAGCGCGAATTCTCCGACGAGGCCCGAGGCCGGGCGAGTGCCGCGAGCCTCGCGGCACTGATGGGGACGACCTACTCGACGGCCACCATCTCGGCCGATCGCGGCCAGAAGAGCTTCAAGCTGTCGCTGGACCAGTTCCTGGCCAAGCGCGGCGGCAACACCATCGTGTCGCGCGGCCGGGCCCTGAAGGCGAAGAACGCGGCCCTGTTCGACCAGATCGAGCAGCGCTACGGCGTGCCGCCCGGCCCGCTCCTGGCGATCTGGGGCATGGAGACGGGCTTCGGCGCGGTGACGGGCAACGTGAACACCCTCTCGGCGGTGGCGACGCTGGCCTACGATTGCCGGCGCTCGGCCTATTTCACCGACCAGCTCTACGCCGCCCTCACCCTGGTCGATCGCGGCGTGCTGACCGCGAGCACCAGGGGCGCGGCCCACGGCGAGGTCGGCCACACGCAGTTCCTGCCCAAGAACGTCCTGACCTACGGCGTCGGCGGCAGCCTGGACAATTCGAGCAACGCCCTGAATTCCACGGCGAACTTCCTCAAGGGCCATGGCTGGCGCGCGGGCGCCGGCTACCAGCCGGGCGAGCCGAACTTCGCCGCGATCCAAGGCTGGAACGCCGCCTCGGTCTACCAGCGCGCGATCGCGCTCCTCGGCCAGCGCATCGACGGACAATAATCGCCAAGTACCAACGGCGAGGAAGCAACGGCCAAGAACCAACGGCCAGGAACCAATCGCAAGGAGCCGGGGGCACGCACGCGGGGTGCCCCCGGCGAAACGATCACGGAACGACGGCGGCCACGTCGTCGGTGCAGAGCATGAGATCGGTGGCCCGAGCCACGAGGCCGGCCATGATCCGCTCGTCCTCCGGTGCGCGCGGGCTGGCCGCCAGGCGCGCGGCATCCCGCTTGAGGGTCCGGTTGCAGTCGCAACTGGGCAGGCCGCCATCCGGCGTGCAGGCATCGTGCTTGCGGCAGGCGGCGTCGAGGGCGTCGACGGGCGCGACGTCCATGCCGTCGTTGCCGGGTCCGCAATAATGCCCGTGCACGAGGAGGGCAGGGCGCGGGGTCTGGTTCGGCGGGGTCGTCGGTTCGGTCGCGGGGGGCTGGCCCGGCAGGGGCTGGGCAAAGGCGAACGAGGCGTCGAGAGTCAGGGCTCCGAGGAGCAGGGCGCAGGTCAGCAGCCGCATCGGATGTCTCCGGCAGGTTGGGCGGGTCGGATATGAGCGGATAGGGCCGGGCGGCCCGGAATTCGCGGGATCGCCGCGGGCGACGGGGCACCGTCGCGTCAGCTCACGGCGGTCCGGCCGAGCGGATCGGGCGCGTGCAATTCATCGTCGTGGTGTCCTGCTCGAAGGCGAGGCGGAACGCGATCTTGCCGCGCCGCCGTCCGGTTGAGCCCCTCGAAGCAGACAATGCCATCGAAACCGCCGCGTTCCCTAAAAAGTGGCGGTCCGCGCCATCCCGAATCCGCGTCGCAGGTCCTGTGAATCAGGCCGCACGGTCGAAATCCGCCGGGAGGGCGAGCCCCGCGCGCGGGGCAGCGGCGAGAATCTCCACGATCAGGGCGACGAGTTGGTGCCCGTGATAGGGCGTCCGCAGGCAGAGCGCGCCCGGCACCATCGGGCCGGACTCGAGCCGGCGAGGGGAGCGCGCGGTGTAGACCACGCCCACCGTCGGATCGAGGCAGCGGGCGACGTCCGCCAGCGAGAGACCGTCCACCGTGTCGCGGACATCGGCATCGGTCACCAGCACGTCGACCCGGCGCCGGCCGGGCTGGGCGAGGAGGAGGGCTTCGACCTCCCCGGCGGTGCGTGCTCCGATGACGTCGTAGCCCGACATTTCCAGGCAGCTCGTGGTGATGCAGCGGGTCAGCTCGTCTCCGGCGAGGAGAACCACGAGCGGTTGGCGGGACTCGGCCTGCATGGCGATCTTCCTGGGTGAACCGATGTCGAACGCTTCGGCTTTCTAGTGGACGGTTGCCCGATCGTAGAAATCGGCGGGTTAACGCGTCCTTAAACAACCGGTTTCATCAGGCAATATCTTTTCCGATCCCAAGCTTACAGGATCGACAATTTGGGGCAGTTGCCCAACGTATCAGCATCGGACTGCCTATAAAGAATGCCGATCCCGCAATGACTGCATCTTGATTGGATTTTGTCCGCGCGGGCCATCAGGGGCCAGGTATCCGGTGTGCCAAGCTTCGAAGACGAGGCGCCCCGGGCAGGCGGCCGGCCCCGGAGGCGGGTGGTTATCCGAACGTCGTCGCGCGCCCCGTCGGCCCCCGGGAAGGGCCATAGGCGGATCGTTCGGCCGTCGCGACGAACGAGAGAACAGGCTTTCCCATTCCAGCCGAAAAAAGCCGTTCGGTTCCTTTGACGCCGCCCTCCGTCCAGTCGATGCTGTCGATCGAACGGCCCAGCAGAGCACAGGCACAGTTCTTCGGAAGTCATCATGCCTTCGTGTTCTCGCTTAATTTTGTATTCAAGTCTCCAACCCTGGATCTATGCGCGCCGATCCTTGGCGCCGGATCCGCATGCGCGGGTGTCATCATGAGCGTCCAACCATCAAACCGTCACAACGACGAGCCGATCCGCTTCGCCTACTGGGTGCCCAACGTCTCGGGCGGCCTCGTCATCAGCAAGATTCCCCAGCGCACGAGCTGGGACGCGCCCTACAATCGGCGCCTCGCGCAGATCGCGGAAGCGGCCGGGTTCGACTACGCCCTGACGCAGATCCGCTTCACCGCCGGCTACGGGGCCGAGTACCAGCACGAATCCGTCGCCTTCAGCCACGCGCTGCTGGCCGTGACCTCGAAATTGAAGGTCATCGCCGCCCTCCTGCCCGGTCCCTGGAACCCGACGCTCGCCGCCAAGCAGATCGCCACGATCAGCCAGCTCACCGAGGGGCGCATCGCCATCAACGTGGTCTCGGGCTGGTTCTCGGGCGAGTTTCGGGCGATCGGCGAGCCGTGGCTCGACCATGACGAGCGCTACCGCCGCTCGGAGGAGTTCATCCGCGCGCTACGGGGTATCTGGACCCAGGACAACTTTACCTTCCGGGGCGATTTCTACCGCTACAGCGACTACACCCTGAAACCCAAGCCCGCCGATCCGCAGCCCGAGATCTTCCAGGGCGGGTCGTCCCGCGCGGCGCGCGACATGGCGGCCCGGGTCTCGGACTGGTACTTCACCAACGGCAACACGCCGGAGGGCATCCGGGCCCAGGTCGAGGACATCCAGGCCAAGGCGCGGGCCAACGGTCACGCGGTCAAGGTCGGCGTCAACGCCTTCGTGGTCGCCCGCGACACGGAAGCCGAGGCCCGCGCGGTCGTCCAGGAGATCATCGACCAAGCCGATCCCGACGCCGTGAAGGCCTTCGGGCACGAGGCGAAGAACGCCGGCCGCGCCTCGCCGGAGGGCGAGGGCAACTGGGCCAAGTCCAGCTTCGAGGACCTCGTCCAGTACAACGACGGCTTCAAGACCAACCTGATCGGAACGCCGGACCAGATCGCCGAGCGCATCGTGGCGCTGAAGGACGTCGGCGTCGAGCTGGCCCTCCTCGCCTTCCTGCACTTCCAGGAGGAGGTCGCGTATTTCGGGGAGCACGTCATCCCGCGGGTCCGCGCCCTGGAAGCGGCGCGCGCCGAGCGGGCTCAAGCAGCCTGAGCCGAGCCGCCCCCGCTTCCCCGATCCCGATTCCCCGATCCAGAGACACCCCATGACCATCGCCGTCAGTCCGAACCCGCGCGACACCGAGCGCTGGCCCGCCGGGGCGCCCGGCCCCGCGCGCGCCGCCGAGCCGGCCCACGTCATCCGCGACGCCGCCGAGGCCCTGCGCGTCGCCCACGCCCTGGCGGACACGTTCCGGGCGGGCGCCTCCGAGCGCGACCGCAGCGGGCGCCGCCCCCTGGCCGAGCTCGACGCGTTCTCCCAGAGCGGCCTGTGGTCGATCAACGTGCCGCGGGCCCATGGCGGGCCGGGACTGTCCTACCGGACCCTGGCGCAGGTCATCGCCATCGTGTCGGCGGCCGATCCGTCCATCGGGCAGATCGCCCAGAACCACCTCGGCATCGTGGCGTCGATCGACACGGTCTCGGACGAGGCCCAGAAGGCCCTGCTGTTCGGCCTCGTGCTCGCCGGGACCCGGTTCGGCAACGCCTTCTCGGAGATCGGCACGCCGCGCGCCGCCGACTTCCGGACCCATTTCGTGGAGGACGGCGACCACGTGGTGGTGCAGGGCACCAAGTTCTACGCCACCGGCGCGCTCCTGGCCCACCTCGTGCCCATCGTCGCCCTCGATGGAGAGGGCCGGGCCTGGTACGCCATCGCGGAGCGCAACGCGCCGGGCCTGACGGTGATCGACGACTGGTCGAGCTTCAGCCAGCGCACCACCGCGAGCGGCACCGTGCAGATCGACGGCGTGCGGGTGCCGAAATCCCACCTGGTGCCGGCCTGGAAGGGCTACGCTCGCCCCAGCGCCGACGGGGCGATCTTCCAGATCATCCAGGCGGCCGTGGATGCGGGCATCGCCCGGGCGGCGCTGGCCGAGACCATCGACTTCGTGCGCACCCGGTCCCGCCCCTGGATCGACAGCGGGCTGGAGCGCGCCGCCGACGACCCCCACACCATCCGCATCGTCGGCGACCTGACGATTCGCCTGCACGCGGCCGAAGCCCTGCTCGACCGGGCCGGCCTCGCCATCGACGCCGCCGTGGCGGACCCCGACGCCGACACGGTGGCGGCCGCTCAGTTGGCGGTGGCGGAAGCCAAGGTGCTCACCACCGAGGTGGCGCTCAGCACCACAAACACCCTGTTCGAGCTCGCCGGCACCCGCGCGACGCTCGCCGAGCACAACCTCGACCGCCATTGGCGCAACGCCCGCACCCACACGCTCCACGATCCCGTGCGCTGGAAATACGCGATCATCGGCAACCACGCCCTCAACGGCGTGAACCCGCCCTTCCACGCCTGGAGTTGACAGAAAGGCCCTGCGAGGGGCGCGGGCGCCCCTTGCCGGATCGCCGCGACACGCCCGGCCGCGTCGCGGCCGATCCCGCCCCTGCGCCGTCCTGGCTCGGACCCTCTCGCCCGACCCGGGTTCGACGGCCTCCATCCCGGTCGAGGATACGGGCCGCGATCGGAACCGACGTGCGGCCCTTCGATGGTCCGTTAACCCGCCGCTGAAACAGTACCGGCTCCGGCCAACCCGCTGTCGTCTGGGCCCGGAGCGGATGACACGGCCGGGCGGACGGATCAGTGAGAGCAACCTACCGTCTTCCGGCGCCGGCCCGTGCCGAACCGTCCTGCGCCAAGTCCTCCTCCGCCGACCGTTCGGCCTTCGACAATCCCGCGATCCTGTGGCTGCTCGTGGTGTTGGGCCTCTACACCCTCTATCCCCTCGCCGACCTTCGCGCGGTGGTCGAGCGCCTGCGCCTGCCGGATTCCGACGACGCGATGCGTCTCGTTCAGGTCCGCGACCTTCTGGCCGGACAGGGCTGGTTCGACATGGTCCAGCACCGGCTGATGCCGCCGGGGGGCGCCGGCATGCACTGGTCCCGCCTCGTCGACGCGCCCCTCGCGGGTCTGATCGGCCTCGCCACGCCCTGGCTCGGTCGTCCCCTGGCGGAGGGCATCGTCGCGGCCGCGTGGCCGCCGGCCCTGTTCGCCGTCTATCTCCTCATCGTCTACCGCGCCGTCCGTTCCCGCTTCGGCGTTCGCCCGGCCCTGCTGGCCCTCTTCGCCGCCACCCAGGTCGCCGGGCTCGGGACGCTCTTCGCCTTCGGACGGATCGATCACCACAACGTCCAGGTGCTGCTCGTCCTTCTCCTCGGATGCGCCCTCGCCGAGTCCGGGCGCCGCGTCCGCGCAGCCGCCGTCGGCGGGCTCGCCACGGCGGCTTCCCTGGCGGTCGGCCTCGAAGCGCTGCCCGTGATCGTGATCGGCGGTCTCTTCGTGTTGGGCGACTGGATCGTGGCGGGACGAACGGGGCTTCCGGCGTTTCGGGCGTTCACCCTGACCCTGGCGGGCGCCAGCCTCGGCCTGTTCCTGGTTCAGACCGACCCGAACCTGTGGGCGACGACGCAATGCGACGCGCTCTCACCGCCGTGGCTCTGGCTGGCCGTGGGGTCCGCCGCCGTCGCATCGGGCGCCACCGTCCTTGCCGCACGTCTCGGCACGCCGCTTCGCCGCGCCGGTTTCGCGGTCGCCTGCGGTGTCGTCGTGCTGGCTGTCTTCGTGTCCCTCGCCCCGCGCTGCCTGTCGGGCCCCTTCCAGGGCCTGCCGGCTTTCGTCCGGACGGAGTGGCTCGACCACGTTCGGGAAATGCAATCCGCCCGCAGCCTCCTGGCGACGCTTCCGGACGTCGCGCTCGCCTGCTACGGGCCGCTGCTGCTGGCGGGGCTGGTGGCGGCGCACGCGGCCCTGCGCGGTCGCCCGGAGATCCGGCGCGGCGCGGCCCTGACCGCCGCGTTCCTTCTCTCCGGCTTCGTCCTGGCCCAGTTCCAGTTCCGCAGCCTCTACATGGCCGCGGCCTTCATTCCCCTGGTCGCCGGCCCCCTCTTCAGCCACACCCTCACGCTTCTGCGCGCCCCCGCTCCCGCATGGCACCGCGTCGCGACCGCGAGCGTGGCCTGTCTGTTGATCGCGCAGGTCTGGATGTTGCTCCACGCGCCCTTCAGCGGGAGCGCGCCGGAGAGTGCGGCACAAGCACCGGCCGGACCGGGTTGCGGCACGGACCAGTCCCTGGTCGCCCTGGACATGCTTCCGTCCGGCCTCATCCTGGCCGACCAGGATCTGGGCCCGTCGATCCTGCTGCACAGCCATCATGGCGTCGTGGCGGCCCCGTATCACCGCGCGATCACGGGGTTGATCGCCGCGGTTGAAGGTCTCTCCGGCGACGAGGCGACCCTGAAGCGGGCGCTGGCCACCTCCGGAGCCACCTACCTCGTCGTCTGCACTTCTGGCGTGACGAGCAGGGACCCCGCTATGACTTCGTTCGCCCGCCGGCTGGCCGAAGGCACGGCGACGGCCCCGTGGCTCGAACGCCTGCCCCTCGCCGGGACGCCGCTGGCCGCCTGGCGCGTTCGGCTCGCCGGGCAGGGACCTGGCGCGTGATACCGGTCTCCCCGGCGAGCCGGCCCGAGCGAGCCGACCGGCGCATGGCGGTCGCCGATCTGCGCGCCGGACGCGCCGCGTTGCGCCGCGAGACGGTCTCCGCGCCCCGCTGACGGGCGGTCGCGGCCCCGTCAGCGGGGTTGGGCCGGCACGGGCGAGCGCAGGGGGTGAGCCGGGCTCGGTACGGAATCTCCCCCTGGCCGTCGCGCATCTGTGATCCATCTTCCGACGATGAACGCCCTACCGCAGAATTGCATCGACACCGGCCCGGCTCGGATCGCGGTCGCCGCGCGCGCCGTCTCCCGCCGCGCGGCCGAGCGGGCCGACGGGCTCGATCGGGACGGCGGGTTTCCGGCCGAGGATATCGCCGACGCCCATGCGGCGGGCCTGCTCACGGCGCCGCTGCCGGTGGCGCTGGGCGGGGCCGGCCTCGACGCGCCCCATCGGGCGCCGGTCCTGGCCGATCTCCTGGCCCAGATCGGACGCGGCAGCCTCGCCCTCGGCCGGCTCTACGAGGGGCACGTCAATGCCCTCGCCCTGGTGCTGCGCTACGCCGAGCCGGCGGTGGCCGAGCGCCTCGCCGCGGATGCCCGCGCCGGACACCTGTTCGGCGTCTGGAACACGCAGCCCCAGGCCGGCGGCCTCAGCCTTGAGAAAGCCAGCGGCCTCAGCCTTGAAAAGGCTGGCGGCCTCGACCTCGATCCGGCGGGTGAATCCTGGACCCTGTCGGGGGTGAAGTCCTTCGCCTCCGGTGCGGGGGCGGTGACCCGGCCCCTCGTCACCGCGCGCCGGCCTGACGGGCGCCAGCAGATGCTCGTGGTGGACTTGGAGCCCGGCACCCGCGCCGACCTGTCCGGCTGGCGGGCCCAGGGCATGCGCGCCTCGACATCGGGCATCCTCGACTTCACCGGCCTTCCCGCCGGCCCCGGCAGCTTCGTCGGCGGCCCCGACGACTACTTTGCCGAGCCGCACTTCTCCGGCGGCGCCTGGCGCTTCGCCGCCGTGCAGCTCGGCGGCATCGAGGCGGTGTTCGATGCGCTCCGGACCCATCTCCGGGCCACCGGGCGGGGCGGCGACCCGCATCAGGCGGCCCGCCTCGGCGAGGCCGCGATCGCGGTGGAGGGCGCGCGCCTCTTCGTCGGCCACGCGGCGCGGCTCGCCGCCGACCCGGAGGCGGAGCCCGACCGGGTGATCGCCTACGTCAACCTGACCCGCCTCGCCGTGGAGCGGGCTGGGCTCGACGTGCTGGAGCGGGCCCAGCGCTCGGTGGGGCTGGCGGGCTTCCTCAGCCCCCATCCCCTGGAGCGCCTGGCGCGGGATCTGGCCACCTATCTGCGCCAGCCCGGGCCCGACCGGGCCCTGACCAGCGCGGCGGCCCACGTCCTGGCGGAGGCGCGGCCGGCGGACATGCTCTGGCGCAACCCCGCCGGGGTGCCTATTCCTGACGAGGCTCCGGCCGATCCGTAGGCGCAGACCTCCATGACCCGCTCCCCGCACACGCTGCCGCCGGACTACTTCACCGGACTCTACGCCGCGAACCCCGATCCGTGGGACTTCACCACCAGCGCCTACGAGCACGCCAAGTACGACGCCACCCTGGCGGCCCTGGAACGGGAGACATACTCGCAGGCCCTGGAGGTCGGGTGCTCCATCGGCGTGCTGACCCACCGGCTGGCCGAGCGCTGCACGGCCCTGCTCGCCCTCGACGTGGCCGAGACCGCCCTCGACGCCGCCCGCGCCCGCTGCGCCGCGCAACCCCACGTCGCCTTCCGGCGCGCGGCGGTGCCGGCGGAGTGGCCTCCCGGCCGGTTCGACCTCGTGGTGCTCTCGGAGGTGCTGTACTTCTTCACGCCCGAAGATCTCGCCCGCATCGCCGACCGCCTCGTGGCGGCGCTGAACCCGGGGGGCGAGGTCGTCCTCGTGCATTGGCTGGGGGAGACGGACTTCCCCTTAAGCGCCGACGCGGCGGTCGAGGGGCTGGTCGATCTGACCCGGGGCGTCCTCGAACCGGGCCGCCGGAGCCGGACCGAGGGCTACCGCCTCGACGTGCTGCGGGCGCCCACGTGAGGCCCCCGATGGCGGAGGACCCGGACCCCTCCCTGGTTCACCGGCACGCCGCCTGGGTGCGCGTGACCCATTGGCTCAACGCGGTCGCGTTCCTCGCCCTGGTCGTCAGCGGCATCGCGATCCTGCTCGCCCTGCCGCGCCTGTTCTGGGGCGAGACCGGGGCCAACGGGGCACCGGCCGCCCTCGACCTGCCGCTGCCGGTCAACCTCGAGCAGACGGGCTGGGGCCGCAACCTGCACTTCCTGTCCGCCTGGGTGCTCGTCCTCAACGGGATCGTCTACCTCATCGTCGCCTTCGTGGGCGGCCACTTCGCCCGCGACCTCGTGCCGGACCGCGACCAGCTCGCCCCGCGCCACCTCGCCCGCGAGATCGCCGACCATGCGCGCCTCAAAGCGGCCCGCGGGCGCGAGGCCCTGCGCTACAACGCCCTGCAGAAATTCGCCTATCTGGCGGTGCTGTTCGGGCTGTTCCCCCTCATGGTGCTCACCGGGCTCACCATGTCGCCGGGGGTGACCGCGGCCTATCCGGAACTCTTCACCCTGTTCGGCGGCCGGCAATCGGCCCGCACCCTGCATTTCCTCACGGCCTGCCTGCTCGTGCTCTTCCTCGTCGTCCACGTGGCCCAGGTCTTCGTGGGCGGGGCCGGCAACCTGATGCGGTCGATGATCACCGGCCGCTTCCGCGTTCCCCCGGAGCCCGCCCGGACGACCCGCGCCGCCCGAGATCGCCTCACGGAGTCTCCCGATGCGTGACCTCTCGCGCCGCCGCCTCCTCACCGGCTCGGGCAGCCTGATCGGCGCCGGCCTCCTCGGCGGCTGCGACGCCCCGGCCCTGTCGCGGCTCGCCTCCCCGTACGACTGGAGCAACGGCCTGACCTTCGCGGTGCAGCGCTGGCTCCAGCGCCACCAGCCCCTGGTGCGCGAGTTCGGCCCCGACGCCATCTCGGCCGTCTTCCCGACCATCAACACCACCGATCCCGACAATCCCGACTACCGGCGCTCGAAGGCCCTGGGCTTCTCCGACTGGAAGCTCCCCGTCAGCGGCCTCGTGGCGCGCCCGGCCGCCTTCTCGCTGGCCGAGCTGAAGGCGATGCCGGCCCGCACCCAGATCACCCTCCATTCCTGCGAGCAGGGCTGGTCGGCCATCGGCGGCTGGACCGGCGTGCCGCTGGCCCATCTCCTCACCCATGTCGGCCTGAAGCCGGAGGCGCGCTTCGTCGTGGTGCGCAGCGTCGACGGCTGGTGGGACAGCTACGACCTGTTCGACGCCCTCCACCCCCAGACCATTCTCGCCTACGGCATGAACGGCAGCGCCCTGCCGGTGGCGCACGGGGCGCCGGTGCGCCTGCGGGTCGAGCGCCAGCTCGGCTACAAGAGCCTGAAATACATCAGCGCGATCGAGGCGGTGGAGCGGGTCGACGGCCTCGGCAAGGGCCGCGGCAGCATGGTCGCCGAACTCGGCTTCCCCTGGTACGCGGGCATCTGAGCGTCCTCGGCGCGTGTAACCGCACGCTCCCGGTCCGTATAGCGATCTCACCCCATCGTCGAACGCGCCGCTATGTACGTAATCGATCCGGCCGCATCGACTGGCGAAACCGTAACCAGTCAGTGATCGTCACGATTCGGGCCAATCCGATAACGCCACATTAAGCATGGCGGCCGTTTATCTCCGCTCGGAAGTCAAATCCGGACGGTCCCACGACGATGCGCGTTTCTCTGAAATCCATCCTGATTGGTTCGATAAGTCTGCTCGGCGTCGCTGCGGCGGGGCAGAGCGTGGTCAGCGTCGTGAAGCTCCGGGCGATCGAGCGCGAGGTGACCGAGGTCGCCACCAACTGGCTCCCCTCCGTCAACGTCGTGAACACGATCAGCACGGCGACGCGCGACGTGCGCGTGAAGCTGTACCGCTTCGTCGTCGCCTCCGAGACGTCGCAGGCGCTGGCGGAGAACGAGGCGGGCCTGAAGAAGGCCCTCGACGCCCTCGACGGGCTGCGCCGGACCTACGAGCCGCTGATCAGCTCCGCCGAGGAGAAGGCGATCTACGACAGCTTCACGCCCCTGTGGGCGCGCTACGCCGAAGGCCAGCAGACGGTCATCGGGCTCGTGAAGGCGGGCCGGACGGCCGAGGCCTTGGCGCTCACCACCAGCCCCGAGATGGCCGACCTGAACAACGGCGCCATCCGGGCCCTGCAGCGGACGGTCGACTTCAACCGGGAGGGCGCCCAGCGCAGCACCGCGCTGAGCCTGGCCAGCGCCGCCTCGGCCGGGCTCATGGCCTGGGTCGCGATGGCGATCTCGGTGGTGGCGGCCCTCGGCGCGATGCTCTTCAGCCTGTTCGGCGTCGCGCGTCCGATCGAGCGCATGACCCGCACCATGGGTCGGCTGGCCGGCGGCGACACCGCCGTGGACATCCCGTCCCGCATCCGCCGCGACGAGATCGGCGCCATGGCCGCCGCCGTGAGCGTGTTTCGGGACAACATGATCCAGGCCCGCAAACTGGAAGAGGAGACGGTGCTGGCGCGGGCAGGCGCCGAGGCGCAGCGCCAGGCGGGAATGCGGGCCATGGCCGACCGCTT
>NZ_JAIEOF010000149.1 GCF_019750675.1 Methylobacterium sp.
TCGGGGCGGCGGTGGGCGGCGGGCGGCGGGCCGGCGTGGGCGCCGCCATCGGGGCCGGCGTCGGCGGCCTCGCCTGCACCGTCCTCACGGCCCTCGACGCTCAGGACAAGCAGCGCATCCGCAACGCGCAGATCGCGGCCGCCGCGACGAACAGGCCGCAATACCTGGCCTATCAGGGCGCCGACGGCGCCCAGCGCGCCATCACCGTGCGGCCCCAGCCCGCTCCGGCTCAGGCGGCGGCGGGAACCCCGGACCGGATCTGCCGTGCCACGGACACCCAGGCGACCATCAACGGCACCGGCAGCGCCGAGCTGCCTCAGCAGCTCGTCTGCCGGACGCCGGGCGGCGACTGGCTGCCGGCCTGAGACCCCTGTCGCTCACGGGCGAGGCTCACCGCCTGGCATGCCACGCAACCCTGTGACCCCGAGCCCCGCGCCCGCGCGGGGTGACGCGGGCGGCGCGAGACGTCATGGTGCGCGCGCTTTTTTATCGCGCCCGCGCGGCCCCACCCGGACCTGGACCACCATGACGACGATCGCCGACCGCAGCACGGCTGAACTCGCGGACCTGCGCGCGCAGGCGCAGGCCGCCTACGACGCCTTCAAGGCCCGGGGCCTGAAACTCGACATGACCCGCGGCAAGCCGGCGCCCGAGCAGCTCGACCTCGCCACCGGCATGCTCGCCCTGCCGGGCAACGGCGATTACACGACCGCGGCCGGCGAGGATGCGCGCAATTACGGTGGCCAGCAGGGCCTGCCCGAGTTGCGGGCGCTGTTCTCCCACCTCATCGACGCGCCGGCCGACCAGATCGTGGTGGGCGGCAATTCCAGCCTCGCCCTGATGCACGACACCATCGTGTGGGCACTCCTCAAGGGCGTGCCCGGCTCCGAGCGGCCCTGGTCGAAGGAGGAGGAGCCGGTCTTCCTTTGCCCGGTGCCGGGCTACGACCGCCACTTCGCCCTCTGCGAGGAGTTCGGCATCCGCATGATCCCGGTGCCGATGACGGGGCAGGGGCCCGACATGGACGTGGTCGAGGCCTTCGTGGCGAACCCGGCCGTGAAGGGCATGTGGTGCGTGCCGAAATACGCCAACCCCTCGGGCGAGATCTTCTCCGACGAGACCGTCCGGCGCCTCGCCGCGATGAAGACCGGGGCTCCCGATTTCCGCCTGTTCTGGGACAACGCCTACGCGGTGCACCACCTCACCCCGGTTCGCCATCCGGTGCGCGACATCCTGGCCGCCTGCGCCGAGGCCGGCCATCCGGACCGGCCCTTCCTGTATGCCTCGACCTCGAAGATCACCCTGGCGGGCGCCGGCCTCGCGGTCTTCGCCGGATCGCCCGAGAACACCCGCTGGTTCCTGGCCCGTTCCGCCAAGCAGACCATCGGCCCCGACAAGCTCAACCAGCTGCGCCACGTGCGTTTCCTGCGCGACGCCGCCGGACTCCAGGCCCACATGGACGCCCACCGCGCCCTGATCGCGCCGAAGTTCGCGGCCGTGCAGGAGGCCCTGGAGCGCCATCTCGCCGGCACCGGGGCCGCGCGCTGGACCCGTCCGGAGGGCGGCTACTTCATCACGGTGGAAGCGCGCGCGGGCACGGCCACCGAGGTGGTGCGGCTCGCCAAGGAGGCCGGCATCGCCCTGACCCCGGCCGGCGCGACCTCGCCCTACGGCCGCGACCCCAACGACAGCGTCCTGCGCCTCGCGCCGACCTTCCCGAGCCTCGGCGACGTGACGAAGGCGGCCGAGGGCATCGCCCTCTGCATCCTTCTTGCATCCCTGGAAGCCGAGCAGGGGGTCCGCGCGCGCAACGCGGCCTGATCCCTGTCGCAATCCGGAAACGTCCGCGCCGGATGATGCACCACGCACCCGGGAGGTGACGCGATGGTAATCCCGACACGGTTCCGGCGCGCCGGCGCGCGGATGCTGCCCGGCCTCGTGCTCTGCATCCTCGCGGCCGGGGCCACCCCGGCCCGGGCGCGCACCGCCTGGGCCTCCGGCACCTTCGTGTATGCCGACCTCTGCACCCTGCCGGAGACCGGCGCCCGCAGCGGGCAGCGCATCATCCTGCGGCGTTCCCCGAACGGCGATGCGCTGACCTACGAGGGGGCCGAGCATCCCGGGCCCCGCGCGGCCGCCGACATGACCCTGGACGACGCCACCAAGGCCATCACCTTCGCGGTGGAGACCGAGGCCGGGCCGATCCACTTCGAGGGCGTCGCCGGTCCGGACGCGCTCACCGGCACCTTCGCGGACGAGACGGGCGCGCACCCGGTGCACCTGCCCAGGGTCCTGCGCTCCCATGCTCACGAGGCCTGCCAGGGCGAGGCCACGGGCTCGATCGCCCCGCGGCGATAGGCGAGGGGCCTCCTCTGCGCTAGATCGGGCCGATGATGCTTTCCCTCCGGTGCGCCGCGCTCCTGCTCCCCCTGGCCCTGGGCACCGCGGTGCCCGCCGCGGCGGCCGATGCCTGCGACGCCCTGACCGCGCGGATGATCCGCGCCACCGGCGCCTCGCTCGCCGGACGCGAAGGGACCCGCGCCGTGTTTCGCGCGGCCGATGCCGAGCGGATGAGCCTCGATTGCCGGGCGCACCGGATGGTCTTCTCCGCCCTGGAGCGGGAGCCGGGCCGCCGCTACTACGAACTGATCGGCTTTGCTGCCGGGGTTCTCACGGGCGCGAAGCCCGAGGCCGTCGAGGCCCTCGCCCTCGACCTGCACCAGGGTGCCCTGATCGCGGGACAGCCGCAGCAGCGAATCGCCGGGCGGGCGGCGCTTCGCTGCGAGACCGCTCCCGACGCCGATCCGTTCGCCAGTCCGCGCACGCGCTGCGTGCTGGTACCGAGCGCCCGGGTCGTGCTTCGCCGCCGCGCCGGCCTTTTCGCGGGCGCCCGGGCGGGCTAGACGCGCAGCATGTCCAGAACCAGTCCGCCCGAGCCCGCTCCCTCCGCCGTCGTCAGCGCTGGTCCGGTCGCCTTCGCGAATCACCTGCCCTTCGCGCTGATCGCCGGGCCGTGCCAGCTCGAGAGCCGCGACCACGCCGTCGAGATCGCCGACGCCCTGAAGGCGATGACCGATCGGCTCGGCATCGGCCTGGTGTTCAAGGCGTCCTTCGACAAGGCGAACCGGACCTCCGGCAGCACCGCGCGGGGCCTCGGTCTCGCGGGGGCGCTGCCGATCTTCTCCGAGATCAAGGCGCGCTTCGGCCTGCCCGTGCTCACCGACGTGCACGAGGCGGCGCAATGCGCGCCCGCGGCTGAGGTGATCGACGTCCTCCAGATCCCGGCCTTCCTCTGCCGGCAGACCGATCTCCTGCTCGCCGCCGCCGCCACCGGCCGGGTGGTGAACGTAAAGAAGGGCCAGTTCCTCGCGCCCTGGGACATGGCCCACGTGGCCGCCAAGGTGAGGCAAGCGGGCAACCCCAACGTGTTGGTGACCGAGCGCGGCGCCTCGTTCGGCTACAACACCCTCGTCTCCGACATGCGCAGCCTGCCGATCATGGCGCAGGTGACGCAGGGCGCCCCGGTGGTGTTCGACGCCACCCACTCGGTGCAACAGCCGGGGGGCCAGGGTGCAACATCCGGCGGCCAGCGGGAGTTCGTGGCCGTGCTCGCGCGCGCCGCCGTTGCAGTGGGCGTGGCGGGCCTGTTCATCGAGACGCACCCCGACCCGGATCATGCCCCCTCCGACGGACCCAACATGGTTCCGCTGAAGGCGATGCCGGCGCTGCTTGCCGAACTGCAGGCGTTCGACCGGCTCGCGAAGGCGCGGAGCGGACAGGCCTGAGCCGATCCGGGCGGGCCCGGGGCCCGGCGCGCGCAGGGCGTGGGATGCGGGAAGGGAACGATCACGCCAGCTTGACGTTGGAATACCAAATTCGTTCTCGAACGCTGAAGGTCATTATGCGCAAGCTCGCCCTCGTCTCCGCCCTGACTCTCTCGCTGGGTGGCCTCGCCGCCGCGACCTCGGCCGAGGCCGGCCCCCGCGGCCACGGCTACGGACATGGCGGCTATGGCCACGGCCACGCCTATGGCGGCCGGGGCTACGGACGCGGTGGCTACGCCTATAGCGGTCGTCGCCGTGGCGGTGGAATCGGTACCGGCGCGGCCGTGGGCCTCGGCATCGCCGGCCTCGCCGCCGGCGCGATCGCGGCCGGTGCGGCCCGCGACGCCTATTACCGCGACGGCTACGCGCGCCCTGCCTACGGGTACGGCGCCCCGGCCTACGGTTACGGCTACTGAGTTCTCGTTTCTCGCGATTCAGTGAGGGATTCAGTGAGGGGCGGTCGGCGCGAGCCGGCCGCCCTTCGTCGTTTCTGAGACGACCGCCTCAGCGTGCCCGGTAGGGCGGCACGCCCGGATCGGGCAGCCAGACGGATTTCGGCGGCTCGCCGGTCTGCCAGAACACGTCGATGGGAATGCCGCCGCGCGGATACCAGAACCCGCCGATGCGCAGGTAGCGCGGCGCCAGGAGTTCGGTCAGGCGCAGGCCGATCCCCACCGTGCAATCCTCGTGGAAGGCACCGTGGTTGCGGAAGGCCGTCAGGTAGAGCTTGAGCGACTTCGATTCGACGAGCCACTGGTCCGGCACGTAGTCGATGACGAGGATCGCGAAATCCGGCTGCCCCGTCACCGGGCAGAGCGAGGTGAATTCCGGCGCGGTGAAGCGGGCGAGGTAGTCGGTCCCGGGATGCGGGTTCGGCACCCGGTCGAGACGGGCCTCCTCGGGCGAGGCGGGCAGGGGGCTCATCTGCCCGAGTTGCAGGCCCTCGGGCCCTGAATGCTGAGTCATGACGAAACTTTCGGGGCCGGCGGCGGGGTTTCGGCCGGCGGCATCGGGACGGAAAACGATCAATTCGCCACCCAAAGTGGTTTTCGAGGGGTGTCCATGAGTGGCAGGCGCAGGGTCCGCGTGCCATATGGGAACCATGAGCGACGAAAACACGGCTACCTACCCCTACACCCTGGAGATCCAGCCGCCCAAGGCCCCTGGCTCCCCGTATCAATGGGCGATCCGCCGGAAGGGCAAGCTGATCCAGCGGTCCGACCGCAATCACCCCACCGAGGCCAAGGCACGCGAGAACGGCATGGCCCAGATCGAACTGCTGCTGTCGGGGGCGGGCGACCGCTAGGCACGCCCGGCCCCGGAAGGGCCTGATCGCGGGAATCTCGCTATTCCGGCGCACGCAGGCTGCGCAGGCCGCTTGCCGGAGGCGAGGCGTTGACGGATAAGCCTCGGCGGAATCACCCCGTTCCGGATGCGGCCCTTCGGTCTCTCGGCACGGGACCTCGACCCGCCGTAACGTCCGAAAAGGCGCCTGCATGACCGCGATCACCAACATCGCCGCCCGCGAGATCCTCGACAGCCGGGGCAACCCGACGATCGAGGTCGACGTGCTGTTGGAGGACGGCTCCTTCGGCCGCGCGGCCGTGCCGTCGGGCGCCTCCACCGGGGCGCACGAGGCGATGGAGTTGCGCGACGGCGACAAGGGCCGCTACGGCGGCAAGGGCGTACGCAAGGCGGTCAACGCCGTGCAGTCCGACATCCTCGACGCCATCGGCGGCATGGATGCCGAGGATCAGATCGCCATCGACGAGGCGATGATCGAGCTCGACGGCACCCCGAACAAGAGCCGGCTCGGCGCCAACGCGATCCTGGGCGTCTCCCTCGCGGTGGCCAAGGCGGCGGCCGAGACCGCCGGCCTGCCCCTCTACCGCTACATCGGCGGTACGCAAGGGCGGGTGCTGCCCGTGCCGATGATGAACATCATCAACGGCGGCGCGCATGCCGACAACCCGATCGACTTCCAGGAGTTCATGATCATGCCGGTGGGCGCGTCCTCGCTCGCCGAGGCCGTGCGCATGGGCGCCGAGGTGTTCCACACCCTCAAAGGGGCCCTCAAGAAGGCCGGCCACAACACCAACGTGGGCGACGAGGGCGGTTTCGCCCCCAATCTGCCCTCGGCCGAGGCCGCCCTCGATTTCGTGATGCAGTCGATCCAGGCCGCCGGCTTCAAGCCCGGCACCGACATGGTGCTGGCCCTCGATTGCGCCGCCACCGAGTTCTTCAAGGACGGCGCCTACCACTACGAGGGCGAGGGCCAGACCCGGGACATCGAGGCCCAGGTGAGCTACCTCGCCAAGCTCGTGGATAGCTACCCGATCCTGTCCATCGAGGACGGCATGTCCGAGGACGACTGGGCGGGCTGGAAGCTGCTCACCGAGCGGGTCGGCGACCGCTGCCAGCTCGTGGGCGACGACCTCTTCGTCACCAACGTGACGCGCCTGTCGCGCGGCATTGCGGAGCAGACCGCCAACTCCATCCTGGTGAAGGTCAACCAGATCGGCTCCCTCACCGAGACGCTCGCCGCCGTCGATATGGCCCAGCGCGCCGGCTACACCGCCGTGATGTCCCACCGCTCCGGCGAGACCGAGGATTCGACCATCGCCGACCTGGCCGTCGCCACCAATTGCGGGCAGATCAAGACCGGCTCGCTCGCCCGCTCGGACAGACTGGCCAAGTACAACCAGCTCATCCGCATCGAGGAGGGCCTCGGCTCCCAGGCTCTCTATGCCGGCCGCAACGCCCTCAAGGCGCTCGCCCGCCGCTGAGCGCGACCTTCCGTTGCATCTTCCGTGACTTGGCATCCCCCGGGATGCCCCAACTGAAAACGGCCGCGAAGCGATTCGCGGCCGTTTTCCTTTTGCGCCCGTGTCGGGCTCGCCCCCGGGATTGCCCGGTCTCGCGGCCGGTCGATCCTGCGTGTGCGATCGGTGTGGTTCCGCCGGGAAGCCGCGCGTCCATGCGCGGAGCCTCTGTCAGCGGGCCGACGTCTCCGAAGCTTCGGCCACGATGCGCCGGGTCTCGGGGGCGCCGGGGGTGAGGGACGGCGTGGTCGTCAGTTCGGAGGCCGGGCGCACCGTGGCGGTGACGCGGGCCTGCGCCCGGTAGAGCGGAGGCGTGACGTAGCTGCGCTCGTCCGCCATCACCGTGCCGGTGGGCGTCGCGGGGGCGACGATGGACGGCGTGGTCGTCAGCTCCGAGGCCGGGCGCACCGTGGCGGTGACGCGGGCCTGCTCCCGGTAGAGCGGGGGCGTGACGTAGCTGCGCTCGTCCGCCCGCACCGCGCCGGCAAGGGTCGTAGCGGCAAGGGTGGCGAGGACGAGAGTGCGGAAAGTTCTGGTCTGCGTGGTCATGATTGGATGTCCTGGTTGTCGGCGCGAGGCCCGTGCCCCGCTGCGTGATCGGAAGATGTATTGCGCCGCACCATCATTCAAACAGATGTTTTCAATAACCGATATTGATGAAATCGATTCGATAAGGCGCAGTCCTGCGTGCTGGAGGGCAGGCCTCAATCAGCCGGGGCTTCGATCCGAGCACCCCAGATGTTGAGCGTGCGGACGGCCCGGGCGCCCGCGGCGGAAGCTTCGGCGGCGTCGACGGCGAGGGCCGACGTGTAGGCGTGGCGGGGCGCCGTCGAGAGGTCGGCGCGGTTGGCCGCCTGGGCGGCCGTGACGGTGAAGCTGTGACCCCAGGCTTCGAAGGCTCGGACTTCCCCGGCCCCGGCGGGAGCAGCGGGAAGGGTGATGCCGGCGGCGATGGCAGCGGCGGTGAGCGCGGAGCGAACGGTCATGGTGGATCTCCTCGTGGGGGTGAGGGGTCGGCTGCGGAGCCGTGAGGGCCAGTCGCCTCGCCTCGTTGCAATAACGTTGATATAAACTGTTTATCTTCAAACGCGGTGCGCTGGAACACCTGAGTTGATATCAACAATTATCCGTGGATCGGCGTCCTGCCCCCGCCGGATGCCCTGGACGGGACGAGGCCCTATATGCTTGGTATCAACCTTTCCCAGAGACGCCGATGGCATCGCGACCCGACCTGACCCCAACCATCGTGGCCGATGTCGAGCAGGCCTGCTTCTGCTTCGCGGCCCAGAAGGCGGCGCGGGCCATCGGGCGCCGCTACGATGCGGCTTTGCGCCCGACGGGGCTGTCGAACTGGCAGTTCACGCTGCTGCTGATGCTGGTCCGCGACGCGGCACCCACTATCGGTGCCCTGGCGCAACACCTGGCGACGGATCGCACCACGGTGACGGCCAACCTGAAACCCCTGGAGCGCCGTGGCCTCCTGGCGATCGAGCCGGATGCGGACGACCGGCGCATCCGGCGCATCGCGCTGACGCAGGCAGGGCGCGCGCTCCTCGCAGAAGCGTACCCCCTCTGGGAGGCGGCGCAGGCCGCCTGCGCTGCACGGCTCGGCCCGATCGACCGGGACGGTTTTCGCGCAGCCGTGCGCGCGCTCTCCGCCGAGCGGTCGGGGGAGGGGTGATGCGCCGGCGGCCGGCGCCCTATCTGTGGACGATGACCACGCACGCCGATCCCGCCCTCACCGTCTACTACGACGGCGCCTGTCCCCTCTGCGCCGCGGAGATCCGCCTGTACCGGCGGGCCGAGGGGGCGGAGCGGGTCGCCTGGGTCGATGTCGGGGCGGAGGGCCCGGCCGAGCTCGGGTCGGGTCTGACGCGGGAGGCTGCCCGCGCCCGGTTCCATGTGCGGCGCCCGGACGGCGCCCTGGTCTCGGGGGCGGCCGGGTTCGCCGCCCTGTGGGCCGTGCTGCCGGGCTGGCGCGGGCTCGCCCGGCTCGCGAGCCTGCCCGGCGTGACGGCGCTCGGCGAGGTGGCCTACCGCCTGTTCCTGCCGCTCCGGCCCTGGATCGCCCGGCTGGTGCCGGCAGGTGCCCGTTGCGACAAGGCTTGCGGATAGGGGGACGGGGGCGCAGGAGACGGCGGATGATGCCAGAAGCGGAGCTCGGGTGCGCCACGCGGCGCCGCTGAGGCTCGCGCGCGCCCGGACGTTCCATGCGAAATCCCCTTCAGACCCTTCCCGTCCGCGCCTTCTGGCTGCGGCCGCGCCTGCTCGCCTCCGTCGGCCTCACGCTCGTCCTCGCCCTGGTGCTGCCCTTCGCGGACCTGTCGGTGCGGCTCCTCATCGGCTGGTGCCTCGGCGTGCTCGTCTATTGCGGGCTGATCGTGGGCAAGGCGGCCCGGCAGTCGCAGGACGCCATGCGGGCCGAGGCCACGCGCCTCGACGATTCCGCGCTGGCGGTCTCGCTCTTCGCGATCCTGGCCGCGGCCGCGAGCTTCGGCGCCGTGGCGATGCTGGTGCTGGGGGGCAACGGCAGCGAAGCCTATCGCCTGAGCCACCTGGCGCTCGCCGCCGCCACCATGATCTGCGCCTGGCTCTTCGTGCAGGTGGTGTTCACCGTGCACTACGCGCATCTCTACTACGGCGCCGAGGGCGATGCCGCGCGCGGCGGCCTCGACTTCAACGGCGACGAGAACCCGGATTTCTGGGACTTCTTCTACTTCTCCGTCACCATCGGGGCGACCTCGCAGACCTCCGACACCGACATCACCAGCAAGACGATGCGCCGGGTCGCCACGGTGCAGACGATCTACGCCTACGTCTTCAACACCAGCGTGCTGGCGCTGGCGATCAACATGGCGGCGGGAGTCGCGCAGCACTGAGGCGCCTCACCGGGCGGCCTCCACGGCTTCCCGCGCCGCCCGATGATCCTCCGCCGTCGCCTCGGGCGCCTCCTGCAGGCGCGGGGCCCGGTCCGTCCGGTACAGGCTGATCAGGATCGGGAAATGGTCCGACTGGATGTGGGGCAGCCGCTCGATCCGGCCGAGGAGAAAGTCGTCGCTGAAGAAGATGTGGTCGAGGGGCCAGCGCAGCAGCGGCCACTTGGCGTTGAAGGTCGGGTAGAGGCCGCGCCCGATGCGGGGGTCGAGGAGCCCGCTGATCCGCTGGAACAGGTCGTTGGTCTTCGACCAGGCGACGTCGTTGAGGTCGCCCGCCACCACCGCCGGGCGCCCGTCCGCCGCCACCTCGCGCGCCACCATCACGAGTTCGGCGTCGCGCGGGGTGCTGCTCTGCCCGGGATGGGGCGGGCGCGGATGCACGCCGAAGAAGGTGAAGGTCTGGCCCGAGCGCAGGGTCACGCCCGTCCGCACGGAGGGCACGTCGTCCTGCAGGAGGAAGCGCACCTGCGGGTCGGTCAGGGGAAGCTTCGAATAGAACATCAGCCCGTAGGTGTTGTCCTGCGGCTGGGCCACCACGTGGGGATAGCGCGCCCGCAGCGGCTCCAGCGCCTCGGCCCAGGCCGCATCGGTCTCGACGAGCAGGAGGAGATCGGGGTCCTGCGCGACGACGAGGTCGAGGATGGGGCCGTAGCTGCGGTTCGATTCGAGGACGTTGGCGATGAGGATCGAGACGCCGGCCTCGGTGCGGCTGGCCCCCGCCTCGGCCGCGACCGCCTGCGGCGAGACCAGCCGCGTGAACGGGTAGATGCACGCCACCTGGTAGGCTAGGGCTGCCACCAGGGCCGCGGCGAGCGTCAGCCCCGTGGTATCGCGGGCGACGAGGACGAGGCCCAGGATCACCGGCACGATCAGGGCCGCGATCTGCAATCGCGGAAAGTCGAAGGTGCGGATGAAGCCGGAATTGCTGGGAACGAACGGCAGCAGCGTCGCCACCGCGAGGAGCACCCCGGTGGCCTTGAGGCCGATCGCCATCCACGTCATCGCCGCACTCTGCTCCCCACGCCGTCGCCGGCACGTCGTGGCCAAGCTTCGTAAAACGTCCAGTCCGGGTGAAACGCCCAGTCCTGGCGAAAAGTCCAAGGCCTTCCCGCGCGACAAAGCCTTTCCGCGCGAAAAGTCCGCCGCCTTCGCAACGCCCGGCATCCCGGATTGTGCCCGCCCCGCGCGGCCGGAGTCGCCCCATGGCGCCTGAGACGTCGCCGGACACGGATGCGGCGCACGCCCGGGCCGACGCCTTCCTGGTGTGCCTCGAGGCCGGCGTGCCCTTCGTGGCGGGCGCGGGCCTCGATCTCGGGGGCCTGAACCTCGGGCGCGAGGCGCTGACGGCGCGGCTCGGCATGGCGGCGGCGCCGCCCCCCTGGTGGGACGAAAAGCAGAGCGGCCTCGCCCTCGCTGGGGCCGACCTCGCCGAGGCGCACCTGGAGGATGCCGATCTCTCGGGCGCCAACCTTTCGGGGGCGAGCCTGGCGGGCGCGCTCGGCCGCTCGGCGCACTTTGCCGGGGCGACCGTGGAGGAGGCCAGCTTCGCGGGCGCCGACCTCAGCGGCGCCCGCTTCACCGGGATCGCCGGCGGCGAGGCCAATTTCGACGACGCCATGCTGGAGGACGCGCATTTCGGTGGCGCCGCCATGCGCTTCGCCAAGCTCCGCCGCGCCCTCCTGGACGGGGCCAACTTCGACGGCGCCGATCTCTGGGGCGCCGACTTCACCGGGGCGGACGCCGACTACACGCATTTCCGCGGCGCCCGCCTGGACGAAGTCAAGCTCGTGGGCGTCAATCTCACCTACGCGGATTTTGAGGGCGCCAGCCTGAAGAAGACGCAGCTCGGCGGCGCGCGCCTGAAGGGCGCCAACTTCACGGGCGTGAAGCTCGACGGCGCCAACCTGTCGGAGGCGGACCTCTCCGAGACCAGTCTCGTGCGCCTCAACCTCTCCACCTGCGACCTGCGCCACGCGCGCTTCGCCGGGGCCTGGCTCAACGGCACCCGGATGCGGGTGGACCAGCTCGGCGGCGCGGTGGGGGAGGAGGTCGCCCGCGATTACCCGGCCGCCCAGGCGAGCTACCTCGCCCTGGAGCAGAACTTCAAGAGCATCGGCAGCCAGGATGCGGCGAGCTGGGCCTACAAGCGCGGGCGCCGGATGGGCCGGCTCCACGCCGGCGCCCAGGCCCGCGCCGCCTGGGAGGCCCGCTCCGGGCCGGACCTCGCCCGGCACGGCTACCAGTGGGTCGCCGACCGCTTCGTGGAATGGCTCTGCGACTACGGCGAGAGCCTGTCGCGCATCGCCCGCGCCTTCGTCATCCTCATCTTCGTGTTCGCGGGCCTCTACGGCCTCACCGGCGGGCTCATCCCCGAGGGCGGCGACGGCCGGGCGACCTACAACCCCCTCGACCTCGTGAGCTACAGCGCCCTCAACATGATGACCGCGAACCCGCCCGAGATCGGCGTCAAGCCGGTGGGCCGCGTCACCAACCTGCTGGTGGGCATCGAGGGGGCGGCCGGCATCATCCTGATGGGCCTGTTCGGCTTCGTCCTCGGCAACCGCCTCCGGCGCTGATCGCACCCTCCGCCATGCCCCCGCTCAGCGCACGCCTCTCCGGCCTCTACGAAGGCTCGACCGACCGCGCCCACCGCTTCCGCTACGGCCTCCTCGTCTTCGACATCGGCACGGTTGTCTGGGTCGTGGCGACCTCGTTCCTGCCGCGCCACGCCTGGATCGAGGGGGTCGACGTGGCCCTGGGCCTCGTCGTGCTCCTCGATTTCCTGGCCCGCCTCGCCATCAGCCGAGACCGGTTCCGCGAGTTCCGGCACCTCTCGACCTGGGCCGACATCGCCGCCGTGGTGTCGTTCCTCGCGCCCGTGGTCGGGGAGGGGGTCGGCTTCCTGCGCATCCTGCGGACCCTGCGCCTGCTGCGGACCTACCAGCTCCTCGACCGGATGCGTGCCGACAGCGCCTTCTTCCGCGACAACGAGGACGCGATCCTGGCGGGCACCAACCTCGCGGTCTTCGTCTTCGTGATGACCGGGATCGTCTACGCCACCCAGCACGGCAGCAACCCGGCGATCGGCAACGCCGTCGATGCGCTCTACTTCACCGTGACCTCCCTGACGACCACCGGCTACGGCGACATCACCCTGCCGGGCACCTCCGGCCGCCTCATCTCGGTGGCGGTGATGATCTTCGGGGTGACGCTGTTCCTGCGCCTCGCCCAGGTCCTGTTCCGGCCGCCCAAGGTGCGGTTTCCCTGCCCGGCCTGCGGCCTCCAGCGCCACGAGGCCGATGCCGTCCACTGCAAGGCCTGCGGCACCCGCCTCGCCATCCCGGACGAGGGCGGCGATTGAGGCGGATCCGCTGTGGCGATGAACGGAACCGGGGCCGGCGCGTTTGCGGAGGTCGGGGCGCGCGGCCCGCCAGGGCGGGCCCGCACGGAACCTGTTCCGCAAACGATCGCCCCGCCCCAAATCTCCCTGCCCCGTGCCGTCGAACCCCGTGAACCGCATCGCATGACCAGCGCGCCCCCGAACGCCCCCACCCGAGGCTGGCGCAAGACCCGCCTGCTCTCCGGCCTTCCGAGTTCGCCCCTGGCGTTCGTGCTGATCGGCGTGGCGGTAGCGGCGGGACTGGGCAACTACTTCGCCGGCGAGGCGAGCCGCGCCGAGGGCGCGCGCCAGCACGCCATCCTCACCCAGAGCGACCGCCTGCTCGCCAACATGGTCGAGCTGGAGACCGGGATGCGCGGCTTCGTGCTGCTCGGGGAGGAGGTCTATCTCGAACCCTACGACGCCGCCCAGAGCACCATCGACGGCCAGTTGAGCGCGATCGACGACCTGACCCGCGGCATGGATGCCGAGGCCCCCCGGCACATCGGCGCCCTGCGCGGCGCCGTCGAGGCCAAGCGCACCTATGCGGCCCGCGTGATCGACTTGCGCCGGACGCAGGGCCACGATCCGGCCGTGGCGCTCGTCCGTACGGGGGAGGGCAAGCGCACCATGGACGCGGTGCGCGCGGCGACCCGGGACGTGCAGGCCCATGCCAACGCCGTGCTGGCGGCGAGCGAGCGCTGGGACCGGATCCTCTCCCTGGTGCTCTCGCTGGTCTCGATCGCCTCGGCGCTGGGCGCCGTCGGGCTGCTCGGGCGCCTCGCCCTGGTGCGCCGGCGCGACGAGCAGCGCACGGCCGCCCTCCTCGACGGTGTCTTCGCCAACGCCCCCGTGGGCCTCGGCTTCCTCGACCGCGACCTGACGATCCAGCACATGAACCGGGCGCTCGCGACCATGAACGAGCGCGGCTTCGGGGCCGATCTCGGTGCGCCGATCTGGGCCAACGTGCCCACGCTCCAGGAGCAGCTGGTTCCGAAGCTCAGGGCGGCCCGGGACGAGGGCCTGGTGACCAACAACGTCGACGTGGCGGTGCCGACGCCGAGCGCCCCGCGCGGCGTCCGCCACTTCCAGATGAGCTTCTACCCCCTGCGCGGGCGCTCCGGCGGCGCCGGGGCGGGCCGGGTCCAGGCCGACGGCGTCGGGCTCGTGGTCTCCGACGAGACCCTGCGCAAGCTCTCCGAGGAGCGCATGCGCCACAGCGAGGAGCGCTTCCGCTCGCTGACCGAGGCCACCACCGCCATCGTCTGGACAACCAGTCCCGAGGGCGGCTTCGAGGCGACACCGTCCGAGTGGACCCGCTTCACCGGCCAGACGCCCCAGCAGGCCGCAGGCGCGGGCTGGCTGGAGGCGATCCATGCGGATGACCGTGCCCGCACCAACGCGGCCTGGCTCCAGGCCCTGGAGACCCTCTCGCCCTACGAGATCGAGCATCGCGTCCGGCGCCAGGACGGGATCTGGCGGATCATGTCGGCCCGGGCGGTCCCGATCCTCGAGGAGAACGGCAGCATCCGCGAATGGGTCGGCACCCATTCCGACATCACCGCCCGCCGGGAGGCCGAACTCGCCCTGGAGGCCGCCAAGGAAGCCGCCGAGGAAGCCAACCGCGCCAAGAGCCAGTTCCTGGCCAACATGAGCCACGAGCTGCGCACCCCGCTCTCGGCGGTGATCGGCTACTCGGAAATGCTGCAGGAGGAGATCGAGGACCTGGGCGAGGAGGGCCTCCTCGCCGACATGCGCAAGATCGAGGCGAATGCCCGCCACCTGCTCGGCCTCATCAACGACGTCCTCGACCTCTCGAAGATCGAGGCCGAGCGCATGGAGATCTTCGCCGAGGTCTTCCCCGTCGCCGAGACCGTGCGCGACGTCGCCGCCACCGTGGAGACGCTGGTCGACAAGAAGGGCAACGCCCTCGCCCTGGAGATGGCCGACGGGCTCGGCGAGGCGCGGACCGACCAGACCAAGCTGCGCCAGTGCCTCATCAACCTCCTCAGCAACGCCGCCAAGTTCACGGAAGGCGGGCGCATCGTTCTGGCGGTCTCGCGCGCGTCGCGCGAGGGAATCGACTGGCTCACCTTCCGGGTCACCGACACCGGCATCGGCATGAACGCCGATCAGCAGGCCAAGCTGTTCCAGCGCTTCACGCAGGCCGACGCCTCCACGACGCGGCGCTTCGGTGGCACCGGCCTCGGCCTCGCCATCACCCGCGCCTTCGCCGACATGCTCGGCGGACGCATCGAGGTGGAAAGCCAGGAGGGGGCCGGCACCACTTTCACCCTGACGGTTCCGGCGGTCTACGTGCCCCAGAACCCCGTCGAGGCGAGCCCGCACGATCACGACGCCCTGCATCGCCTCGGCGAGGTCCGGCCGATCCCCGGCGGCCACGTCCTCATCATCGACGACGATGCCGCCACCCGCGACCTCCTCGCCCGCTTTCTCGAGCGCGACGGCTTCACCGTCGCCACCGCCCGCGACGGGCGCGAGGGGCTCGAGCGGGCTCGGGAGCTCCGGCCCCGCGTCATCCTCCTCGACGTGACCATGCCGCGCATGGACGGCTGGTCGGTGCTGCGCACCCTCCGGGCCGATCCGGACCTCGGGGCCACGCCCATCATCATGGTGACGGTGCTCGACGAGCAGAACCTCGCCTTCTCCCTCGGGGCCACCGACTACCTCCAGAAGCCGATCGAATGGAGCCAGCTCAAATCCGCCATGGAGCGGTTCAAGCCCTCCGAGCACAAGGGACCGGTGCTGATCATCGACGACGACCCGGATGCCCGCGAGCGCCTGTCCGCGATGCTGACCCGCGAGGGCTGGCGCGTGGCCGCCGCCGAGAACGGGGTGGCGGGCCTGGAGGCGACGGCGGCGCGCAAGCCGAGCCTCATCCTCCTCGACCTTATGATGCCCGAGATGGACGGCTTCGGCTTCCTGCGGGCGCTGCGCGAACGGGCGGAGTGGCGCGACATCCCCGTCGTCGTGCTCACCGCCAAGGACATCACCGCCGACGACCGCAGGCGCCTGGCCGGGCGCGCCGACCGGGTGCTGCAGAAGGGCGGCCTGAGCCTCACCGACCTGGCCGAATCCCTGCGGCCGCTGGTGGGTCCGGGGGTTTGACGCGCCGAAGCCGGCGGGGTGCCCACGCACCTCGCCCGCGCGCCTTGCCGCTCCCTCCGGCCCGGCCTATAGCCCTGGACCCAGCATGACAGCCGCGCCGCAACACTTCCCCCACCGGCACCTGCTCGGGATCGAGGGGCTCTCGCGACCCGACATCGAGGTTCTCCTCGACCGGGCGGAGGACGCCGTCGCGCTCTCGCGCCAGGTCGAGAAGAAGCGCACCACCCTGCGGGGGCGCACCCAGATCAACTTGTTCTTCGAGCCGTCCACGCGCACGCAGAGCTCGTTCGAACTCGCGGGCAAGCGGCTGGGCGCCGACGTGATGAACATGTCGGTGGCCTCCTCCTCGGTGAAGAAGGGCGAGACCCTGATCGACACCGCCGCGACGCTCAACGCCATGCGGCCCGACATCATCGTGGTGCGCCACCACGCGGCGGGCGCCGTGCATCTCCTCGCCCGCAAGGTCGACTGCGCCGTGGTCAATGCCGGCGACGGCGCCCACGAGCACCCGACCCAGGCGCTCCTCGACGCCCTGACCATCCGGCGCAACAAGGGCCGGATCGAGGGCTTGCGGGTGGCCATCTGCGGCGACGTCCTGCACAGCCGCGTGGCCCGCTCGAACCTCATCCTGCTCCAGGCGCTCGGCGCGCGGGTGCGCATCATCGGCCCCTCGACCCTGCTGCCCACCGGCATCGAGCGCTTCGGCGTCGAGGTCTTCACCGACATGCGAAAAGGGCTGGAGGGCTGCGACATCGTCATGATGCTGCGCCTGCAGCGCGAGCGCATGAACGGCTCCTTCGTGCCCTCCGTGAAGGAGTACTTCCGCTATTTCGGCCTCGATGCCGACAAGCTGCGGATCGCCGCCCCCGACGCCCTGGTGATGCATCCCGGCCCGATGAACCGCGGCGTCGAGATCTCCTCCGAGATCGCCGACGGCGCCCAGTCGCTCATCCGCGAGCAGGTGGAGATGGGCGTCGCCGTGCGCATGGCGGTGCTGGAAGCGCTCGCGACGCACCTGCCGAACGCGTGAGCCGGCGCGGCGATTTGCCGGGCTAAAGGCTGAGCAGCGCCCCGTCCGCCGGCGGCACGTCGTCCGAAAACACCACCCATTCCCCCTCCAGGCGCGCCCGCCCGCCCGCGACCAGCGCCAGGGCCTGCGGGTAGAGCCGGTGCTCCTGCACGAGGATGCGGGCAGCCAGCGCGTCGGCATCGTCGCCGGGCAACACGGGCACGGCGGCCTGCGCGATGATCGGGCCGGCATCGAGTTCGGGCACGACGTAGTGCACGGTGCAGCCGTGCAGGCGCACCCCCGCCTTCAGCGCCTGCTCGTGGGTGTGCACGCCCTTGAAGAGCGGCAGCAGGGAGGGGTGGATGTTGATCATCCGCCCCGCCCAGGCCTCGACGAAGCCGGCGGAGAAGATCCGCATGAAGCCGGCCAGGACCACGAGGTCGATGTCGGCCGCCGTCAGTTCGGCCTGGAGGGCCGCGTCGAAGGCCGCCCGGCTCGGATAGGCCCGGTGGTCGAGGGCCAGCGTGGCGATGCCCCGCTCGGCCGCAAAGGCGAGGCCCCCGGCCTCGGGGCGGTTGGACGCCACCAGCACGATTTCGGCCGGGAAGTCGGGGGCGGCCGCCGCCGCGATCAGCGAGGCCATGTTCGAGCCGCGCCCCGAGATCAGGATCGCGACGCGGGTCTTCTTCGCCGGGGCCATCAGAAGGCGAGCCGGCCTTCGAAGGTCACGGGCTCGGCCCCGCGCGGGGTGATCCGGCCGAGGCGCACCGGGGAGGCGCCGCCGAGGTCGAGGGCCTTCGACACGGCGCTGACGCTGTCGGGCGCCACCACCACGACCATCCCGATGCCGCAGTTGAAGGTGCGCAGCATCTCCGATTCGGCGACCCCGCCCACCTGCGAGAGCCAGCCGAAGACCGGCGGCGGAATGATCGCGTCGAGATCGATGCTGATGCCGACCCCTTCGGGCAGGACGCGGGGCAGGTTGTCGGGAAAGCCACCGCCGGTGATGTGGGCCAGCGCCTTGATGCCGTCCGTGCTGCGCAGGGCGGCGAGCAGCGGCTTCACGTAGATCTGGGTCGGCTCCAGCAGGGCCTCGCCCAGGGTCCGGGCGGGCTCGAAGGGCGCCGGGTCGTCGTAGGACAGGCCGCTGCGCTCGACGATGCGGCGCACCAGCGAGAAGCCGTTGGAATGCACGCCCGAGGAGGGCAGGCCCAGCACCACGTCGCCGGGCACGATGTTGCCGCGCGGCAGCAGGGTGCCGCGCTCGGCCGCGCCGACGCTGAAGCCGGCCAGATCGTAGTCGGCGCCGTCGTAGAGGCCCGGCATCTCGGCGGTCTCGCCCCCGATCAGCGCGCAACCGGCGAGCCGGCACCCGGCCGCGATGCCGCGCACGATGTCGGCGCCGACCCCCGGCACCAGCTTGGCGGTGGCGAAATAGTCGAGGAAGAACAGCGGCTCTGCGCCCTGCACGATGATGTCGTTGACGCACATCGCCACGAGGTCGATCCCGATCGTGTCGTGGCGGTTCGTCTCGATGGCGATCTTCACCTTGGTGCCGACGCCGTCGTTGGCCGCCACCAGGATCGGGTCCCGGAAGCCGGCGGCCTTCAGGTCGAACAGGCCGCCGAAGCCGCCGATCTCGGCATCCGCCCCCGGCCGGCGGGTGGCACGCACCAGCGGCTTGATCGTCTCGACCATGGCGTTGCCGGCATCGATGTCGACGCCCGCCTGCGCGTAGGTCATTCCGGTCTTGGGCTCGCCCGTCATCGGCACCTCGTCTCAACGTCCTTCGATCGTTGCTCTAACGGGTCGCGTCGGTTCCGGCGAGTCGTGAATGACGCATGGCCGGGTCGACGCCTCGGCCCGGCCCCGCCGGCACCCGGGGCGGATCGCGGCCCGGAGGGCGTTTCGCGGCCCGCAGCCTTGACCGTGCCGCGTCCCGTTCCCACTCTTGGAACCGGACGACGAAGAGCGAGGACGGCCGATGCGCGGCAGGGCGATGATCGGGCTGGTGGCCCTCGTGGGCCTCGCCCTGCTGATCTACCTCCTCGCCGACGTGCTGCTGCCCTTCGTGGCGGGCCTGGCCCTGGCCTACCTCCTCGACCCGATCGCCGACCGGCTGGAGCGCCTCGGGCTGGGGCGGCTCACGGCCTCCCTCCTCATTCTGGCGATGTTCGTGATCGGCCTCGTGGTGGCTCTGCTCCTCGTGGTGCCGCTCGCCGCCAACCAGGTCTCGGCCCTGATCGCGACCTTGCCCGGCATGGTCTCGCGGCTCCAGGGGATCCTGGCGGACCGGGCCGGGCCGCTGCTGCAGCGGGTGGGCGGGGCCGACGTGCTCACAGACCTGCAATCCCAGGTCGGGACCCTGGTGGGGCAGGGGGGCACCTGGTTCCTGGCCTTCCTGAAGTCCCTGTGGTCGGGCAGCCAGGCCATCATCTCCATCGCCTCCCTCCTCGTGGTGACGCCGGTGGTGGCGTTCTACCTCCTGGTCGACTGGGACCGGATGGTGGCGGCGGTGGACGGCTGGGTGCCGCCGCGCCACCGGCCCGTGGTGCGGCGCCTCGGCCGGGAGATCGACGGCGCGGTGACGGGCTTCGTGCGCGGCCAGACCCTGGTCTGCCTCATCCTCGGCACCTTCTACGCCGTCGGGCTGTTCTTCGTCGGTCTGAACTTCGGCGTGCTGATCGGGCTGATCGCGGGCTTCCTCACCTTCATCCCGTATGTCGGCACGCTGACCGGGTTCCTGCTCTCGGCGGGCGTCGCCCTGGCGCAGTTCTGGCCGGATTCCGACTGGCTGCACATCGGCCTGACGATCGGGGTGTTCGTGGTCGGGCAGTTCCTGGAGGGCAACATCATCTCGCCCAAGCTGGTGGGCGAATCGGTCGGCCTGCACCCGGTCTGGCTGATGTTCGCGCTCCTCGCCTTCGGCTCGCTGTTCGGCTTCGTCGGGCTGCTGCTCGCGGTGCCGGTGGCGGCCTCCATCGGCGTGCTGGTCCGCTTCGCCCTGGAACGCTACCTCCAGTCTCCGCTCTACCACGCGGATTCACCCGTGCTCCTGTCCAAGTCCGTCCTATCCAAGTCCGTCCTGTCCGAGTCTGTCCTGTCAAAGTTCGATCGCTAGATGGCCTCCCGCGAGAACGTCCCTCCGAAGCAGCTGGCCTTCGACCTGCCGGCCGACCCGCGCTACGGCCGCGAGGATTTCCTCGTGGGCCCCGCCAACGAGGCCGCCTACGCCCTGATCGAGGCCTGGCCGAACTGGCCCGACACGGTCTGCCTCCTCACGGGGCCGCCGGGCAGCGGCAAGAGCCACCTCGCCTCGATCTGGGCGACGCGCTCCCATGCCTGGACCGCGCAGGCCTCGGAGATCACCGCCGCCACCGTTCCGCGCTTCCTCGCCAACGGCGCCCTGGTCGTCGAGGACCTCGACCGACAGCCCCGCGACGAGGCGGCCCTGTTCCACCTCCTCAACGTCGCCCGCGAGCGCGCCAGCCCCGTGCTCCTCACCGCCGCCACCTCGGTGGAGGCGCTGGGCCTGACCACGGCGGACCTGCGCTCGCGCCTGCGCCTCGCCCCCGGCGCCACCATCCTGCCCCCGGACGACGCCCTCCTGCGGGCCGTCCTCGTCAAGCTGTTCGTGGACCGTCAGCTGGTGGTGGATCTCGCCATCGTCGAGGCCCTGGCCCTGCGGATCGACCGCTCCCTCGGGCGCGCCCGCGACGTCGTCACGGCGCTCGACCGCGACGCGCTCAGCCGGGGCCGGCGCATCACCAAGCCCCTGGCGCTGGCGGTGCTGGAACGCCTCGGCTTCGGAACGGACGAGACCG
>NZ_JAIEOF010000444.1 GCF_019750675.1 Methylobacterium sp.
TCGCCTCAATCGTCATCGACGCCGCCCGAGACCTGGAGCTGGCTCTTCATCTCCTCGGAGAGGAGCGCCTGAGCTCCCGAGAGCACGATCTCGGTGTCGCCGGGCAGGTCCTCCACCACGTAGGCGTCGGCCGACATCGGCGGATCGGCCTTGAGCCGGTGGCGGGCGAAGGCATCGGCTCCCACCGCCCTGTAGATCCAGGCCGCCCCCTGCCAGTGCACCACCGCCTCCTCGGGCACGCTCAGGCCCGTGACGCTGCGGTCGGCCGCCAGGAAGGCCAGCATGCTCATGCCGGGCAGGAAGCCGCTGTCGCCCGGCACGGTGTAGAAGAAGCTCAGGCCCTGGATGCGCGGATCCGTGCGGGTGGCGGGCGAGACGTAGGTCAGGGCGACCCGCGCGCTCTGGGGCGGTACCTCGGCGAAGGCCGCCGCCGGCGGGCCCTTCAGGCCCTCCCCCGGCGGCAGGGTGACCTGCACCAGGAAGTCGGTCCGCTCGATCAGCCGGGTGACGCCGGCCGAGCGCTCGACGATGGCCCGGCCGATCACCGGCCCCCATTCCTGCTGGGCGGTGGCCGAGAGGGTGCGCACCTGCGATTCCGCCGCCGCCAGGGCCGCCTGGTCGGTCTGGGCCGTGCCCCCGGCGGTCTCGAGCTGCACGGTGGTCGCGTATTGACCGAGCGACCTCGCCCGCTGGAGGGCGCTGCGCGAGACCTCGGCGCGGGCCTGGGCGGTCTGGAGGGCGGCCCGGGCGCTGGCATAGGCGTTGGTCAGGTCGGTGACCCGGGCGAGATCGAGGACGCTGCCATAGGCCTGCAACTCCTCCCGGTGGGCGGCGAGCGGCCGGGCCTCGGTGACGATGCCGATGCGGGCGCGCTCGGCGGCCGAGAGGCGCACCACGGTGCGGCCCTCCTCCACGGCGGTGCGCTGGGCCGGCAGGTGGGCGGGCTTCGCCGGCCCGGAGCGGGCCTGGAGCGCCGCGAGGCGTTCGCGCGCCTCGCCGAGGAGGGCGGCGCCCTGGGGCGAGACGGCGAGGCCGCCGAGGCCGGCCGCCAAAAGGCCGGCGAGGAGGAGGGATCGCCACGTCACCGGATGTCTCGCCCTCCCCGATTGGTCCGCGGCCGTGTCGCCGCGTTCCGGGCCGGCATAACCTTATCCACCGGCATAGGGAATCGGCGCGCCCGTCGATAGCGCGGGCGGATCGATAGCGGGGGATGGGTGCGGCCCTTGGGGGGCGGATACGAGCGGATTTCGATGGCGGCGTTGCGCCGGGCGGCCTGTCCCCGCGCGGCACGACGGGCTATCCCCGCCCGCATCGACCGGCCTCGGGCCCGGCGAGCCCAGGGAGATCCGCCCCATGCGCGTCCCGGAGACGCCCGCCGGACGCGCGGACGCGCCGGTGGCCACGGCCTACCCGCTCCTCGTGTTCACGATGCTGCTCTGGGGCGGCAACGTGGTGGCGAGCAAGTGGGCGGCGGGCGAGGTCTCGCCCCAGGTGCTCACCTGCCTGCGCTGGGCCTTCGCCTGCCTCGCCCTGGCGCTGCCGGCGCGGGCGGGCTTCGTGGCGGAGTGGGACCGGCTGGCCCGCCACTGGCGCTACGTGCTGCTGATGGGAGCCTGCGGCTACACCCTCTACGCCAGCCTGTTCTACGCCGCCGGGCTGTTCACCAGCGGCATCAACATCGCCCTGTTCCAGGGGTCGATCCCGGTTCTCGTCATCCTGATCAACTACGCCGTGCTCCGGGTGGCGGTGACGGGCGCGCAGGTGCTGGGCGTCGCCGTGACGCTCGCGGGCGGCGTGGTGGCGGCGACCCACGGCGACTGGCGGGTGCTCGCCACCTTCGCCTTCAACCGGGGCGACGTGCTGATGCTGGTCGCCTGCCTGCTCTATGCCGGCTACACCGTGGCGCTCTCGCGCCGCCCCAAGGTCTCGGGTCTGAGCTTCTTCACCGCGGTGGCGCTCTCGGCCCTCGTGACATCCCTGCCACCGCTCTACGCCGAATGGGCGCTGGGCCACACGATCTGGCCGACCCGCAAGGGCTGGGTCATCGTGCTGTTCGTGGCGCTGGGGCCTTCGCTCGTCGCACAGCTCGCCTTCATGCGCGGCGTCGAGCTGATCGGCCCGAACCGGGCCGGTCTCTTCGTCAACCTCGTGCCGATCTTCGGGGCCGGCCTCGCCATCCTGCTGGTGGGTGAGCCCTTCCGCTGGCACGAAGGCCTGGCGCTGGCCCTCGTCATCGGCGGCATCGCCATCGCCGAGCGCCTGGGGCGTCGGCGCTGAGGAACGCTCAGGCGTTGAGGCCGCCATCCACCGTGACGACGGACCCGCTGATCTGCCGCGCGGCCGGGCTCACCAGGAAGGCCACGGCGGCGGCCACGTCCTCCGGCGTGCCGTAGCGCCCGAGGGGCGTCAGGGCGCGGATCCCGTCGGACTGCGCGCCGTCGGCCGGGTTCATGTCGGTGTCGGTCCCGCCGGGCTGCACGAGGTTCACGGTGACGTCGCGGGGTCCGAGTTCGCGCGCCAGGCCCCGGGTGAAGGCGAGAAGCGCGGATTTCGTCATCGAGTAGACCGTCACGCCCGGGAAGGGCACGCGCTCGGCGAGGCAGGAGCCGATCGAGACGATGCGGCCCCCCTGCCCCAGATGCGGGATGGCGGCCTGAGAGGCCAGCACCACCGAGCGCACGTTGACGTCGAGGAGCGCGTCGATGTCGGAGAGATCCATCTCCGCGACCGCGCCGTAGCGGGCGATGCCCGCATTGTTGACGAGGATGTCGAGACCGCCGAGCCCGTCGACCGCCGCGTCGACCGAGCGCTTCACCGCAGCGGCATCGCCGCTGTCGGCCTGGATGGCGAGGCCGCGCCGGCCCTTCTGCTCGATGGACCGCACCACCTCGGCTGCGCGCTCGGCCGACCGCTCGTAGGTGATGGCGACGTCCGCCCCCCTGTCCGCGAGGGCCAGCGCGATGGCGGCGCCGATGCCCCGCGCGGCGCCCGTGACGAGGGCACGCTTGCCAACCAGTTCCGTCATGGTCCATCCTTTTATGTATCGATCGACACAGAATTGGTAGGCGGGTTGGCGGGACGGGTCAAGCGATTTATAGATTGATCGATGCAGAATTCAGATCCGCCGCCAGCCGGCCCCCCCGAACCGGTTCGCGGACGCGGGCGGCCGCGGGCGTTCGACCGTGCCGCCGCCCTGGGCCAGGCGACCCGGCTGTTCTGGCTCAAGGGCTACGAGGCGACCTCCATCGCCGACCTGACGGAGGCGATGGGGATCGGATCGCCCAGCCTCTACGCCGCCTTCGGGTCCAAGGAAGCGCTCTATGCCGAGGCCCTGCGCCACTACAACGAGACCTACGAGGCGCTGGTCTGGGCCCGGTTCCGGTCCGCCGGGACGGCCCGCGAGGCGGTCCTGGCGCTTCTGCGTGACTCGGCTGCAGTCCTGACGGGCTCCGTCGCCGATCTTCCCCTCGGCTGCATGGTGACGCTCTCGGCGGTGGGCAGCGAGGGCCGCTCGGGCCTCGGCGACCTGGTGCGGTCCGCCCGGGCCGTCGCCCTCGAACGCCTGGAGGCGCGCCTCGGGCAGGCCGTGGCGGCGGGCGAGCTTCCGGCCGCGACCGACATCCGCGCCCTCGCCCGCTACGTGCAGACCCTCCAGAGCGGCATGTCGATCCTGGCGCGCGACGGGGCGGGGCGCGCCGAACTGGAGGCCGTGGCCGAGATCGCGATGGTGAGATGGGATGCCGGGACGCCGGACCGCGACGGCGCGGCAGGCGCGCCTGCCTAAGCGGGTTTCGCAAAAGTGGTCGCCGGTTTCGCGGCTCAAACCTGCGACATAACGAAGAGCTAAGCAGGGTGGAGCGTTGGCTTGCCAACGTGAACCTGCTTAGGTGCTTGGCTTGTCGCGGATGTCCGCAGGCCCTTCCGGGGAAGCCGCTTAGCCCCCGCCGGCCGGACGGCGCAGCTCGAACCGGGTCTTGGACTCGGCGGTGAAGTAGTCGAAATAGCCGCCGCGCAGGATCGGCCGCATGGCGCCGGTGTCGACGAGGCCGTTCGTGATGAAGCGGTCGTCGATGTAGATCGAGACCACCTGCCCGATCACCAGGAAATGCGAGGCGTCGCTGCCGTCGAGCGGCGTCAGCGGCACGGTCTGCAGCCACTTGCACTCCAGGGCGGCCGGCGATTCGGCGACCCGGGGCGGCCGCACTTTTCGCGATGGCGCCGGGGTCAGGCCCGCATAGGCGAACTCGCTCGTCCCGCGCGGCAGGGGCGCCGAGGTGGCGTTCACCGCCTCGCGCAGGTCGTAGGTGGCGATGTTGCAGACGAACTCACCGCCCTCCTCCGCGAAGGTCATCGCGTCCTTGCGCCCAGCCGAGGAGAACATGACCATGTCGGGACCCGCCGCCACGGCGTTGAAGTAGGAATAGGGTGCGAGGTTGACCGCGCCGTCGCGGTTCATCGCGCTGATCCAGCCGATCGGGCGCGGGGCCACCAGGGCCTTCAGCGGGTTGTGCGGCAGGCCCTTGGTCTCGGCGTCGTAGTGCATGGGGTGCCCCTCAGAGCCGGGTGACGATGTCGGCCAGCGCCGGGCGGGGCCGGTCGGGCGGCACCTCGTCGGCGCGCCCGATGTGGATGAACCCCGCGAGGCGCTCGCCGGGGTCGAGGCCGAGGACGTCGAGGATGCGGGAATCGTAGGCGAACCACTCGGTGAGCCAGGCGGTGGCGTAGCCCGCGGCGTTGGCCGCCACCACGAGGTTCATCGCCACGGCGCCGGCCGAGAGCACCTGCTCCCATTCCGGGATCTTGACGTGCGGGCCGGCCCGCGACACCACCGCCACCACCAGGGGCGCCAGGGCGAGACGGTTGCGCTCCAGCTCCAGGCGGGCGGCGTCGGCCTCCGGATGGTCGGCGGCATAGGCCGCCGCGATGGTCTCGCCGATGCGGGTCCGGGCATCGCCGGCGATCACCAGGAAGCGCCAGGGGGCCAGCTTGCCGTGGTCCGGCACGCGCGACGCGATGGTGAGGAGCGCGTCGAGCTCGGCCGCGTCCGGGCCCGGCTCTCCCAGGCGGAGGGGCGGGACCGAGCGGCGGGTGCGCAGGAGATCGAGGGTGGCGTTCATGGCATCCCTGGAGCAGGATCGGGCGGGTGGAGGCTGAGCCGCGAAAAGGGCCCGGGGGCGGCGCGGCCTTGCCGCCGCCATGGTCCGCTTCCAGAGGGCGGGCACCGGGGCGCGGCGGCCGCCCGTGACATGGCGCGTCGGCGGCGGATTGGCAACGCCGGCGGGGCGCCCCGGTCGGGATTGGGAGGTGCGGGATGGCGCGGGCAGGGTACGGATCGGTCTTGCTGGGCTGCGCCCTCCTCCTCGGCGTCCATCCCGGGGTCGCCTCGGCGCAGGACGGCAACGCCTTCCACAACCGGATCGGGCCCAACCTCCCCTCGCCCACCCTGTCGGCCCCCGCGATGTCCGATCCCTCGGTGCCACCGCTGCCCAGCGCGGCGAGCGCGGCGCTCGCCCTCTCGGCGGTGTTCGCCGGCGGCGACAAGCCCCTGCGTTCCGGGCTCGCCTGGCGCATCTACGAGGACCGCACGGACGGGACGAAGCCCGCCATCGTCGCCCGCTCCGAGGCGGCCGAGCCGAGCTTCACCCTGGCGCCGGGCGCTTACGTCGCCACCGTGACCTACGGCTTCGCCAGCGCCTCGCGCCGGGTCGTCATGGCGGGCCAACCGGCCTCCGAGCAGCTCAAGGTCAGCGCCGGGGCGCTCAAGCTCTCGGGGGCCATCGGCGACGTGAAGCTCAGCCCCGAGCAGCTCGCCTTCTCGGTCTTCGTACCGATCGGGACGAACTCGGAGGGGCGCCTCGTGCGCAGCGGCGTCAAGGCGGGCGAACTCCTGCGCCTGCCCGAGGGCACCTACCACGTGGTCTCGACCTATGGCGGCTCGAACGCGATCCAGCGCGCCGACCTCAAGGTGGAGAACGGCAAGGTCACGGACGCCACCCTGAACCACCGTGCCGCCACCCTGACCCTCAAGCTCGTGGCGGCCGAGGGGGCGGAGGCCTTCGCGGGCACCGCCTTCTCGGTGCTGACGCCGGGCGGCGACACCATCCGCGAGGCCATCGGGGCCTTCCCGCAGGTGACCCTGGCGGAGGGGGACTACGTCCTGATCGCCCGCCACGACGGGCAGGTCTACACCCGCGAGTTCAAGGTCGAGAGCGGCCTCAACCGCGACGTCGAGGTCATCGCCAAGGCGGGCTGACGCCGGCCCCCGCCCCGTGCAAGGGGCGGGCCCCGCGGGCCCTACGGCGTCGGCGCCTCGCCGTGCTGGCCGTCTAGGGCGACGTTCTCGCTCGGCACGGTCTCGGCCACCGCATCCGCCCGGATGCGGTCCGGCGCGGTCGCCTCCGCCACCAGGGCGGCCAGGGTCTCGTCGAGGCCGCCGGTGCGGGTGTGCTGGCTGCCGAGGCGCCGCACCGAGACCGTGCGATCCTCGCCCTCCTTGCGGCCGACGACCAGCATCACCGGCACCTTGGCCAGCGAGTGCTCGCGGACCTTGTAGTTGATCTTCTCGTTGCGCAGATCGGCCTCGACGCGCAGGCCGAGGCGGTTCGCAGCGGCCACGACCTCCCGGGCATAGGGGTCGGCGTCGCCCGTGATGGTGGCCACGACGATCTGCACGGGCGCGAGCCAGAGCGGGAAATGCCCCGCGAAATGCTCGATCAGGATGCCCGTGAAGCGCTCCAGCGAGCCGCAGATGGCGCGGTGGACCATGACCGGGGGCTTCTTGCCGCTCTCGGCATCGACGTAGAACGCGCCGAAGCGCTCCGGCAGGTTGAAGTCGACCTGCGTGGTGCCGCACTGCCAGTCGCGCCCGATGGCGTCGCGCAGCACGTACTCGAATTTCGGCCCGTAGAAGGCGCCCTCCCCCGGGTTGATCGCCGTCTTGATCCGGCCGCCGGACTGCTCCTCGATCTGGGTGAGCACCCGGGTCATGACCTCTTCGGCATGGTCCCAGAGTGCGTCCGAGCCGACCCGCTTCTCGGGGCGGGTGGAGAGCTTCACCACGATCTCGCCGAAGCCGAAATCCGCGTAGGTGGAGAGGATCAGGTCGTTGATCTTCAGGCACTCGTCGGCGAGCTGGTCCTCCGTGCAGAAGATGTGCGCGTCGTCCTGGGTGAAGCCGCGCACCCGCATCAGGCCGTGCATGGCGCCGGACGGCTCGTAGCGATGGACCACGCCGAACTCGGCCATGCGGAGCGGCAGGTCGCGGTAGGATTTCAGGCCGTGCTTGAAGATCATCACGTGGCCGGGGCAGTTCATCGGCTTCAACGCGAACCAGCGCTTGTCCTCGGCCTCGTCGCCCGCGCTCTGGGCCGCGAACATGTTCTCGCGGTACCAGCCCCAGTGGCCGGAGGTCTCCCACAGGGCCTTGTCGAGGATCTGGGGGGCGTTGACCTCCTGGTAGTCGCCGCGCAGGCGCCGGCGCATGTAGGCGATCAGCTCCTGGAACACCGTCCAGCCCTTGGCGTGCCAGAACACGACGCCCGGCCCCTCCTCCTGGAAGTGGAACAGGTCCATCTCGCGCCCCAGGCGCCGGTGGTCGCGGCGCTCGGCCTCCTCCAGCCGGTGCAGATAGGCGTCGAGGTCCTCCTTCGAGGCCCAGGCGGTGCCGTAGATGCGGGTCAGCATCGGGTTGTTGGAATCACCCCGCCAGTAGGCGCCCGCCACCTTCATCAGCTTGAAGGCGGTGCCGACCTTGCCCGTCGAGGTCATGTGCGGGCCGCGGCAGAGGTCGAACCAGTCGCCCTGGCGGTAGACCTTGAGATCCTCGCCGGGCGGGATCGCGTCCACGAGTTCGACCTTGTAGGCCTCGCCCTTCTCGGCGAAGAGCGCCCGGATGTCGTCGCGCTTCCAGATCTCCTTCGTGAAGGGGGCGTCGCGGGCGATGATCTCGCGCATCTTCGCCTCGATCTTCGGGAAGTCCTCCGGCGTGAAGGGCTCGTCCCGGGCGAAATCGTAGTAGAATCCGTTCTCGATCACCGGGCCGATGGTGACCTGCGTACCCGGCCACAGGGCCTGCACCGCCTCGGCCAGCACGTGGGCGCAGTCGTGCCGGATCAGCTCGAGGCTGCGCGGGTCGGCGCGGTCGAGGAACTCGATTCGGGTATCCCGCTCGATCGTGTCGTCGAGGTCGCGCACGGTGCCGTCGAGCGCCATGGCGACGGTGCGCTTGGCCAGGGACTTGGCGATGCCCTCGACGACCGCGCGGCCGGTGATCGCGGCGTCGTAGCTGCGGGTGTTGCCGTCGGGGAAGGTCAGGATCGGCATGGCCGGGGCTCCTTGGAGGCTCACTCCTGCGTACGCGGCAGGTAAGCGGGGGCGGTTTTCGGATCGGGGCGGCCGCGATGCGGCGCCGCGCCGGGCCGTTTAGACCCATTCGCCGCGGGAAGGAACGCGAATTCCGAGCGGGGCGGATCGCGCCGGGGCCGGAGCATCGCCGGACCGGCGGTCCCTGACAATCGCGCGTGATCCTCAAGCACCATCGCGGCCCGTGCCGGCCGATCAATTGACAAGGCCGGCCCGACCCGACTGATGCTGGCCCCCGGCCTTCCGTTCCGCACGGTTGAGACCAGAAAAAAGTCCAAAAATCAGAACCGAGCCGGCCCCGCGGGGCAAAAAGGGCTTTCGCCGGGAGACACGTTCATGCCGAGCCCCGTACCGACGGCGCACCCCGAGGGCGTCGCGATCACCACGACGGCCCACCTGCCGGGGGGACGGGCCGAGACGCGGCGATTCTGGCCGCAGGGCTGGTGGCGCCTCGTCGACATCCAGATCGGCATCATCCCGCTGCCCGTCTACCTGATCCTGGTGGTGCTGCTCTGGGTGCTGACCGCCGAGGGCGAGATCAAGGCCGACGCGCCGACGATGATCGCCGTCCTGGTGCTCGGCGGCTTCACCTGCGCGGAGATCGGCAAGCGCCTGCCGGTCCTGCGCCAGATCGGGGCGGGGGCGATCTTCGCCACCTTCATCCCCTCGGCGCTGGTCTACTACGCGCTGATCCCGGGTCCGATCGTCAAGGCGATCACGGACTTCACCAAGTTCACCAACTTTCTCTACCTCTACATCGCGGCCATCATCGTCGGCAGCATCTTAGGCATGGACCGGGCGGTGCTGATCAAGGGCTTCCTCAAGATCTTCGTCCCCCTCGGCCTCGGCTCCCTGGCGGCGGGTTGCGTCGGCACCCTGGTGGGCACGCTCCTCGGCCTCGGCACCCACCACACCTTCTTCTTCATCGTGGTGCCGATCATGGCCGGCGGCGTCGGCGAGGGCGCGATCCCGCTCTCCATCGGCTACGGCGGCATCCTCGGCATCCCGCAGGGCGACGTCTTCGCCCAGGTGCTGCCGCCGGTGATGCTGGGCAGCCTCACGGCGATCATCCTGGCCGGCACCCTGAACTGGGTGGGCAAGCGCAAGCCCCACCTCACCGGCGAGGGCCGCCTGCAGCCCGACACCGAGAACGACATGGAGGCGGGCACGCCCGTGGAGACCGGCCCGATCGACGCCGCCACGGTGGCGGCGGCCGGCCTCACGGCGGTGACGCTCTACCTGCTGGGCGTGATGTGCCACCACCTCACCGGCCTGCCCGCCCCCGTGGCGATGCTGTTCCTGGCGGTGCTGGCCAAGCTCGCCAGCGCGGTCTCGCCCCGGCTCCAGGCCGGCGGCTTCATCGTCTACAAGTTCGTGCAGGTCGGCATGACCTACCCGCTGCTCTTCGCCATCGGCGTCTCGCTCACCCCCTGGGACAAGCTGGTGGCGGCCTTCACGGTCCCGAACCTCATCACCATCGTGGCCACCGTCGTCACCCTGATGGCGACGGGCTACGGCGTCGGGCGCCGACTCGGAATGTACCCGATCGAGACCGCCATCGTGAACGCCTGCCACAGCGGCCAGGGCGGCACCGGCGACGTGGCGATCCTCACCGCCGCCAACCGGATGACCCTGATGCCCTTCGCCCAGATTGCCACCCGCATCGGCGGCGCCCTCACGGTGACGGGGACGCTGGTGTTCCTGAAGTGGATCACGGCGGCGCCGGTCTAGTCGCCCCCTCTCCCACCGCCTCGCAGGCGACGGCCTCGCAGGCGAACGGCGAGGGCGGCGCGTTGACCCCGCGCCAGCGGCCGTAGCGCCAGGGGGTGAACCAGGCGGCGCGCGGCGGCAGCGCCTCCGGCACCAGGTCGATGCCGTGGGTGCCGAGGGGACCGCAGCGGCAGATCCGGGAAAACCCGATCCAGCCGCCCGCCCAGAGCCCGTGCCGCTGGATCGCCGCGTCGGTGTAGTGCGAGCACGAGGGCCAGTGCCGGCACTGGCGGCCGATCAGGCTCGACAGGGTGAGCTGATAGGTGCGGATCGCCCCGTGGGCGACACGGCGGAGCAGCATGCTACTCGGCCGCCGCCCTGGCCTCGATCCGGTCGAGGGCATCCACCACCGCGTCGAAGGTCAGCAGCGTCGAGGCGTGGCGTGCCTTGAAGTCGCGCACCGGCTCCAGCACGGCGAGGTCCGCCCAGGTGCCCGCCGGCGCCGGCCCGTTCTCCTTGAGCATCCGCCGCATCGCGGCGCGGACCTCGCGCAACTCCTCTGCGCTGGCGCCGACCACGTGGCGCGCCATCAGCGAGGACGAGGCCTGGCCCAGGGCGCAGGCCTTCACCTCGTGGGCGAAGTCGGTGACCGTGCCGTCCCGCACCGCCAGATCTACCGTGACGGTGGAGCCGCAGAGCTTCGAATGCGCGGTGGCGCTGGCATCCGGCGCCGGCAGGCGCCCGAGGCGCGGGATGTCGGCGGCCAGTTCGAGGATGCGACGGTTGTAGATGTCGTCGAGCATGGCGTTCCGTTCCGTCTGCGACCTGATCCGCGCGCCCGCCGGGTGACCGGCTTCCGATCCGAAGGGCTGATCCGCGCGGCCCGCATTGCGCGCCGGCGCGATAACGTCGATATAGGCGCCAACGCACCGTTTCGCGAGGAGGCGGCTCGTCGACCCTGGCCGCGCCCACGGCCAGGGTCGCGCCACGGCAGACGGCACCGTCCGGGCATCGGCCGCTCCACGGCCCCATGGTTCGACGATGTACGCAAAGCCTGACAGCCACCCGATGACGACCCGGATCGCCCGGGCGGAAGATGCCATGGATGCCGCGCTCAAGTCCCTTTCCTACCGCCTGACCGAGACGGAGGAATCCGGGATGGAACCGACCCGCCAGAACGGCGCCCTCAGCACCATGCGCAACGACAATGCGCGCGTCGCCGAGGCGCCCGCGCCCGAGACGGCCCGGGAGCCCGAGATCGCTCCCCTGCCCGCCTCTGCTCAGCGGGTGCCGGACGCCATCGCCACCGGCCGCCCGAGCCGCGAGGAGGCGGAGGCCGCCGTGCGCACGCTCCTGCGCTGGGCCGGCGACGACCCGAATCGCGAGGGCCTGCGCGACACCCCGGCTCGGGTGGTGAAGGCCTACGGCCAGATCTTCGGCGGCTACGAGCAGGACGCCGACGCGCTCCTCGAGCGGGTCTTCGAGGAAGTCGAGGGCTATTCCGATATCGTGCTGGTGCGCGACATCCCGTTCTACTCCCATTGCGAGCACCACATGGTGCCCTTTATGGGGCTGGCGCACATCGCCTACTACCCGACCAAGGGCGTGGTCGGCCTGTCGAAGCTCGCCCGCGTGGTCGACACCTTCGCCCGCCGCCTGCAGACCCAGGAGACCATGACGGCGCAGATCGCCGACGTGATCGAGAGCATCCTCAAGCCCCGCGGCATCGCCGTGATGGTCGAGGCCGAGCACCTCTGCATGGCGATGCGCGGCGTCCAGAAGGCCGGCGTCTCCACCATCACCACCCAGTTCCGCGGCGCCTTCCGCAACGACGCCAACGAGCAGGTCCGCTTCCTCACCCTCGTGCGCAACAAGTCCTGAGCCGGCCCGCCATGACGAGCGCCTTTCCGGAGCCCGGTGGCCGGGCCGAGGTCGAGGAGGGGGCGGTCTTCACCCCCCGCTTCGACGCCAACGGCCTCGTCTCCTGCATCGCCGTCGATGCCGCCGACGGGCAGGTGCTCATGCTCGCCCACATGAACGCCGAATCCCTGGCCCGCACCCTGGAGACCGGCGAGGCCTGGTACTGGTCGCGCTCCCGGGGCGAGCTCTGGCACAAGGGCGCCACCAGCGGTCAGGTCCAGCGCGTCGTCGAGATGCGGGTCGATTGCGACCAGGACGCCGTGCTGATCCGGGTCGCGGTCGGCGGCGACGGCGGCTGCTGCCACACCGGCCGGCGCACCTGCTTCTATCGCCGCGTCGATCACGATCCGGCGACCGGGCAGGCGATCCTGCGGCCCGCCGATGCCTGATCCCGGTGCGATGCGGACCTGTTCGATGCGGGTCCGGCCGCGCCGCGCCGCGTCGTGCGTCCCGTTTTCTTGCGTCCCGTGTTCCTGCGTCCCGTGTTCCTGCGTCCCCAGTCCCTGCACGCCGTGTCGATGATGTGGGACGGCCTGTCCCCGGGGGCCGTGCGGGCCGAAATCCGGCAAGCCGCGCCCGCGCGCTTTCCCGCCGGTGCCGTCGAGCCCGTGTCGGCGCCGCAGGCTCCGGGTCCGCGCATCGGCCTCGCCCTCGGCGGCGGCTCGGCCCGGGGCTGGTCGCAGATCGGGGTGATCGAGGTGCTGGAGGAGGCCGGCATTCACCCGGCCGTGGTGGCGGGCTGCTCGATCGGTGCGGTGGTGGGCGGCTGTTACGCGGCGGGCCAGCTCGGCCTGCTCAAGGCCTTCGCCCTGTCGCTGACCCGGCGCAGCGTGATGGGGCTCCTCGACCTACGGCTCCGCTCCGGCCTCATCGCGGGGGATCGCCTGAAGCGGCGCCTCCAGCACGATCTGGCCGACCGCCGTATCGAGGGGCTGCCGATCCGCTTCGCCAGCGTCGCCACCGACCTCGACAGCGGCGAGGAGGTCTGGCTCACCCGGGGCTGCCTCGTGGAGGCCCTGCGCGCCTCCTACGCCCTGCCCGGTATCTTCCCGCCGGTGCGCTGCGGCGGCCGGCTCCTCCTCGACGGCACCCTGGTCAACCCGGTGCCGGTGACGATCGCGCGGGCGCTGGGGGCCGACCTCGTGATCTGCGTCAACCTCAACGGCGACCCGCGCCCCGGCGTGCGGGACGCCCCGCCCGCGCGGATCACGGCCGAGGCGGTGCTGCCCGTCCCCCGCCGGCCCCGGCGCTGGATCCTGCGCCGTCCGGGCCCGCGCGGGGCCGGAGGCGGCGAGCCCGAGCGGGCGAACGGACTCGCCACCCCGGGCATGGCGCGGGTGATGCTCGACGCCTTCAACATCACGCAGGATCGGATCTCGCGGGCGCGGCTCGCGGGCGACCCGCCGGACATCGCCATCGTGCCGCGCTTGTCCGAGATGGGCCTGTTCGAGTTCCACCGGGCCACCGAGGGGATCGCCCTCGGCCGGGAGGCGGCCCGCGCCGCCCTGCCTCAGATCCGCGGCCTCGTGGCGGCGGCGGCCGCCCGGATCTGAGGTGGATCGCGGCCGGTGGCGCGAAGCTCCGGCCGGTCCGGTTCAGGCCATGGTGATGTAGTCGCGCATCGCCCGATGCTCGGCCTCGACGGCCTCGATCCGGCGCTTGACCACGTCGCCGATGGAGATGAGGCCGGTGAGCCGGCCGTCCTCGACCACGGGCACGTGGCGGAAGCGGCCATCGGTCATGAGGTGCATCACCTCCTCGATGCTGCAGGCGCGGGTGCAGGTGGTGACCTCGGCGGTCATGTGCTCGGAGACCAGGGCGTCGAGGGCATTGGCGCCCTTGGCCGCCAGCGCCCGCATGATGTCGCGCTCGGAGAGGATGCCGCGTACCGCCCCGTCCGCATCGCTGACGACGACGGCGCCGATGCGCTTCTCGGCCAGAAGGTGGATGGCCTCGTCGAGGGTGCGCTGCGGCTCCACCGTGATGACGGATCGGCCCTTCTCGGCGAGGATGCGAGCGACGGTCATGGACGTGTCCTTTTCCTGAATTCACCCGTTGGACGGGGTGGCCGGGCTTGGCCAGTCGCGGCACGGTGCCCGGCTCGGTCTGTGGCGATTGTGTGGCCCCGGCGCGCACATGGCAAGATCCCGCAGGCCCAAGGCGTGCGGATCGCAGGATAATTCAGGTCTTGGAATAATTCGGGGTTTGGACGCTGGCCGGAACCTGCCGTCAGCGCCCGTGGCGGTCGATCAGCGGCAGGAGGAAGAAGCCCGCGACGAAGCCGCCGAGATGCGCGTCCCAGGCGACCGACGTCGCCTCGGCACCGAGCGGCAGGGCGATGATGCCGAACAGAAAGTTCGTGACGAGCCAGATGCCCAGGAACATCACCACCGTGCGGTTGCGCATCAGTTCAGGGATCGTCTGCAGCGGCGGCGGCGCGGGACGCTGCCAGGGCGCTCCGCCCCCGGCGTAGACGGGGGGCGGCCGGAACACGAAGCGCGCCGCCGCCGCCATCAGGGCGGAGACCCCCGCCGACGCCCCGATCAGGGGCGCGGTGCTCAAGGGGTCGAGGATGACGTGGAGGATGCCGCCCGCCACCGCGCCGGCCAAGGCGACGAGGCCAAAGCGCCAGGGACCGTAGCGGCGGGCCACCGGCGAGCCGAATGCGGCGAGCCAGACCGTGTTGAAGATGACGTGCATCCACGAGCCGTGCAGCAGCGCGTAGGTGGCGAAGGTCCAGGGCATCGCGGCAGGCTCGGCCGCCACGTAGCGGGCGAAGGCCTGACGGGCCTGGACCACGTCGGGATCCCCCGCCAGGGTCGCGGCGTTCGCCAGCAGATCCCCGGCCCGGGCCGGGTCGAGGGCCACGCTCCAGCGCCCCGGGATCAGCGCGAGGTCGATCAGCGCCGCGATGTCCCAGGTGTCCGGCAGCACGAATTCCCGCAGGGCGTGGATGCCCACCAGGACCCCGATCGACGCGGTGACCACCCCCGGCATGTTGAAGATCGGAACGCGGTTCTGGGGCGGCAGGTCGGGCGTGGCATCCATGGCGACACCATGTCGGCCCCCGGACCGACCCGGCAAGTCCTTCACGGCGTGAAAGGCCCGCGCGGCGCGAAAAACGGGAGGACGCGCGCGGGCGCCCTCCCCGAGGTGGAAGGCCGCCGGGTGACGCCTGAGCGTTCCCGGGCACCGGCAAGGACCAGCAAGCCGCCGGGCCGGCAGGGCCGACCCGCTCCTTCCCGTGTCTCGCCGGAGAGCGGCGCGGCCTCCCTTCGGCGAGGACCGCAACTTCGCCTGAAACTTGGTGGTGGACAACCCACCCGGACCGTTAACCTTGACCGAAACTTAACGGCGCGCCGAAAATGCGGACGGCATAGGCTGTGCGGGTGACGGACCACATCCTTCGGATCCGGTCCGGTTCGCGCCGGCGGTTTCCGAGTTCGAGACGGTTCGCTTCTGAGCCGTGCCAATGTGGGACACCATGAAGCACCCGACCAGCCGTATGCTCCACAGCTACTGGGACCGCCTGCGCCGTGCGCGCGCCGCCCCCGAGCGCAGCGAGATCGAACCCGGCGAGATCCGCAATCTCCTGGCCGACAGCCTCATCCTCGAAGTCGACATGTCCCGTTCCGCGGCCTCGGTCCGGCTGGCCGGAACCCATGTCTGCGCCCTGTTCGGGCGCGAGCTGAGGGGCCGGTCCTTCGGCGAGATCTGGGGCACGCCCGACGCCGATCCGTGGCGGCTGGTCGAGGCCGTGGCCGTCGACACGGTCGGGGTCGTGGCGGGCCTGCAAGGCACCACGGAGCGCGACGAGGCCGTCGACCTCGAATTGCTGCTGCTCCCCCTGCGCCATCATGGCGAGACCCACTCGCGCATCCTGGGCGCGCTCAGCCCGGCCTGCGTGCCCCACTGGCTCGGCATCCGTCCGGTGACGCGCCTGCGGGCGACCTCCATGCGCATCCTGGGACACGAGCCGGCTCCGGCCGCCCTCGACGCCGAGGCGACGCTGCGCAACCTGCCCGAGCCCGCCAACGATACCGCCCCGCTCCGCCGGGGGCATCTCCTCGTTCATCCCGGCGGGCGGTCCTGATACGCCGGGCGCGAGGCCGCCGACGTTTTTCGAGGCGTCTCGCTGCGGTCGCGCAAAACTTTCGTAACGCCGGCTGCCTATTTCTACCGGGAGTGAGTCCTCGAAACGAGTACGCCCGCCATGATCGAGGCCGCCCCGCGTTCCGCCGCGAAGCCCTACCGTGATATCCGGGGCTCCGACTTGCGTCGGCATCAGCGCGTCAAGGTCTCGATGCTCGGCCGCTACATGCTGTCGGACCGGCGGGAATATCCCTGTCAGACCGTGGACATGTCGCCCGGTGGCGTCCGCCTGACCTGCGCGGTCGTGGGCGACTTCCGGGAACGCGTCGTCCTCTACCTCGAGCATATCGGCCGGATCGAGGGCACCATCGCCCGCCTGCTGCCTGGCGGCTTCGCCGTTCAACTTATCGCGACCCCACGCAAGCGTGACAAGATCGCCTCGCAGTTGACCTGGCTCGCCAACCGCGATTCGCTCGGGTTGCCCGAGGGCCGGACCCACGAGCGCCTCACGCCGCACGTGGCCGGTGTCGTCCTGCGCCTGGAGAGCGGCCGCGAGGTGCCGGCCCGGATCATCGATCTCTCGATGTCCGGCGTCGCCCTCTCCACGGCGACCGCCCCGCCCCTCGGCGCGACCGTGATGGTCGGGCGCACCCCGGGCCGGGTCGTGCGCTACTTCGAGGGCGGCCTCGGCGTGCAGTTCATGCTGCCGATCTCCCCCGACCTGTTCCACGAGGGTTTGACGCTCTGAGCGTCACGGCTCCGCCAGCGGCAGGCCGCGGCTGTTGGGGCGCCAGAGCAGGTCCGGCGTCTCGGTGAAGAGCTGCTTGTGGGCCAGCGCCGCGTAGGTGTCGGTCATGCCCGCGATGTAGTCGGCGACCCGGCGGGCGATGCGGCCCTCCCCCGCCCCCGCCAGGTCCGCCGACCACTCGTCCGGCATCGCCCCGGGCTCCGCCGTGAACCGGGCGAACAGGTCGGACACGATCAGGTTGGCTTTCTCCCGCACCGCGAGCACGCCGGGATGGCGGTACATCCGGGCGAACAGGAAGGCCTTGATCTCCGCATCCGCCCGCGCGATCGCCTCCGAGAAGGCGATGACCGGCGCCCGCGCCGCCCGGATGTCGGCGACCGAGCGCGGATCGAGGGCGGCGATGCGCCGGGTGCTCTCGGCGATCACGTCCTCCACGAAGCGGGTGATGACGCGCCGCGCCAGCTCGTGGATCTTTCGCGAGGCTTCGAGATTCGGATGGAGCCGGTCGATCTCGTCGAGGAGGCCGCGCAGGAACGGCACCTCGGCGAGGTCGGAGAGATCGAACAGGCCGGCGCGCAGGCCGTCGTCGAGGTCGTGGCTGTCGTAGGCGATGTCGTCGGCGAGCGCCGCGGCCTGCGCCTCGGGCCCGGCGAAGCGGGTGAGTTCGAGGTCGTTGAGGGCATTGTACTCGACGATCGCGGCCGGGATGCCGCGCGCCGTCCAGCGCCGGGTCGGGCGCCCGTCCGGCTCCAGCAGGGGACCGTTGTGCTTGACGAGGCCCTCCAGGGTTTCCCAGGCGAGGTTGAGCCCGTCGAAGCCGGCGTAGCGCCGCTCCAGCCGGGTGACGAGGCGCAGGGCCTGGGCGTTGTGGTCGAAGCCGCCATGGGCCGCCATGCAGGCGTCCAGGGTGTCCTCGCCCGTATGCCCGAAGCAGGTGTGGCCGAGGTCGTGGCTCAGGGCGAGCGCCTCGGCGAGGTCCTCGTCGAGGCCGAGCGCCCGCGCGAGCGCCCGGGCGATCTGGCTCACCTCCAGGGTGTGGGTCAGCCGCGTCCGGTAGTGGTCGCCCTCGTGATGGACGAAGACCTGGGTCTTGTGCTTGAGGCGCCGGAAGGCCGAGGAGTGGATGATGCGGTCGCGGTCGCGCTGGAAGTCGCTGCGCGTGGGCGAGATCGCCTCCGGGATCAGGCGCCCGCGGGTGGCCGCCGGGTCGGTGGCATAGGGCGCCCGCCAGCGCTCGCCGCGCCGGCGGACTTCCGCCCGCTCCCTCTCGTCTGCCGGCATCACGTCTCGCTGTTCCAGAATCGCACCAGCCCCGGTCCGGGCTCCTGACGCACCGTCGCGTTGCAGCATCGGTCCCCCGGGCATATCTTGTGTTCCCCGACATTTGTTCCAATGCCGTCCCGGCCCACGATCGGCCGGAACGCCGGCGGATCTCGACATCACCCCGCGAGTGCACCCGGATGGCCGACATCACCCTGACGCCCCGCGCCGCCAAGCGCATCAACGAGATCATGGGCGCCGAGCCGCCCGGCGCCTCCCTGCGGATCAGCGTGAACGGCGGCGGCTGCTCGGGCTTCTCCTACGCCTTCGACATCGAGCGGGCGCGGGCGGCCGACGACGTCGCGATCGAGCGCGACGGCGCCACCGTCCTCGTCGACCCGACGTCGCTGGAATACATGAGCGGTTCGACCATCGATTTCGTGAACGACCTGATCGGGCAGTCCTTCAAGATCGAGAACCCGCTGGCCACCGCCTCCTGTGGCTGCGGAACCTCGTTCTCCCTGTGAGGCGCGCGGGACCGGTCGCGACCGCCGTGCCGCGATTGCCTCGCGCGTGAAACTGCGTCACGGATGAGCCCGCTCTTCCGACAGCGCCACCCAAGTGCGCGCCACCCAAGTCAGCGATCCCGGATACGCCCATGACCCGCTCGAAAGGCCGCCCCCTCCGTGCGTGGGCGACCGGCGCCTCGGCCTGCGTCCTCGTCCTTCTCGGGGCCGGCCTCACGGCGCGGCCCGCGCCGGTGCTGGCCCAGGAGGCTGCCTCGGCGGTGCAGGACGTGACGCTGCAGGACGTGACCTTCGCCTTCGGCGACACCGTGCTCAAGGCGCCCCGTATCACCGCCAGCGGCACGCGCCTCTCCAAGGACGAACTCACCGCCCTGCTGAAATCCGGCCCCGGCGAGTCCTGGCCGGCCCGCCTCGTCCGGCTGGACGCCGCGAGCTTCGCGATTCCCGAGTTGCGGGTGGAGCGCGCGGGGCCGGCCGCGGCCCCGGTCGTGACCTATCGCGACGTCATGGCGCGGGATGTCCGCGCCGGCCGCATCGCCGAACTGACCGCCGCCGGGGCCTCGATCCTCGTCGCCGGCGGCCCGCAGAAGGGGACCGGCACCTATGGCCGCCTGCGGGCGACGGATGTCGACCTCGCCGTGCTGGCCCGCCTCTACGGCGAGCCGGGCGACGGCAAGAGCGCCCTGCAGCGGGTCTACGCCACCTTCTCGGTGGACGAGGTCGCCTACGTGGATGCCCGCGGCACCGCCGTCACCATCGCGCGGATCGAGGGACGCGACCTCAGCGGCCGCCAGATCCCGGCCACCTGGACCGGGGCGCTCCAGGCCTTCACGGGCGTCGATTACGACACGATCGCCCCCGCCGACCGCACGCGCCTGCTGACCCTGGGGGCCGACCTCGCCGAGGCGGTCTCCCTCGGCACCCTGGAGGCGACCGGCCTCAGCGTGCAGGAGGCCAAGCCCCGCGACGCGTTCCGCCTCGGCATCGCCCGGATGGGGATGACCAATGCCGGCGGCACCCTGGAGGACATCACCTTTTCGGGCGGTGACGGTGCCAAGGCCCGCATCGCCCGCCTCTCCCTGGACGGCTTCTCCCTGAGCCCCACCATCGCGGCCCTGCGCAAGCTCGCGGCCCTGACGGCGGAGCCCTCCGAGGCCGATCTGCGCCTGCTCACGCCGGCCATTGGCACCCTGGCGCTCAAGGATCTCAGCCTCGACCTGCCGCCCGAGCCGGCGACTCCGCGCGGCCCCCGCGATCCCGCCGACGCGACGGGTGCGATGCATGTGGGCTTGCGGGACGCCGCCCTAAACTTCGCCCCGCCCCGCGACGGGGTGCCGACCGCCGGGCGTATCAGCCTGTCGGGGCTGACCCTGCCGGCTTCGGCGGTGGCGGGGGTACCGGGCCTGGGCTCCCTCGGCCTCTACGGCTACAGCGACCTCGACCTCGCCGTCGTGGCCGACACCTCCTGGGACGAGGCGGCCCGGGAGCTGAAGCTCAGCGAGGTCTCGATCTCCGGCAAGGACATGGGCCGCGTGCGCATCAACGGCATGATCGGCGGTATCGGCCCGGAGGTGTTCAACCCGGACGTGGCGATCTCGAGTTTCGCCATGCTGTCGGCCACCGCCAAGGCGCTGGACCTCACCATCGAGAATACCGGCCTGTTCGACCGCTTCATCGCCGCCCAGTCGAAGGTGCTCAGCCTCAAGCCCGAGGAGCTGAAGCAGGAATACGTCACCGCCAGCGTCTTCGGCGTGCCCGCGATCCTGGGCAACTCGGCGGGTGCGAAGGCGGTGGGCGCCGCCATGGGCCAGTTCGTGACGAAGCCCGGCACCCTCTCCCTCAGCCTCCGGCCCAAGAACGGCACCGGCATCGGCATGCTGGAATTCGGTGCGGCCCCGACCCCGGCGGCCCTGTTCGACCGGCTCGACGTCAACGCCAAGGCGAACTGAGACGGCGCGCCGAGGCAGGCCGCGCCCCGGGCGGGCGGATCACGCCGCCCGGCTCGCCGGGACGGCGGCGGCGATGCAGGCCCGCGCCAGGGCGTCGGTCGCGTCGAGCAGCGCGGCGCCGAGCGGCTCCGCCGTGTCGCACAGGGCGAGCGGGATCTCGGTGCAGGCCATCACCACCTGCCGGCACCCGCCCGCCATCAGCGCCGCGGCCGCGGCCTCCAGCAGCGGCCGGGCCTCGGCGCCCCGTCCCGCCTTGACGAGGCGCACCGCCCGCATCACCGCGGCCTGGTCGGTGGGCACGCGGCAGGTAAAGCCGTGGCAGCCGAGATGACGCGGATAGAGCCCCGTCCGAAGGGTGCCGTCGGTGGCGAGCAGGCCCACGGGCCCGCCGGCCAGACCCCTGTGGGCGAGCGCCGTCGCCACCGCGTCGACGATGTGGAGGATCGGGATGGGCGTCAGGGCCTGGAGCGCGCCGTGCCAATGATGGGCGGTGTTGCAGGGGATCGCGAGGCGAGTGGCGCCGGCCGCCTCCAGACGGCGCAGCGCCAGGGTCATCGCCGGCAGCGGGTCGGGCCCCTGCCCCAGGATCGCCCGGGTCCGGTCGGGAATGTCGGCGGCCTGGGCCACCATCACGGCGAGATGGTCCTGATCACGGGCGGCGGGCGTCGCCTCCACGAGCTTGCGAAGGAAATCCACCGTCGCCATCGGCCCCATGCCGCCCAGCACGCCCAGCACCTCGCTCCCCGCCATCGCCCAAATTCCTCGCCGCTGTCCCGGTGACGGGATGCGCGAAGTCCGGCCCGGGCGCCAATGCCGTGTCGGAAAGCCCCATGCGG
>NZ_JAIEOF010000205.1 GCF_019750675.1 Methylobacterium sp.
GCGTCCCGCCCCAAGCGCTCGGCCCGCTCGCGCAGACCCAGGGCGAGGAGGAAGTCGCGCTGGTCGACGGGGCCGTGCAGGATCGCCCCTTCGCCGGTCGCGGCGCGGCCGAGGGCGGTGAAATCCACGTGGGTGGTGAGGTCGGCTTCGCCGGGGGCGGCGAGCGGCGGGACGAAGGCGTGGCCGCGCACGGCCTGGAGCGAATCGCCGAAGCCCGGCCGGACATGGCCGTAATCGATGGCCAGCACCGCGCCCCGGTCGGCGACGACGCGCCGGGCGAGGCCGCGCACGGTGTCGAGGGCGGCCCCCGGCAGGGTCATGAGGACGCCGGTGGGGCCGCTCGCGCCGATGCGGGTGTCGGGCTCGGCCGCAAGGCCGAAGGCGAGGGCGCCGCCGTCCGCCGAGAGGCCGACGAGGCGCTCGAACCAGCCGCGCTCGGCGCGCTGGAACTGGCGGACGGGGAGGGCGTCGAAGAACTCGTTGGCGATCACGAGGGTCGGGCCGTGCGGCAGGGTCTCGATGGACTCGTGCCAGGTGGGAGCGGCGCCCGAGAGGCGGGAGCCTTGCTCGGTCCGCAGCACCGGGCTCGTCTCGACGAGGTGCAGGGCCGGGCGCAGGCCCGGCGCGGCGCGGGACAGGGCCCGCAGCGCGTCCTGCATCAGGGTGCCCCGGCCGGGCCCGAGTTCCACCAGGGCGAGGTCGGCCGGCGCGCCCATGGCGCCCCAGCTCGCCGCGATCCAGACCCCGATCAGCTCGCCGAACATCTGGCTGATCTCGGGGGCGGTGACGAAGTCGCCCCGCGCCCCGAGGGGATCGCGGGTGCGGTAGTAGCCGTGCACGGGGTGGCTGAGACAGAGGCCCATGTAGCGGTCGAGCCCGATCGGGCCCGAGGCCAGGATCTCCTCGCGGATCTCGTCGAAGAGCGGGCTCGTCACGCCGCGTCGACCTTCGCGGGCGGCACGACGACGTCCTCCGCCGCCACGCGGGGGCGGGTGGTGCCGCGCAGGGCGAGCACGACGACGGTCAGGCCGACCAGCGCCATCGGCACGCACAGCACCATCCCCATGGTGATGCCGCCGGTCGACCAGGTCTCGGTGCCGAACAGGTAGCCGAGCTGGCGGTCCGGCTCACGGAAGAACTCGCAGAACGTGCGTGCGAGCGCGTAGCCGAGGACGAAGATGCCGCCCATCAGGCCCGGCTTGCGGAAGCCGTTGGCGCGTACCGCCACCAGCATCACGACGAACAGGAGCGCGCCCTCGGTGGCCGCTTCGTAGAGCTGGCTCGGGTGGCGGGGCAGGGGGCCGCCGGTGGGGAAGACGATCGCGTAGGGAAAATCCGGGGCGATCCGCCCCCAGAGCTCGCCGTTCACGAAATTGGCGATGCGCCCGAAGAACAGCCCGATCGGCACGACCACGCCGGCGAGGTCGAGGAGGGTTAGGGCCTGGAGCTTGCGGGCGCGGGCGAACAGCACCATCGCCAGCACGGCGCCGAGGAAGCCGCCGTGGAAGGACATGCCGCCGTTGCGGATGGCCAGGATCTCGATCGGGTCGGCGAGGTAGAGCGGCAGGTTGTAGAACAGCACGTAGCCGAGGCGGCCGCCGAGGACGACACCGAGCGCAACCCAGACGATGAGGTCGTCGATGTCGTTCAGGCTCGGGCGCCGCACCACGCCCCAGTAGCGGTCCGCGGCCACCAGCCGGCGGGCGTAGTACCAGCCGCCGAGCAGGCCGACGATGTAGGCGAGGGCGTACCACTTGATGGTGATCGGCCCGATCGCCACCGCCACCGGATCGATGGCGGGAAAGGGCAGGGCGAGGAGCGGCGGCATCGGCGAGGGGTTCCGGTTGAGCCGGGGCATTGGGCCCGAGCCCGCCGGGGGGTCAACCCCGGGGAGGACATGGCCGGCGGCCGCCGCCGGCCCACGCGGTCACGGCTCCACCGGTCTCCTCAGGCCGCCCGGACGGTGGCGAGGAAGCCCGCGACCTCCGTGCGCAGCTGCTCGGACTGGCGGGAGAGGTCGGCCGATGCGCGCTGGACCTGGTCCGCCGTCGCGCCGGCTTCCGCGGCCGAGCGGGCCACGGCCTCGATGTCGTGGCTCATGGCGCCGGTGCCCGAGGACGCCTCGCCCATGTTGCGCACGATCTCCTGAGTCGTCACGCCCTGTTCCTCGACCGCGGCGGCGATGCTGCCGGTGACCACGCTCATACCCTCGATCCGCGTGACGATGCTGCGGATCGCCCCGGTGGCGCCGGTGGTGGCCGAACGGATCGCATCGACCTGCCCGGCGATCTCGATTGTGGCCCGGCTGGTCTGCTCGGCGAGGTTCTTCACCTCCGCCGCCACGACGGCGAAGCCCCGGCCCGCCTCGCCGGCCCGTGCGGCCTCGATGGTCGCGTTGAGGGCCAGCAGGTTGGTCTGGCTGGCGATCTGCGAGACGAGGCCGACGACGTCGCCGATGCGGGTCGCGGCGTCGGACAGGGTCTGCATGGTCGTGGCCGTGCGTCCCGCCTCGTCGACGGCCTGGGCGGACATGGTCGAGGCCTGTTCCACCTGCCGGCCGATCTCGCCCACCGTGGCGCCGAGCTCCTCGGCGGCCACCGCCACCGCATTGACGTTACCGGCGGTTTGCAGGGCGGTCGCCGCCACGGAGGTGGAGCGGCGCGCGGTGCCGGCCACCGCCTCGGTCATGCCGGCGGCAGCACCCTGCAGGTCGGTGGATGCCTGCGAGACGGTGCCGACGATTCCGCCGACCGAGCGCTCGAAGCGGTCGGCGAGGTCGCGCAGCAGGGCGCGGCGCTCGGTCTCCTCCCGCAGGCGGGCGGCCTCGGTGGTCTGGAGCTGCTGGGCGGCCTCCTCCAGGGAGATGTCCCGGATGGTGACGACGGCCCGGGCGATGTCGCCGATCTCGTCGGCCCGGCGGCTGCCCGGCACCTCGGCCAGGGTCTCGCGGCGGGCGAGCGCCTGGAGTGCGCGGGTGAGGGCGCCGAGGGGGCCCACGATGGTGCGGGCGAAGAGAAGCCCGAGGAGCGTCGTCACGGCGAGGACGGCGAGGGCCGTCGCCGTCAGGGCCTTCGTGAGCGTGCCCACCGCCGCCAGGGTCTCGTCCTCCGCCTGCTCGGCGAGGATCGTCCAGGGCGCGCCGAGTACCGAGACCCGGGCGGTCGCGACCATCCGGTGACCGCTGCCGTCCGTGTAGGTGAAGGGGCGCTCGCCCGCGAGGTCGGTCTTGTCGAGGCCCAGTGCCGTCGCGGGTTTGCCGGCGCCGACGGAGCGGGACAGGGGCGGGTTGCTGCGCAAGGTGCCGTCCGCGCCGATGGCCATGACCTGACCGGTCTCGCCGAGGCCTCCGCGATCCGAGAGGGTCCGGTCGAACAGAGCGGGCGTCAGGCGCAGGAGGACGAAGCCGATGCGCGAGGCTTCCTGGCCGGTGCCCATGGCGACGTTGGCGCGGCGGGCGATGGACCGGCCGATGAAGGCGGAGGGAACCGCCTCCGCCGGGTAGGCGGCGTAGTCCTCGTAGAGCGTCGCGTCGGCATCGGCGCTCTTCAGGCGCGCCACGAGGCGGGCGAGCCCCGTCGCGGCGTACTCGGGCTCGGTGAGCGCGCGGCCGAAATCGGCCCCCTTGGTGGTGGTGTAGACGATGCGGCCGTCCTCGGAGACGAAGACGAGGTCGGCATAGCCGGGCCGCTCCAGGAGCTTGCGGGCGACCTCCTGCACCTTGGCGTGGCGCCGCCCGTACATCGTGCCCGCCGCCTCGGCACCGAGGCGCGCCTCGCGGCTGGCGCCCTCCGTGTAGGTCCGGACGAGGCCGGCGAAGTCGGGCTTGGCGGGGTCGAGGGCTTCGGCGAGGTCGCCGAAATTGCCGGCGACCTGCGGATTGCCCGCCACCGTGACGAGGTCGCCGCCGACGCGCTCGGCCACCAGTTCGATGCCGGCCTTGCGGGCCGAGGCGGCGAATTGCAGGCGCTCCTGGGCGGCGTCGGTGAGGCCTGACCGGGCGCTGTACCAGCTCAGTCCCCCCATCACGCTGGCGCTGACGAGAGCCAGCCCGACCGTGATCGCCGGCAAGCGGAAATTCAAGCTGGTAAGACGCGGCATTCGGGACGACCGGTGAGAGGTTCGGGCGTCCCTCTTATGCAGAAAACCTCAATTAAAACTTTCGCGATTCCAAAATCGCCCAAGCATTCAAAATACCACGGGCGTCGATCATTGCGGACCGTATCCGACCTCGGGCCGCGATGACTCGGTTCGACTGTCCGTCCTCAGGCCGCCGCCTCGGCCGGGCCGCGGCCATCGTCGAGGAACATCCGGTAGGCGGGATTGTCGGTCTCGTCGAAGCAGGGATAGTCCAGCGCCGCGATGGCCGCGTCGAAGCGGGCGCGCTCGGCCGGCGGCACGTCGATGCCGGCGAGGACCCGGCCGTAATCGGCCCCGTGGTTGCGGTAGTGGAACAGGGTGATGTTGAAGCCCTCCCCCAGCGCGTCGAGGAACTTCATCAGCGCGCCCGGCCGCTCCGGGAACTGGAAGCGGTACAGGCGCTCGTCGGTGAGGCCGGTGGCGCGTCCGCCGACCATGTAGCGGATATGGACCTTGGCCATCTCGTTGTCGCTCATGTCGACGGCGCGGTAGCCGGCTGCCCTCAGCGAGTCCAAGAGGGCGTGCTTCTCCCGCAGGCCGCCCGCGAGGTTGATACCCACGAAGATCTGCGCGTCGGCCGCCGCCGCGTGGCGATAGTTGAACTCGGTGATCGCCCGGGGCCCGAGGGTCTGGATGAAGGCGCGGTAGGCGCCCGGCCGCTCCGGAATGGTGACGCCAAGGAGAACCTCGCGCTGCTCGCCGATCTCGGCGCGCTCGGCGATATGGCGCAGGCGGTCGAAGTTGAGATTCGCCCCGCTGGAGATCGCCACCAGCGTGCCGGTGCCGTTCTCCTGGCGGGCCGCGTAGGCCTTGGCGCCGGCGAGCGCCAGGGCGCCGGAGGGCTCCGAGATGGCGCGGGTGTCGTCGAAAATGTCCTTGACCGCCGCGCACATGGCGTCGGTGTCGACGGTGATGACCTCGTCGAGGAATTCGCGGCAGAGCCGGAAGGTCTCCGCACCCGCTTCCCGCACGGCGACGCCGTCGGCGAAGAGCCCCACGGTCGGGAGCACGACGCGCTCGCCCGCCGCCAGGGCCGCGGCCATGCAGGCGGCGTCGTCGGGCTCGACGCCGATGACCTTGGTCTCGGGCCGGAGGTACTTGACGAAGGTGGCGATGCCGGCCGCGAGCCCACCACCGCCGATGGGGACGAAGATCGCCTCGATCGGCCCGGAATGCTGGGTCAGGATCTCCATCCCGATGGTGCCCTGGCCGGCGATCACGTCCGGATCGTCGAAGGGATGCAGGAAGGTCAGGCCGTCGCGCGCCTCGAGTTCTCGTGCATGGCCCAGGGCCTCGTCGAAGGCGTCGCCGAACAGGATGACCTCGGCGCCCCGCGCCCGGCAGGCATCGACCTTGATCGCCGGGGTGGTGCGCGGCATCACGATCACCGCGCGCACGTTGAGGCGGGCGGCGGCGAGCGCCACCCCCTGCGCGTGGTTGCCGGCCGAGGCGCAGACGACGCCCTTCGCCAGCAGCTCCGGGGGGAGGCCCGACATCTTGTTGTAGGCGCCGCGCAGCTTGAACGAGAAGACCGGCTGCAGGTCCTCGCGCTTCAGGAGCACCGGACGGGCGAGGCGCGCCGACATGCGCGGCATCGGGTCGAGCGGGCTCTCGATGGCGACGTCGTAGACGCGGGCGGTGAGGATCTTGCGGATGTAGTCGGTCAAGGAGACACGGGCTCCGGCGGTGGTGCGGCGCGGTGAGATTCGCTCCGCACATAGGCGCTTGGCGCGCGAGAAGCGAGCGAGGCGCTGTCGCGGGCCGCCGGCCCGGCCCCGTCCGGCGACGGCGGCGCGGGGGCCGTCCGTCGCGGATATCTGGCCGCTACTTGTCGAACAGGGCCTGCAGCGCCGCGCGATCCTTGGTCTTCGGGAGCGCGATCAGGGTCAGGATCCGCGCCTTGTCCGGCGTCAGGTCGTCCGCGAAGACGGCGCCGGCCTTCAGCAGCGTGTTGCCGCCGCCCTTGAAGCCGTACACCGGCAGGGCGCGCCCGTTATAGACCTTCGTGGCCACGACGACCGGCACGCCCTTGCCGATGACCTCCGCGATCGCGTCGTGCATCTCGGCGTTCATGTTGCCCCAGCCATAGGCCTCGACAACGATGGCCTCCGCGCCGGTCTCGGCCGCGTGGCGGACCTGGCTGCCGTCGGCACCCGCATACATCGCCACCAGGTCGACCCGGGGCATCCGGTCGGGCAGGGGCAGCGTCTGCCGGCGCAGGGACTTGCGGCTGAACACCACCCGATCCTCGTCGACGTAGCCGAGGAAGCCCGCATCGCCGGAATTGAAGGTCTCGACGTTGCTCGTATGCGTCTTGCGCACCTCGCGGGCGGCGTTGATGTGGTGGTTGAGCGTCACCGTGACGCCCATGCCGGTCGCACCGTCGGCGAGGATCTGCCGGGCCGCGTTCAGAAGGTTGCGGGACCCGTCCGAATCCCAGTCGGAGGCGTTGCGCTGCGCGCCGACCAGCACGATCGGCTTGTCGCTCTTCACGGTGAGGTCGAGGAAGTAGGCGGTCTGATCGAGGGTATCGGTGCCGTGCAGGACGATGGCGCCGCGGATCGCGGGATCGGCCAGGATCTCGTCGACCTTTCGTGACAGGCCCGGCCAGCGGTCCGGTCCCATGTAGTCGCTGGGGACGTTGCTGAACTCCGTCACGGCGATCGTCGCGATGTCCTTGAGCTTCGGCACCGCCGCGACGAGATCCTCGCCCGAGAGGGCCGGCACCGGCGCATGGGTGGTGGGGTCGAGCTTCATCGCGATGGTGCCGCCGGTCGCGATCACGGCGATCTTCGGCAGGTCGGCCGCACCTGCGGGAGGCATGAGAAGAAGTAGAGCACTGAGGCCGAACAGTGTTCGTCTCAGGATTGTGGCGACCGCCATGAACGCACCTCGGTTGACTCAGGTCGTTCCATCGTGGATCGACCGGGCCCGCAGGGTTGGAGGACCGCGTCCTCCCTGTCCAGGGCACGGCGCCCGAAACGTCACCGCGCAACCCTTCGCCTTTTTTTGCGCAGGTCTTTTTCTGTTCTGCTCAGCGCTTTTGCAGAGCCGATCAGGGATGAACCGACAGCCGCTCGATCAGCGCCGCGATCCAGATCAGGGCCGCGATGCCCTGCGCCGAGAAGGTGCCGGCGGAGGCGAGGTCCTTGACGATGCCGATCTTCGGGTGGTGGCCCGGATGGAGGTGGTCGCAGAGCTTCTCCACCGCCGTGTTCAGGAATTCGACCGCGAGCATCAGCAGCAGAGTCGCCACCAGCGCCACCCGGACCCAGAGGCTGGAGCCCAGCACGAGCGCCAGGGGCAGGCCGAGGAGGAGGAGCGCGAGTTCGAGGCGCACCGCCCGTTCGGTCCGGGCGCCGTGCACCAGGCCGCGCCAGGAATTCAGGAAGGCGAGGTAGAGGGCGTGCATGTCACGAACCGGCCGGGACGCCGCGGGCGATCCATTTCGCCACGATGGGACCGGTCACCAGCACCACGAACAGCCGCAGCGTCTGCACCGCGAGGACGAAGGACACGTCGACCTTGGACCCGACCGCGATGATCGCCACCGAATCGAGCCCGCCCGGACTCGTCGCGAGGTAGGCGGTGAGGAAGTCGATGGGGAGCAGGAAGGTCAGGCCGTAGGCCCAGCCGCCGCACAGGGCGATGACCCCGAGGGTGGCGACAACGATGCCCGGCATGGCACCGAGCGTCTCGCGCAGGGTCTCGCGGCGGAAGCGCAGGCCGACATACCAGCCGATGGTGGCGTAGGCGAGGTCGAGGACCGGCATCGGCAGCGCCATCGAGACGAGGCCGGAGGCGTGGAGCGCCGCCCCGAGCAGCATCGGCCCGGTCAGCGCGAAGGCCGGCAGCCGCAGGAGCTTGGCCAGCCCGGCGCCGCAGGCGGCGACCGCGAGGGTCGCCAGGAGCGCGAGGGGCGCTGTCGTGATGGGATCGGAGGCCGGGACCACGTTGGAGACGTCGGTGAGCAGCCGCGCCATGATGGAGGCCGAGAGCACCACCGCCACCACGCGCACGTATTGCATGAAGGCGACGAGGCGGGGGTCGGCGCCGTACTCCTCCGACATCGCCACCATGGCGGCCGCCCCGCCGGGCGACGAGCCCCAGGCGGCGGTGGACCCCGGCAGGATGCGCAGGCGGGTCAGGGCCCAGCCTACGGCGGCGCCGACGAGGACGGTGACGAGCACGACGGCGAGGATGAGGAAGCCGTCATCCATCACGGTGCCGACGATCTCGCCCGTGACGGTGTGGGCGACGAGGCAGCCGATCATCGCCTGCGCCGCCTGGAAGCCGAATTTCGGCACGGACAGATTGGCGCCGCCGACCCCGAAGGCGATGGCCGCCACCATCGGTCCGAGCAGGAGGGCGGCCGGGAAATGCGCGTGATCGAGCCCGTAGGCCAGGAGGCCGGAGGCGCCGAGGAGAGCCGCCCAACGGCCGAGGAAGCGCAGTGAGAGCACGGGAATGCCGGGGAAAGGGCGGGCGGGAACGGCCCGTCGCGCCGGGCGCTACACCGGATCGGCCACGCTGTCACGGCGCCCCGCGCGCCGACGCGGCATGCCGTCGTCCCGGCAGGCGGTGGTGCCCGCCGGGGCGTGGGCGCGGAAGAACGCGGCGAGATGCGCGAGGCCGTCGGCGCGGGGATCGCTGGTGCGCCAGGCCAGCGCCACGGTGCGGCCGGGGCCGTCGACGTCGAAGCTGCGGGTCACCGTGAGGCCGCTGGGATCGGGTCCGGCGGGCACCGCAAGGGCCGGGAGCAGCGTGTAGCCCGCCCCCGCCGCCACCATCGAGCGCAGGGTCTCCAGGCTGGTGGCGTGGCGCCCGGCGGCCGAGCCGGCCCCGCAGGCGGCCACGGTCTGGTCGCGCAGGCAATTACCCTCGTCGAGGAGGAGGAGATCGGGGCCGGCGATGTCTGTGGCCCGCAGCGCCCCGCCTCGCGCCAGCGGGTGCTCGGCCGGGCAGGCGAGCAGGAACGGCTCGACGAAGAGGGGCGAGACGGTCAGGCCCGAGGCCGGGACCGGCAGGGACACGAGCGCGGCATCGATGCGCCCGTTGCGCAGACCCTCGAGGATTTCGGCCGTGCGCGCCTCGCTGAGCGCGAGGGCGAGGAGCGGGAACTCCTGGCGCAGGGTGCGCAGGATCAGCGGAAACAGGTAGGGCCCGAGGGTCTGGATCGCCGCCAGGACGAGGCGGCCGGTGAGGGGGGCGCCGCGCCCCTCGCTCGCCAACACGAGGAGGCGCTGGGCCTCGGCCATCACGACCCGGGCCTGGCGCACGATTGTCTGCCCCGCCGGCGTCAGCATCACCCGCCGGTTGCCGCGCTCGAACAGGGCGATCCCGAGGAGGTCCTCCAACTTGCGGACCTGGACGCTGAGGGTCGGCTGACTGACGTTGCAGCGCTCGGCCGCTCGGCCGAAATGCATCTCCTCGGCGACGGCGACGACGTATTCGAGATCGCGCAGGGACAGGCCGGACAGGTTCATAGGCAATGCCTATCATCATATTCGCAACGATGCATTGGTCAAATGATGTGGGGCGGGCCATAAGCCTGTCTCAGAACCATTCCAGGTTTTCAGGGACAGGGTCTGGATGCGGCCACCGCCGCGTCGGCCCTATCCGAGCGAGAGAGCACCGCATGAGCGATCAGCGCCCGATTCTCACCACCCGCCAGGGCCACCCGGTTCGCGACAACCAGAGCACCCGCACGGTTGGCGAGCGCGGCCCCGCGACCCTCGAGAACTACCAGTTCATCGAGAAGATCACCCATTTCGACCGTGAGCGGATTCCCGAGCGCGTGGTGCATGCCCGCGGCGCCGGTGCGCACGGCTACTTCGAGGCCTACGGCAAGATCGGCAACGAGCCGGCGTCCAAGTACACCCGCGCCCGCGTCCTGAACGAGACCGGCGTGAAGACCCCGATGTTCGTGCGCTTCTCCACCGTGGCCGGCGCCAAGGAGAGCCCGGAGACCGAGCGCGACCCGCGCGGCTTCGCGGTGAAGTTCAAGACCGTCGACGGCAACTGGGACCTGGTCGGCAACAACCTCAAGGTCTTCTTCATCCGCGACGCGATCAAGTTCCCCGACATGATCCACGCGTTCAAGCCGGACCCGGTGACGAACCGCCAGGAGGCGTGGCGCTTCTTCGACTTCGTGGCTCAGCACCCCGAAGCCATCCACATGGTGACGCACCTGAAGTCGCCCTGGGGCATCCCCGCCAACTATCGCGAGATGGAGGGCTCGGGCGTCAACACCTACAAGCTGGTCAACGACCAGGGCGAGGCCGTGCTCTGCAAGTTCCACTGGGAGCCTAAGCAGGGCATCCGCAACCTGACTTCGGCGCAAGCCTCCGAGATCCAGGCCAAGGATGTCGGCCATGCGACGCGCGACCTCTACGACAACATCAAGGCCGGCAACTTCCCCGAGTGGGAGTTCTGCGTGCAGATCATGCCCGATGGCCCGAACGACCACCTGTCGTTCGATCCCCTCGACGACACCAAGCTGTGGCCGGTCGAGGACTTCCCCCTGCTGCCCGTCGGCCGCATGGTTCTGGACCGGGTGCCGGACAATTTCTTCGCCGAAGTCGAGCAGTCGGCCTTCGGGACCGGCGTCCTCGTGGACGGCATCGACTTCTCGGACGACAAGATGCTCCAGGGGCGTACGCTGTCCTACTCGGACACGCAGCGTTACCGCGTCGGCGCCAATTACCTGCAACTGCCGATCAACGCGCCGCAGCCGGGCGTGAAGGTCTATTCGAACCAGCGCGACGGGCAGATGACCTATAGCGTCGACGGCACCGGCCCGAACCGCCACATCAACTACGAGCCTTCGACGCTCGCCGAAGGCCTGCGCGAGGCCCCCAAGCCGGCCAAGGAGTACCACCAGCCGGTCGAAGGCAATCTCGGCCGCTACCAGACCTCGCGCACCGAGGACGACTACACCCAGGCCGGCGTGCGCTACCGCTCGTTCCAGGATTGGGAGCGCGACGACCTGATCGCCAACCTCGTCGGCGACATGAAGCAGTGCCCGGAAGCCATCCAGCTGCGGATGGTCTGGCACTTCCTCCACGCGGATGAGGATTACGGCCGCCGCGTCGCCGAGGGTGCGGGCATCGATCTGGAGAAGGCGCGCGCCCTGCCGCCGCTCCCGGGCCGCGCAGCTCCGGGCAAGCGCCTCCGGGCCGAGACCTACACCGACGGCAGCCAGGCCCACAGCATCGCCGCCGAGTAATCCCTCGGTCGGATCACGAAGAAGCCCCGCAGGGTCCACGACCCTGCGGGGCTTCTTGCGTTTTGCGGACCCGCTCGGGCGTCGCTCCGCCCGTGCCCGTTGGCAAACAAAAAGCCCATCCGGTTTTCCGGATGGGCTGGAGAAACCAGACGTCCCGGACGCGGAGAACCGCGTCCGGGCCTCCGGAGAAATTACTCGGCGGCGGCGGTCTTCGCGGCGCTCTTGGCGGCCTTCTCGGCCTTGCGAGCGTCCTTGTTCGCCTTCGAGGCGTCGGCCTTGGCGGCCTTCTCGGCGGGGCGATCGGCGCGCTCGACGATACGGGCGGACTTACCGCGACGGTCGCGCAGGTAGTACAGCTTGGCGCGACGCACCTTGCCGCGACGGACGACGGCGATCGAGTCGATCAGCGGCGAGTAGAGCGGGAACACGCGCTCGACACCCTCGCCGTAGGAGATCTTGCGGACGGTGAAGCTCTCGTTGAGGCCACCGCCGGACCGGCCGATGCAGACGCCCTCATAAGCCTGCACGCGGGTGCGCTCGCCTTCCTTGACCTTCACGTTCACCGTGACGGTGTCGCCGGGCTGGAAATCGGGGATGGTCTTGCCGAGCGAAGCGATCTGCTCCTGCTCGAGCTGCTGGATGATGTTCATAGTATACGTCCTGCCGGTGCGCGCCCGAGATCCCCGGATGGGATCGCGTGCGTCAGGATTTCGGCATCCTGTTTTGAATTGAGGCGGGCCTTACACGAGGTGCTGCCGGTTGTCCAATCGGGGCCCGGTGTTTTTTGGCAGCGTTCCGCGACCCCCGCGCGGTTGAGAAAACCGCCGCCCCGGTCCACATGGAGAGGGGCGACGGGGCATCCCGGCGTCATTCCCGGCCGGCCTTGAACCGGCGCAGCGGACGAGGATTTTTCGTCACCATGTTCATTCAGACCGAAGCCACTCCGAACCCCGCGACCCTGAAGTTCCTGCCCGGCCGCGTGGTCCTGTCCGAGGGCACCTTCGAGGCCCGCGACGCCGATTCCGCCGCCCGCTCGCCGCTCGCAAGCCGGCTGTTCGACGTGGCCGGCGTCAGCGGCGTCTATCTCGGGCACGATTTCATCTCCGTCACCAAGGCCGAGGACGACAACCTCTGGCCGCAGGTGAAGCCGGCGGTGCTCGGCGCCATCATGGAGCATTTCCAGTCCGGCGCCCCGGTGCTGGCCGAAGGCCATGTCGCCGGCAGCGAGGACGCCGAGGAGTTCTTCGATCCGGCCGACATCGAGACGGTCGAGACCATCAAGGACCTGCTCGAGACCCGCGTGCGCCCGGCGGTGGCCGGCGACGGCGGGGACATCACCTTCCGGGGCTACAAGGAAGGCGTGGTCTACCTGGAGATGAAGGGCGCCTGCTCGGGCTGCCCGTCCTCCACCGCCACCCTGCGCCACGGCGTGCAGAACCTGTTCCGTCACTTCCTGCCGGAGATCCGCGAAGTTCAGGCGATCTGAGGCATTGCCTCCATTTCAGAGAGCCTTGTTGAGGACGGCTTGACGCAATCCCGCAACAGGGCCGCCCGAATTTCTCCACGATGGCTGCTCCGCCCTGACGGAGCGGCCATTTTTGTCCTAGGCTGACGCCCTCCCGGGGGGCCTGCGCGCCCGGGGGTGCCGCACGACCGGGAGTGAGTTTGCGTATCCTCGCCATCGACACGGCGCTCGACGCCTGTTCCGTCTGCATCGCCTCGGATGCCACCGACGATCTCCTCGCGCACGAGTCGATGATCCTTGGGCGTGGGCACGCGGAGGCCCTGCTGCCGATGATCGAGCGCGTGGTGTCGCGGGTCACGGGGGGCTTCGAGGCGCTGGACCGGGTCGCCGTCACGGTGGGTCCGGGCAGCTATACGGGCTTGCGCGTCGGCCTCTCGGCGGCCCGCGCCATCGGGCTCGCCACCGGAATCCCGGTGGTCGGCGTCACCACCCTCTCGGCGCTCCTCGCCCCGCTCCTCGCCCTCAACGGCGAAGGCCTCATCGCCGCCGCCATCGATGCCCGCCACGGCGCCGTCTACCTCCAGGCCATGAGCATGACCGACGGCATCGTGGTGCCCCCGAGCCACGTGCCCGTCGCGGAGGCCGCCGCGATGCTCGACGGCACCGTGACCCTGGTGGGCTCCGGTGCGCCGGCCATCGCCACCGCGTTGAAGGCGCGCGGCCTGACCGTCGAGGTCGCCGGCACCGGTGCCGCCGAGATCGCCTGGATCGCCTCCCTCGGCATGCTCGCCGACCCGGCCCAGGCCCTTGCCCGTCCCCTCTACCTGCGCGGCCCCGACGCCCAGCCGCAGGATCACGCGAGGCTCGCCCGCCGATGACCCGTCCGCTGACGCCGTTCTGGCCGTTCGAGGTCTGGTCCGCCTGGTGGGAGGCCTGGGGCACCGCGCCCTACGTGACGCTGCTGCGCGATTCCGGGCAGGCGCGGGCCCTGGCGCGCATCCACGCCACGGCCTTCGCCCGCCCCTGGGACGCCCACGAATTCGAACGCATGCTGTGCGAGCGCTCCACCGAGGCGCACGCTCTGTGGAAGAACGGCGCGATCCAGGGCTTCGTGCTCTCGCGCAAGGCGGCGGACGAGGCCGAGATCCTCACGGTGGTGCTCGCCCCGAACGCGCGCGGCGGCGGCCTCTCGCACAAGCTCGTCTCGGCGCACCTGGAACACCTCGTCCAGGCGGGTATCCGCACGGTGCATCTCGAGGTCGATCAGGGCAACCTGCCGGCCCAGAAGCTCTACGCCCGCCACGGCTTCCGGCAGGTGGGCGAGCGCACGGGCTATTATGCCCGCGCGGACGGCTCCCGGGCGACCGCGCTGACCATGACGGCGGTGCTGGCGTGAGCCGGTGCGGCTGAGGCCCAAGCGTCGATGACCCGCCGATGACCCGCCTCGGGACGATCTTGCGCCTGATTCTCTGCGCGCTCGCCTTCCTCGTCGTCGTCGGGCCGCACCTGCTGAGCCTGCGCTTCGGACGCGGGCGCATCGCTTCCTGGACGCCGGTGCTGTTCCACCGCGTCTTCGTCGGGCTGTTCGGCCTGCGCGTGAGCCAGAGCGGGACGCCGCCGGAGGCCGGGGAGCCGGCCCTGGTGCTCTCGAATCACGTTTCCTGGCTCGACATCATCGTGCTGGGCTCCCTGCGGCCGCTCTCCTTCGTGGCGAAGTCGGAGATCGCCGGCTGGCCGGTGGTCGGCACCCTGGCGCGCCTCCAGCGCACGGTCTTCATCGACCGGGCGCGCCGGGCCGACACGGCCAACGTCAACGCCGCGGTGGCCCAGCGCCTGTCCCAGGGCGATCTGATCGTGCTCTTCGCAGAGGGCACCACGGGGGACGGCACCCGGCTGCTGCCCTTCCGCTCCTCGCTGGTCGGCGCCGCCCGCGCGGCCCTGGCGGGGGAGGGGGGCGGACCGGATCGCATCCGCCTGCAGCCCCTCGCGATCACCTATCCGCGCCGCAACGGCCTTCCCGTGACGCGGACCGAGCGGCCGGAGGTGGCCTGGTACGGCGACATGGATCTGGCCCCCCACCTCGCCGCCTTCCTGGCGGGCGGGCCCCTCGACATCCACGTGGTCTGGGGCGCGCCGATCGCCGTCGAGGCCGGCACCGACCGCAAGCGCGCCACGGCGCTCGCCGAGGCCTGCGTGCGCGAGGCCGTGCAGCGGGGGACGACGGGGCGGCCGCCGATCGGGCCGGTCTGGAGTGGCCGGCGGCGCGCGCGCGCCCAGGATGCGGCCTCCGTGCCGGAGGCGGGCCTGCCCGCGGGTTAGGTCATGGCGACGCGATCGCCGATCCGTGCTAAGGGCGTGCGCGTTGCCCCACCTGCGGAACCGGACTGTTGAAGAAAGCCTACGTCAAATCCTACGGCTGCCAGATGAACGCCTACGACGCCGCCCGGATGGCGGACGTGCTGGGCGCCGAGGGCTACGCGGCGACCGAGGCGGTGGAGGAGGCGGACGTCGTCATCCTCAACACCTGCCACATCCGCGAGAAGGCCGCCGACAAGGTCTATTCCGAACTCGGTCGCCTGCGCGTTCTCAAGGGTGAGCGGGCGGAGGCCGGCCTCGACACCCGGATCGTGGTGGCGGGTTGCGTCGCCCAGGCCGAGGGGGCCGAGATCCTGGCGCGGGCGCCGACCGTCGACGTGGTGGTCGGTCCCCAGAACTATCACCGCCTGCCGGACCTGCTCGCCCGCTCGGCCACCAAGCGCGTGGTCGACACCGAGTTTCCGGTGGAGGACAAGTTCGACCACCTGCCGGCGCGGCGCACCCACGGGGTCACGGCCTTCCTCACCGTACAGGAGGGCTGCGACAAGTTCTGCGCCTTCTGTGTCGTGCCCTATACCCGCGGCGCGGAGGTCTCGCGCTCGGTGGACGCGATCCTAGCGGAAGCGGAGAAGCTGGTCCGTGGCGGGGTCCGCGAGATCACCCTGATCGGCCAGAACGTGAACGCCTATCACGGCCTCGGGCGTGAGGGCGCCAGCGCCAGCCTGCCGGCGCTGATGCGCGAACTCGAGCGCCTGCCGGGCATCCTGCGCCTGCGCTATACCACCAGCCACCCCAACGACATGGACGACGACCTCATCGCGGCCCATGGCACGATCCCGGCGCTGATGCCCTACCTGCACCTGCCTGTGCAGTCCGGCTCGGACCGCGTCCTGAAGGCGATGAACCGGAAGCATACCGGCGACGCCTATCGGCGGATCATCGAGCGGGTGCGCGCGGCCCGGCCCGACATCGCCCTGTCGTCGGATTTCATCGTCGGGTTCCCGGGGGAGACCGACGCGGAGTTCGCGGACACGATGCGGCTCGTGCGCGACATCGGCTTCGCCAGCGCCTACTCGTTCAAGTACAGCCCCCGCCCCGGCACCCCGGCGGCCGAGAGCGCCGACGCGGTGCCGGAGGCGGTGAAGTCCGAGCGCCTCGCGGCCCTTCAGGCCCTCCTCGACGCGCAGCGCCACGCCTTCAACGCGTCCGCCGTCGGTACGGTGGTGGAAGTCCTGGTGGAGAAGGCCGGGCGGCATCCCGGCCAGGTCGCGGGCAAGACGCCGCACCTCCTGCCGGTGCAGTTCGACGCGCCCGCCTCGACCATCGGCACCCTGGTGCCGGTGCGCGTCGTGCGCGCCGGCTCGAACAGCCTGTTCGGCGAGGCCGCGCACCCGGGCGAAATCGCCGATGCGGCGGCCGCGTGAGCCCGTGCTCCGTGCGGGCCGGGCGATACGCCGCGCCGGGTGGCGACTGGACGGCGCGCAACGAATTCCGATCTCAGCACCTTCTCCGGGCGCAGGCCGCGTGCCGGCCGCGAGCGTGATGAGCGAATGAAGGACAATGGCGTGCCGGGATCTGAAGGGTCGAGTGGACGCGGCGGGCCCTTGCGCGGGCGCGGCCCGGCGGCGCGCGCCGGGGGACTGATCGAGACCGAGGAGGTTTCCCTCACCTTCGACGACAATCGCCTCGCCAGCCTGGTCTTCGGGCAGTACGACCAGAACGTCGCCCATATCGAGCGGCGCCTCGGCGTCACCGCGACGGCGCTTGGCAACCACCTCGTGGTCAAGGGCGGCGTCGAGGCGGCGGAGAAGGCCCGCAAGGTCTTCGAGCGCCTCTATGCGCGGGTACGGGCGAGCGGTCTGCCCCTCACCCTCGGCGACGTCGACGGGGCGATCCAGGAGACGACGCAGCAGGGCAACCTGTTCCCGGCCGCCGAGGTCAGCGCAGAACCGGACCGGCCGGTGTTCGACCAGATCGCCACCCGAAAGCGCGGGGCCGTGCGGGCGCGGAACGCGGCGCAGGATTCCTACATCAAGGCTCTGCGCAGCCACGAGCTGGTTTTCGCCGAAGGCCCGGCCGGCACCGGCAAGACCTGGCTTGCGGTCGGTCACGCGGTCTCCCTGCTGGAGCAGGGCCATGTGGAGCGGCTGATCCTGTCACGCCCCGCCGTGGAGGCCGGCGAGCGCCTTGGCTTCCTGCCCGGCGACATGCGCGAGAAAGTCGATCCCTATCTGCGCCCGATCTACGACGCGCTCTACGACTTCATGGAATCGCGCCACGTCGACCGCAGCCTCCAGACCGGTATCATCGAGATCGCCCCGCTCGCCTTCATGCGCGGGCGCACGCTCACCAACGCCGTGGTGCTCCTGGACGAGGCCCAGAACACGACCTCGATGCAGATGAAGATGTTCCTCACCCGGCTCGGGGAGAACTCCCGCATGATCATCACCGGCGATCCGAGCCAGATCGATCTGCCGCCGGGCCAGAAATCCGGGCTCGTCGAGGCCGTGCGCGTCCTCGACGGGGTCGAGGGCATCGGCCGCGTCACCTTCCGCGACGTGGATGTGGTGCGCCACGACCTCGTGCGCCGCATCGTCACCGCCTACGAGGCGGCCTCGCACGGTGAACCCGATGCGGACCGCGGCCCGCCGCTCCGGCGCAGGCCCCTGTCGTGAGCGCCCCGGTGCGGGCGGCCGAGGCCGAGATCGACGTGGCGATCGAGGATCCGCGCTGGGAGAGCGTGGCGCCGGACCTCGAGGCCTTCGTGATTCGCGCCGTCGAGGCCGGCCTCGCCGTGGCACCCGATTCGCCTCGGGGCACCCTCGAAGTCAGCGTCCTGCTCGCGGACGACGCCACAGTCCAGGACCTGAACCGGACTTGGCGCGGCAAGGACAAGCCCACGAACGTACTGTCGTTTCCGGCGGCCGAGCAGCCGCTTCAGCCCGGCATGGCCCGGCCGCTCGGCGATGTCGTTCTTGCGTATGACACAATGCTGCGCGAGAGTGCCGAGCAGTCGAAGCCGCTCAGTGATCACCTCGCGCATCTCGTTGTCCATGGCACCCTTCATCTCCTCGGCCAGGACCACGAGACCGGCGAGGCCGAGGCCGACGCGATGGAGGCGCTCGAAATCGCGGCCCTCCGGACCCTCGGCGTGCCCGACCCCTACGCGGCCGAGGCCTGATCCGGCCGAGCGGCGACCCCATTCCGATTCCCAGATCAGAGAGACATGACGAACGATCGAAGTCGCGGCGCGGCCCAGGCCGCGCCCAGTTCCGGTGACGGTGAGCCCCAGGTCCGCGAGCAGGCCCGCGAGCCCTGGTACGACCGCCTCCTGCACGTCTTCCATCTGCGACCGCGCGATTCGCTGCGCGACGACATCGAGGGCGCGCTGGCCGAGCCCGATACCGGCGAGAACGCCTTCTCGCCCCTCGAGCGCGCCATGCTCAAGAACGTCCTCGGCCTGCACAAGGTGCGGGTGGACGACGTCATGATCCCGCGCGCCGACATCGTCGCCGTCTCGATGGACACCAGCCTCGGTGACCTGATGCGGCTGTTCCGCACCGCCGGCCACTCGCGGCTGCCGGTCTACGGCGAGACTCTCGACGACCCGCGCGGCATGGTTCACATCCGCGACTTCGTCGATCACATCGCCGTCCGCGCCGAGGCCGGCGCCCGCCGCGTCGGGGCGGCCGGGGAGGGTGAGGCACCCCCTTCGGCACCGGCCCCGACGCGGGCTCGCCGGGGCGCCCGGGCGCTGCGCAGCCTCAACCTCGCCCATGTCGACCTCTCCGCCACCCTCGCGGCGGCGCGCATCCAGCGGCCGGTGCTGTTCGTCCCGCCTTCCATGCCGGCGATCGACCTCCTCGTGCGCATGCAGGCGACGCGCACCCACATGGCCCTCGTCATCGACGAGTACGGCGGTACCGACGGGCTGATCTCGATCGAGGACCTCGTCGAGATGGTGGTGGGCGACATCGAGGACGAGCACGACGTGGCCGAAGGCCACTTGGTCCAGCGGGTGGAAGGCGAGGGCGAGGTGTTCGTCGCCGATGCCCGCGCGGGCCTTGCCGAGGTCTCGGCGGCGAGCGGAGTCGATCTCGTGGCGGCCGTGGGTGAGATGGCCGAGGAGATCGACACGATCGGCGGCCTCATCGTGACCTTGGCGGGTCGCGTGCCCTCGCGCGGCGAACTCATCAGCGGACCGGGCAACCTCGAATTCGAGGTGCTGGACGCCGATCCGCGCCGGGTGAAGCGCCTGCGCCTGCAGCGCGGGGATGCCCGCATCACCGCCGTGGTGCCGTTGGCGCTGCCGCCGCCGACGCCCTCCGCCGAAGCCCCCGCGCCTTGACGGACCCGCGATGACCCAGACCCTCGCGGACCGCGCCGCGCGCGGTCCCGCGACGGGGCCGCTCGCGTCCCTGGCGCAATGGGTAATGCTCACCGCCGGCTGGCGGCGCATCGCCGTGGCGATGGCGGCCGGCGCCCTCGGCGCGCTGGCGATGCCCCCCTTCGGACTGTTCCCGGCCCTCGTGGTCTCCCTCGGCGTCGCGGTGTGGCTGCTCGACGGCGCCGCCACCGGCCGGCGCGGGAACCGCGGCGCGATCGGCGCCGCCGCCCTGATCGGCTGGGCCTGGGGCTTCGGCTACCTCACCGCCGGCCTGTGGTGGCTCGGCTCGGCCTTCCTCGTGGAGGCGGACGAGTTCCTGTGGGCTCTGCCCCTCGGCGTCGTCGGGCTGCCGGCCGTGCTGGCGCTGTTCTACGCCGCCGGCTTCGCCCTCGCGCGCCTGCTTTGGACGCGCGGAGCCACCCGCATCCTCGCCCTCGGCGTCGGTCTCTCCGCCTGCGAGTGGCTGCGCGGGCACCTGTTCACCGGCTTTCCCTGGAACACCCTCGGCATGGCGCTCGGCCAGAATCTCTGGCCGATGCAGGGGGCGGCTTTGTTCGGGCTCTACGGCCTGACCCTCCTGGCGATCGCCATCGCGGCCGCGCCCGCGACGCTGGCGGTGGCCGACACCGCGCGGGGCCGCTACGCTCCCGTTGTCCTCGCCGCCCTGGCCCTCGCGGTGCTTTGCGGCCTGGGAGCCTGGCGCCTGCCGGCCGGTGCGACGCCGAACGTGGCGGGGGTTCGCCTGCGGCTCGTGCAGCCGAACCTCAATCAGGATGCCAAGTTCCGCCCCGAGAACCGGCAGGACATCCTCGATCGCTACCTCGAACTCAGCGACCGCGCCGCCGCGCCGGACCGCACCGGCATCGCCGACGTGACCCACGTGATCTGGCCGGAATCGGCCTTCCCGTTCCTGATTCAGCGCGATCCCGAATCGCTCGCCCGGATCGCCGCGGCCTTTCCGGCGGGCAAGCAACTCATCACCGGGGCGGCGCGCATGGAAACGCCGGTGCCGGGGGAGGCACCGCGCTTCTTCAACAGCATCCTGACCATCACGGCCGGGCCGAAGCTCGGCGACGTCTACGACAAGGTCCACCTCGTGCCCTTCGGCGAGTACCTGCCGGGTCCCCTCGACGCGACCCTGCGGGCCCTGCGCATCCGCCAGTTCGTGTCCATTCCGGGTGGGTTCACGGCGGGCAACCGCGAGACCCAGCGCATCATGACGGTGCCGGGACTGCCGCCGATCGCGGCCACGATCTGCTACGAGGCGATCTTCCCCGGGGCCATCGTGCCGGGCCCGACGCCGAGCGGGCCGCCGCCCGTGCCGGGGCTGATCCTCAATCTCACCAACGACGCCTGGTTCGGTGACACGCCGGGGCCGCGCCAGCACCTCGCGCAGGCGCGGCTGCGCGCCGTCGAGGAGGGCCTGCCCCTGGTGCGCGACGCCAATACCGGCATCTCCGCCGTGGTCGACCCGTATGGCCGCGTCACCGCGAGCCTGCCCCTCGGCGTCGAGGGGGTGCTGGATGCGGGCCTGCCGGCGCGCATCCCGGGCCGGACGCCCTACGCGCGCTTCGGAGACCTTCCCTTCGCCCTGGCCTGGACGGGCGCACTGCTCTGGACCCTCGCGGCACGGCGGCGAAGCGCGTGATACCCATACCCTCGCAGACGCGCCGGCCGATCCTCCTCGGCCTCGGCATCATGCTGGTCGCCTTCAACATGCGTCCGGCCCTGACCACGGTCGGGCCGCTCCTGGAGCGCATTCGCGTCGAGACGGAACTCAGCGCTGCGGGTGTCGCCTTTCTCACCACCCTGCCGGTGCTCTGCATCGGGCTGGCCTGCACCCTCGGGCCCTGGGTCATCCGGCGCCTCGGCCCCGATCGCGGCGTGCTCCTCTCCGTGGCGATCGTCGCCGCGGGCTCGGGCCTGCGGGGCCTCGGCGGCAC
>NZ_JAIEOF010000352.1 GCF_019750675.1 Methylobacterium sp.
CTCTACGGACCCGGCAGCTCCGCCCTGTCGTTCACGGTCACCCCGACCTTCACCTTCGACCGCTTCTTCGTTCGCGGCGAGTTCTCGACCGTGCAGCTCTACGACATCACCGTCGACCGCGCGTTCAACGTCGGCACCGGTTTCGGCCGCAACGGCGTGAAGACCTCGCAGGAGCGCTACATGCTCGAGACCGGCATCACCTTCTGATCCAGTCCGACAACGGCGACGCTTTCGAGCGGCGGCAGGGAAACCTGCCGCCGCTTTCATTTGTGCTCTCGCGTCACCGCGGGGCTTCCGTCGGCGCGGCGCGCGGTCCAATGAGGCAGGCACCATGCCCAGACCGATAAGGCCCGAGCCCATGCAGACCTTCGATTCCGACGGCGTCGCCATCGCGTTTATCGACGCGGCCCCCGAGGGCGGATCGGGCGATCCGGTCCTGCTGATCCACGGTTTCGCCTCCAACCACGCGGTGAACTGGGTCAACACGCTCTGGGTCCGGACCCTGACGCAGGCCGGCTACCGTGTCGTCGCCCTCGACAACCGGGGACATGGCGAGAGCCAGAAGCTCTACGATCCGGACGCCTACGGCTCCGACATCATGGCGCAGGACGCACGCCGCCTCCTCGACCATCTCGGCATCGAACGGGCCGACGTGATGGGCTACTCGATGGGCGCGCGCATCTCCGCCTTCCTCGCCCTCGACGCACCGGAGCGGGTGCGCTCGGTTCTGCTCGGGGGCCTCGGGCTGCACCTCGTCGAGGGCAGGGGCCTGCCCGACGGCATCGCCGAGGCCCTGGAGGCGGAGCCCGGCGCCCCCGCGCCGAACCCGACGGCTGCCGCCTTCCGCACCTTCGCGGAGCAGACGAAGAGCGATCTGCGGGCGCTGGCCGCCTGCATGCGGGGCTCGCGCCAGGCCCTGTCGCGGGCCGAGGTCGCGCAGATCGAGATGCCGGTCCTCGTCACGGTCGGCACCCTCGACACGGTCTCGGGCTCAGGCCCGGCGCTGGCCGCCCTCCTGCCGAACGCCACTTCCCTCGAATTGCCCAACCGCGACCACAGCACGGCGGTGGGCGACCGGGGGCACCGGGCCGGCGTCCTCGACTTCCTGGGCAAGCGGCCCTGAGGGGCGCCCGATACCTTCAGCCGGCGATCCCTTCGGCTTCGTGCGCGAGGGCTGCCGCTCGCGCGACGCCGCCTGTGCGCCCTGAGATGGACGCGAACCATTTTCGGCTTGGCTGCCAAGACGATTTTCGGAACCCGTGAACAAACCGGGGGTGCAGACAAGTTGACGAGATGTCTTCACGAGATGGGAAACGGTGTTCCCCGACCGTAGGGCATGTCTTCGGATCGGATCACGAACAGGAGTCTCGCCGCGGCCTGCGCCGTTTCCGGACTCGTAGTGCTGATGATCCAGGATGCACCGAACTGGTCGGCGATCGGCATCGCCTCGACCTGCCTGTTCGGCTTCGGCGGCTTCTGGTTCCTTCCGGAAGCCCGGCCGGCGCGGCGGGCGGCGCCGCGCAGGATCCGTGTGGAGATCATCCCGCCGGAACGGCCGGAGCCGCCGCCCCTGGACCTGCTGGAGGGGCCTCCGCGCGCCCTCGAACACCATCCGCGCGGCCAGCGAGTGGCTGCCTGGAGCCTCCGGCGCTGGCAGGCCCCGCGCCAGACCTGACGCGGTTCCGAGACCCCGGAACCGGGCCGGCTCACGGATGGGCCGCCGCATGCCCCGCACCGTGGCCCGGGACAGTACCGTGCGGCTGCGCAGCGGCCTCGCCCAGCGACGGCCCGCTCAGTTGGGTCTCGATCGCCGCGGCCACGTAGGCCGCGTCGCGGCCCACGGCACCGAAGCGGCCCGAGCCCCAGGTGTGCAGCCAGGGCAGTCCGATGAAGTAGAGACCCGCCTGAGCCGTGACGCCGCGCCGGTGCTTGGGTTGGCCCGCCCCGTTGAAGACCGGCGCGTCGAGCCAGCCGAAATCCGGCGCGAAGCCGATGCACCAGACGATGGCGCCGATGCCCGATCCGGCGAGCTCGAGGTGGGTCACCGGCGCCTCCGGCTCCCAGACCGACCGGTAGGGGGCCTGCTCGGGGGCGGGAATCCCGTTCTCGGCGACGTGCCGGTCGATGGCCGCGTTGATGCCGTTGTAGGTCCGGTCGGCCGCGTCGAGGGCGGCCTTCAGGCCGTCGCGGAAGCGCAAGGTCCCGTCCGCGTAGTCTTCCAATGCGCCGTAGAGCGCCATCCCCTCGCGGGCGAAGCGGCGCAGGTCGATGTCGCGTCCCCCGTCACGCCCCGTGACGTAGTGGTTGGTGTTGTCGCGGACCCCGTCGCGTAAGGGGTGCTGGTCGACCGACATCTCGTAGTAGCCCATGTCGGCGAGCCAGGCGACGACGTCGCGACCGCGGTAGAAGCGGGCGCAGCGGGGCGCGTCGCCCACCGCCAGATGCACCCGGCGGCCCGCCAGATGCAGATCCTCGGCGATCTGCGCCCCCGACTGGCCCGAGCCGACCACGAGGACGCCGCCTTCCGGCAACTGGGCCGGGTTCCGGTACGCGTTCGCGTGGACCTGTACGAGCGAACCGGGCAGTTTCTCGGCCATGCGGGGCATGATCGGCCGCTGGTAGCCGCCGGAGGCCACCACCACGGCGTCGGCGGTGTAGTCGCCCGCGGAGGTATGGACCCGATAGCCGCCCCCTTCCGCCGATTCGACGCGCAGGACCGAGACCTCCTCGCGGATCGGCGGGTTCACCTTGGCGACGAAGGCCCGCAGGTAGGCGACGATCTCGTCCCGCTTCATGAATCCGTCCGGGTCCGGCCCGTCATAGGGGTGGCCCGGCAGGTCGCACTGCCAGTTCGGGGTCACGAGGCAGAAGCTGTCCCAGCGCTGGCTCGACCAGGCGTGGACCGCGCGCGCGCGCTCGAAGACGAGGTGGTCGATGCCGCGCTGCTGGAGATGGTAGCTCACCGAGAGACCGGCCTGGCCCCCGCCGACGATCGCGACGGGCAGGTGGGGCGTGGTGGAGGTCATGAACGTGGCTTCCTCTGGTGGCATTGTCGGCTCAGGGCTCGAAGGCCTCGACGGTGACACTTCCGTCGGGAGCCTGCGCCAGAGCGGCGGCCTCGATCCGCTGCAACTGGTCCAGGGCCGAGGAGCAGGCGAAGCCGTACTTCTCCCGCACGCGCTCGCTGGCGATGGTCAGCGCCGTGCGCGCCTTCGCGACGAAGTCGTCGAGGGGGTAGGTCTCGCCCGGGGCGAGGTAGTCCTTGATCACCAGGGAGGGCGAGTAGCAGGCCTCGCGCCGGCCATCGGGCCAGCGGACGTGGAAGCGCATCTCAGGCATCGTGGACCTCGGCGGTCAGGGAGGCCTCCGGACGGAGGCAGGCTTCGTAGGTCGGCAGGTGGCGCTCGGCGCAGGCGCCCCAGGAATGGGCCCGCGCCACCACGGCCCCGGCCGCGCGCAGGCGGCGGCGAACAGGGGCCGCGAGGGCCCGCGCCATGGCGCGCGCAAGGCCGTCCGGATCGGCCGGATCGACGAAGAGCGCGTCGCCGGCGCCGAGATACTCGGTGAAGGGCGGCCCGGCGGAGACGATGGCGGGGGTGCCGCAGGCCATCGCCTCCAGCACGCACAGGCCGAACCCCTCCGTCCAGGAGGGCAGGGCCAGCATGTCGGCGAGGCGGTAGAGGGCCGGCATCTCGCCCTGCGGGACCGGGCCGGTCTCGACAACGGGGCGGCCGGGGCCGACCGTCAGGCCTCTGTCCGCCAGGAGGGCGACGCAGCGGGCCCGGTAGGCGGCGTGGTCGAGGAGCGAGGCGCCCCCGACCACGAGGAGTTGCGCCTGCGGATGGCGCACGCGGAAGGCCGCGAAGGCCTCGATCAGGGTCGCGGTGTTCTTGCGCGCCTCGAACCCGCCGACGCTCAGCACCACCGGACCGGCCCCGAGGCCCCAGCGCGCCCGCGCACCCGCATCGGTGGCGTCGGAGTCCGGGCGGTAGATCGCGGGATCGACGCCGTTGCCCACGACCCGGGCGGAGGCGCCGAACTCACGCGCCAACCGCTCGGCCCAGGTGCGGCTGACGCAGAGCAGGGCCTGCGCATCCTGGATCGAGCGCGCCTCCCAGTCGTCCAGCACCGGGTCCGCGAAGCTGTCGCGGTGATGGACCGTGCGCACGTAGCCGGAGATCTGACGCCGATGCCGCAGGGTCGCCAGCGCATTGCCGCCGATCCCGTCATGGGCGTGGAACAGATCGAAGTCGCAGGCCGCGGGCGATCCGAAATGGCGCAGGTAGTCGTTGATCCGGGTCCGGACGAGGTCGACCGTGCGGCCGGCCACCGGCCCGGCGGCCACCGAGACCACGGGGCAGGCGGCCGCCCGGTAGAAGCCGCGTCCGGTCGGATCGGGGGCGTGCACCATCGCCTCGTGGCCGAGGGCGCAGAGGGCTTCCCCGAGGGCGAGGCAATGGGCGACGCCGCCGCGCGGGTTGGTCGAGTGCGTGAGGAGGGCGATGCGCAGGCGCCTCATGCGGCGCGCTCCGGCCCGCCGCAGCCGATCAGCGGACCGTCCGAGAAATCCCACACGACCGCCTCCGCGCCGGAGGCGTCGCGCAGGCGCGCGACCCGGCTCGCGTCGATGCCCCCGATGGCGGCCGCCGCGATGCCCCGTCCGGCAAAGCGCGCGAGGATGGCGGGAACCCGCGCGGGTGCCGCCGCCAGGAGGAAGCCGAAGCTCGGGAAGGCGCCGAGCCAGCGCCCCAGGGCGACCCCTTCGGGGCGCGGGATCGCGGCGGGGTCGATCCAGCCGCCGGCGCGCGAGCCTTCGAGGAGCATCAGCGCCGTGCCGACGAGGCCCGCCATGCTGATGTCCTTGGCGGCCCGGCAAAGGCCGTCCTCGGCGAGGCCGGGCAGGAGGTCGAGGTCGCCGCGCAGGCGCTCCCCCGGCGCGCCGGTGGAGGCGTCCCAGTAGGGATGCGGATCGCGGAAGCGCCCGCGTAGGTCGATGGCGGCGATGAGCCGGTCCCCCGGCGCCGCGTCGAAGCTGGTGAGCAGGCGCGGTCCGGCGCGTCCCAGCACCGCCACCGCGAGGTTCGGCGCCCCTGCACGGGTGTTGCTGTGGCCGCCCACCACCGGCACGCCATAGAGTTCGGCGGCCGCGGCCAGGCCCGCCAGGACCGGATCGGCCTCCGCCTGCCCCCGCGCCCACAGGGCGTCCACCACCGCGATCGGGCGCCCGCCCATGGCGGCGACGTCGCTGAGGTTGACCATGATTCCGCAATAGCCCGCGAAGTAGGGGTCGGCCGCCACGAAGCCCTCGAGGAACCCCTCCACGGCGAGGAGCAGGTGGCCGTCGCCGTCGGGGATCGCGGCGCAATCGTCCCCCACCGGGATCGCCGCCCCCCGGCCGGCGAGGCCGAGGCGGCGCATCACGGCGTCGATGTCGCGCTTGTGGGCGAGCCCGCGCGCGCGCCGGACGCCCTCCGCCAGGGCGTCGAGGTCGGGGAGCCCGCTCACGCCGCCCTCGGCAGGGCGACGAGCCCGTGCCCGGGATCGTGCAGGGGCGGGTAGGCGGAGAGATCCGCCCGCATCAGGCGGTGCGGGCGCCCGTGCAGGTCGAGGCGCGCGAGGGCGTGCCAGTGCAGGGCCTCGAACAGGGCGACGTTCGGTTCCTGCACGTGTGCGAGGAAGCGCGTGCAGCCCCGCGCATGGGCGGCGCAGACGGCGACGCGGATCAGGCCGGCCCCGAGGGAAGCGGTGCCCCGGAACGGCCGGGCGACGGCGAGCCGCGAGCCCCACCACGTGCCCGGCCCCTCGGCGACGGCGTGAATGCGCACGGTGCCGACCACCGCGTCGGATTCGCCCGCGAGGGTCGAGAGCGCGCAGATTGGGGTGGCGTGCGCGTCGATCGTATCCCGGTCGTCGCCGGGGCCGCCCGCCTCCGTGCGGAACAGGCCCTGCTCGACGCAGAAGACCTGACGGCGCAGGGCCGCGCAGGCACGCAGCTCCCAGGGGCTGGTCGCGAACCGGACCCGGAAATGGCTCGGCCGGTAAGGCGGCACGGGATCGAAGATCATGCGGAGGCCCGCTCGTAGCTCGACAGGGCCGAGCAGGCGCCGCAGCGGCCGCACCCCGCCTTGATGTCGGTGGAGACGAGGCCCGCCCGGGCCAGCAGTTCGGCCAGGGGCCGGAGCACCGCGTGCATGAATTCGGGCGTGGGCGCCGGATGGCTCTCCAGCGGGGTGCCGGAGATCGGCACGAAGGGGACCACGAAGGGGTAGACGCCCATGCCGACGAGGCGCTCGGCCACGGCGAGGATCGCCTCCGGCACATCGCCGAGGCCGGCGAGGATGTAGGTCGAGACCTGGCCGCGGCCGAAGACCGGCACGGCGGCCGCGAAGGCGTCGTAGTAGCGCGCCAGGGGCACGCTCGCCTTGCCGGGCATGATCCGGTCGCGAACCTCGGGGGTCACCGCCTCCAGGTGCATGCCGAGCGCGTCGACCCCGGAGGCCTTGAGGCGGGCGAACCAGCGGTCGTCGTCGGGGGGCTCGCACTGGGCCTGGATGGGCAGGTCCACGGCCGCCTTCACCGCGAAGGCGCTCTCGCACAGGATCGCCGCGCCCCGGTCGGTGGCGTTCGGCGTGCCGGTCGTCATCACCATGTGCTTGACGCCGTCGAGCAGCACGGCGGCGCGGGCGACCTCGGCGAGTTGCTCGGGCGTCTTGCGGGCCACCGTGCGCCCGGCCGCCAGCGACTGGCCGATGGCGCAGAACTGGCACGTCTTCGTCCGGCTCTGGTAGCGGATACAGGTCTGCAGCACGGTGGTGGCGAGGACGTCGCGCCCATGCAGCACGGCGATCTTCGAGTACGGCACGCCGTCGAAGGTCGAGAGCGCGTAGAAGCGGGGCTTGCCCGGGAAGGTCGCCCGCCCGATCACCACGCCCTCGTGCTCGATCTCGCAGACGCCGTCCGGATCGGGGCGCCGCACGAGGAAGGGCGACTCGAAGGCGGTCCCGGTATGCACCGGCACCATCACGGTGCGGCCCGCGATGGTCATGGCCTTGTGGTCGGACGGACCGGCGCCGCCGCGTCGGCTGGCGACGCCGGCGCGGGCATCCGAGAGCCTAACCCCGAAGGATTGCAGGGCGTTGATCAGGCGCTCCGTCGGCATCCCGGCGGTGACCGGGGCCGGGGCGGGGAGACGCGTCGCGGGCGGCAGACTCAGGATCGCGCGGCTCATGGTCGGGGCTCCGGAAGTCGAACGGGGCGGAGGCCGGTCGCCGGATCGGCGCGGCGGGGCGGTCGTCGTGCAGGAGGCTGAGAAGCTCGGGGCGGGCGTAGTGGCCGACGGAATCCATCATCCGCTTGCGCTTCGTCACGAGCGCGAGGTCCATGTCGGCGATGAGGATGCCCTCGCCCGGGCCGAGCGGCTCGGCGAGGTGGCGGCCCTCCGGCGAGACGATGGCGGTGCAGTTGCCGCCCCGGCAGGCGCCCCGCAGGCGCTCGTCCGGGCAGACCTGCGCCACCTGTTCGTCGGTGAGCCAGCCCGTGGCGTTGACCACGAAGCAGGCCGCCTCCAGGGCGTGGTGGCGGATCGTCACCTCCATCTGGTCGGCGAAGATCTGGCCGACCAGGGAACCGGGGAACTGGGCGGCGTGGATCTCCTCGTGCCGGGCCATCAGGGCGTAGCGGGCGAGCGGGTTGTAGTGCTCCCAGCAGGCCAGGGCCCCGACCCGGCCGATTGCGGTCTCGACGACCGTGAGCCCGGCGCCGTCGCCCTGACCCCAAACCATGCGCTCGTGGTAGGTGGGCGTGATCTTGCGCCGTTTGAGCTTGAGCGTGCCGTCGGCGTCGAAGACGAGCTGCGCGTTGTAGAGCGAACCGTGGTCGCGCTCGTTGACCCCGAGCACGATGACGGCGCCGTGGCGGCGGGCGGCGGCCGAGACCGCCTGCGTCACCGGGCCGGGCACCGTCACGGCCCGCTCGTAGAGGCGCAGGTGCTCCGCCCCCTGGAGGGCGGGCGGCAGCACGAAGGAGAAGTACGGGTAGTACGGCACGAAGGTCTCGGGGAAGACCATGAACCGCGCGCCCTTGGCGGCCGCCGCGTCGATGGCGTTGAGCACCCGCTCGAGGGTGCCGTCGGGCCGGTCGAGGTCCGGCGCGATCTGGACGGCGGCGGCGCGCACGATCCGGCTCTCGGGCATCGGTGAACCTCCGGGGAGGGGGTGAGCCTCCCGAGCGTGGGTGAAGCGCGGGCGAGGACCACCGCATCCGCCAGCGCGGTGTCTCGGCGGTCCGCGGTCTCCTCAGAGGGTCCAGGTGTCGATGATCACCGCGTTGTCGCGCTTGTGCAGGAGCACGCAGTCGAGGACGTCGGTGGGGGCGATCGGGCGGATGCCCTCGATCAGCGAGGGCTCCCCGTGGCCGTAGAGGGCCTGGAGCGCGAAGCGGCAGGCATAGACCTTGCCCCCTTCCGCCATGAACTTGGTGATCTGGTTGTTGAAGTTCTGGTGACCGGGGAAGGCCTCGTCGCCGAGGGTCGGGAACCCGCGCTGCACGCCGAGGGTGACGCCCGGCCCGTAGAGCAGGACGGTGGTGTCGAACCCCTTGCGCTGCAGCCGGGTGGCCTGGAGCAGATTGACGAAGCCGATGGAGCCCTCGAACGCCACGGTGTGGAAGGTGACCAGCGCCTTCTGGCCCGGCTCCGCCTTCACGTCCTCGAAGACCTTCTCCTCGTAATCGACGAAGTAATCGCCCTTCTTGTGGGCTTCGCGGTTCACGGCGGGCATGGATTCGGCTCCTCGCTGGACGGGACCGCCGGCATCGGGAGCGGGGCGGTCACGGCGAAAGCATGGCAATCCGTGTGCCAGGACAATGCGAACCGTCGACCCCGAAATGATCGCCTCCTAAAAGCATACAATAACTCCATCAATCGGCAGGATAGCGCGCGAAAACGAGATATGGTCGACAGCCGAACGACTTGCCATTTTGCCTGTCGTCGCGGCAGAGGCTGCATCAGAACTGAACGAACATTGATCGCATTGATCGGAGCACGATCGATATCGGCCTACGAGGTCCGGCCGGTACGCGGATTGCGAGCCATACAATCCGGACTTGATCGGATCGGCGGGCGAGGAGCGGGGCGCATGGGCTCAGGGCGGCAGGAATACGGGCCGGACGCCGTGGACCGCGTCTCCGGGGCGTGGGCACCGGATCTCGCGCGCTGGGGCAAGCCGCATTACCAGGCCATTGTGGAATCCCTGGCCGAGGACATCCGCACCGGCCGCCTGCGGGCCGGGACACGACTGCCGACCCAGCGGGCGCTGGCGGCCCGCATCGGCCTGAACTTCACCACCGTCTCGCGGGGCTACGTGGAGGCCCATCGGCGCGGCCTCGTCGAAGGGCGCGTGGGGCAGGGCACCTTCGTGGTCGAGCCCGTCCGCGCGCCGCGCACGGCCGCGCCGACCCGGGCGGCCCCCGTCGACTTCACCATGAACCTGCCGCCCGAGCCCGACGACCCCGCCCTGCTGGCACGCATGCAGGCCTCCTTCGCGGACCTCTCGGGCGACCTGCCCAACCTGCTGCGCTACCAGGGCTTCGGCGGAACGGAGGCGGACAAGGACGCCGCCACCCGGTGGCTGGCGGCGCGCGGCGTGGCGGCGCCGCGCCCGTGCCTGCTGATCTGCCCCGGCGCCCACAGCGCCCTGTCCAGCATCCTGGGACAGGTGGCCCGGCCCGGCGACGCCATCTGCGCCGAGCGCATCACCTATCCGGGGATCCGCGCGCTGGCCGCGCACCTCTCGCTGCGCCTCGTCGACCTGCCGATGGACCGGCACGGGGTCGATCCCGATGCCTTCGCGGCCGCCTGCACCCGGGTCGCCCCGAAGGCGATCTACCTCAACCCGCTGCTGCAGAACCCCACAACGGCCACGATGCCGCGCGCGCGCCGCGAGGCGGTCATCGCGGTGGCCCGCCGCTACGCCGTGGCGATCATCGAGGACGATGCCTACGCGCATCTGTGCCCGGCCCCGCCCCCGAGCTTCGCGACCCTGGCCCCGGAGATCACCTACTACGTGGCGGGCCTCGCCAAATGCCTGGGGGCGGGCCTGCGCCTCGCCTTCCTGGTGGCCCCCAGCGCCCGCGCCGCCCTGCCGCTGGGGAATGCCCTGCGCGCCGCCACCGTGATGGCCTCTCCGATCTCCACCGCCCTGGCGACCCGCTGGATCATGGACGGGACGGCCGAGGCCATCGGGCAGTTCGTGCGGACGGAGTCGGTGGCGCGCCAGCGCCTTGTGAGCGAGACCCTGCCGGTGGCCCGCGTCACCGCCGATCCGAACGGGTTCCACGTCTGGATCGACCTGCCGGAGGGCTGGACCCGCTCGGCCTTCGCCAGTCAGGGCCGGGCGGCCGGACTCGGCGTCGTGGCGAGCGACCCGTTCTGCGTGGCCGGGACGCCGCCGGAGGCCGTGCGCCTCTGCCTCGGCGGCCCCTCGACGCGACTCCAGATCGGCCAAGGGCTGGAACAGCTCGGGCACGCCCTGGAGGGCTCGCCGGCCCTCGCCTCGACCTACATCTGAGCACAGGCACCCGCGCTCAGGCGGTGGCCGCAGCCCGGGCGGAGCGGAGCAGTTCTTTCGCGAGCGCGTCGTCGACCCCACGGGCGAGGATAACGGCGCCCGCGGGGTCGACGAGGTTGGCCAGGGCGCGCTGGCGGCGGCGCTCGCGCACGGCTTTTGGGGTGAGGAAGACAGGGCGCCGGGCGAAGGGCCTGGGCGGACGCGGCTCGATCGCGCCCGGCCAGCGCACCTCCCGGCCTGACGTCCGGGCGCCACAGCGCCGGGGATTCCACGCACGCGGCGCCCCGTTGGCGATCCCGTGATGGAGGGGCCCGGGCAAATGTCGTAGCGCTTTCCGGTGGTTGAGCGGCCTGGGCCGGATGCACGCGACCCACCGGCCCGGCGCCACCGCGAGAGCTGTTCGATGAAGCGCAGCCTACCCCTTGGATCGGCACGGCGGCCCGCCCGCCAGCGCCCGGGCGTGGCAGCAAGGGTCGGCGCGCGCCTGGCGCTGACGCTCGCCGTCCTGAACACCGGACTCACCCTGCGTCCGGGCGTCGTGACGGCCCAGGAGGCGGGCGGCGGCATCGCGTTGGACGAAATCTCCGTGCGCGGCACGCAGGCCGGGGTGCCGTTCGGGATCGCGGCGCCGCCGGGCTCGGCCCCGAGCGTGATCGAGAACCCGGTCGGCCAGGTGGTCGACACGGTCGGGCGCGCCGGCACCATCGCGGAGCGGCCGGCCACCACCATCGGCGCGGTCCTGCTCGACAGTCCCGGGGTGACCGTGCGCCAGGGTAACGGCGGACGGGACGTCGTGGTCTCGATCCGGGGCAACAACGCGCGGGCCACGGCCGTCCTGCGCAATATGGTCGTGCTGGAGGACGGGTTCGTCCTGACCCAGGCCGACGGCGTCTCGCGCTTCGACCTCGTGGACCCGCGCGCCTACGGCCGCGTCGACGTGTTCCGCGGGCCGCAATCGCCCCTGTTCGGCAACTACGCCACCGGCGGGGCGCTGGCCTTCCGCACACGCACGGGGCGCGAGATCGACGGCTACGAGATCGGCACCGACGCGGGCAGCTTCGGCTACCTCAGCAACTACTTCACGGTCGGCGGCGTCAGCGGCCCGTTCGAGGTCAGCCTGTTCGCGAGCGATGTGCGCGCCGATGGCTTCCAACGGAACAGCGCCTACGACTCGCAACTCATCAACCTGCTGGCGAGCTACACGCCGAGCCCGGACACGCGCCTGACCCTGAAAGTGATCGACAACGCGCTCCGGACCGATGTGCCGGCGCGCGCCTCCCTCGACCAGTTCCGGATCAACCCCTACCAGCGTGGCTGCGGCACCGCCGCCACGGCCGCCCCCGGCTGCACCCTGACGAACGTCTTCCGCAACGGCGCCTTCGGGGCGACCGTGCCGGTTACGGCGGCGCAGGCCGCCTTCGGGCGCGACGACCCCCGCACCGTCGTGGCGGCGCGCCTGGAGCACGACATCGACGCGCAGACGACCTGGCGCGCGCAGGTCGGCTTCGACGACCGCAATTTCGACCAGCGCTTCTACACCGCGGCCTTCCTGGGCTCCGCCCCCTCCCTCTCAGCCCTCACGGACCTGACCCGGCGCGGCGACGTCTTCGGCTTGCCGGCGGTCGGCTACCTGGCGCTCGTCGGCGAGACCCTCGATTCCCGCGTCGCCACCTTCAACCGGGCGCTGGGCACCGGGCCTGCGCTGGGCGCGCTCATCGGCGAGCAGCACAGCGAACAATCCAATTTCGGCGGCCGGGCTCGCACCGAAATCGCCTTCTCGGAGCGATGGACCGGGGTGCTCGGCCTCAGCGCCACCGCCACCACCATCACGGGCCGCAACCTCGCCTACACCTATGCGCAGGCCGGGCGGACGACCACGCTGACCGATGCCCGGCGCGACTTTCACAACATCGCGCCGGAGGCCGCCCTGGTGTACCGCCCGAGCGCCGAATGGGCGTTCCGCGCCCGGGCCGCAACCGGCTACGCGACGCCGAGCGGCAATACGCTGTTCGTCACCGCCTCCGGCCTGCCGGGCAACAACACCGCGCTCCAGACCCAGGAGAACCTCGGCTTCGACCTCGGGGCCGACTGGAGCCCGGACGAGACCCTGCGCGTCAGCGTCACGACCTTCCGGGAGTTCTTCCGCAACGAACTCGTGTCGCAATCCGCGGGGGGCGGGCGCCTGAGTTCCTTCATCAACGTGCCGGCCTCCGAGCACCGGGGCGTCGAGGTCGGGGCCGACTGGGCCTTCGCGCCGGGCTGGCGCGGCGTGCTCGCCTATACGTTCGACGACCAAATCTACACCCGCTTCGCGGAGCAGCTCAGCGCCGGCCCCCTCACCGCCAGCGTCGACCGCGCCGGCAAGACGATTCCGGGCGTGCCGGCGCATCAGCTGCTGGCGCGGATCGGCTACGATCAGGTCGGCGGCGCCCTCGACGGGCTCGGCGGCTTCGTGGAAGCCGTGGCCCAGGACGGCATCTACATCGACAACGGCAACCAGGTCCGGGTTCCGGGCTACGCGATCCTGAACGCCAACCTGCACTACGTCACGGCGCTCACCGGCGGCTACGCCAAGCGGCTCAGCCTGTATGTCGAGGTGCGCAACCTCCTCGACAGAACCTACGTGGCCTCGGCCCAGACCCTCTCCAGTGCCCTGAACCGCGCGACCGGCCTGCCGAACGACGCCGCGATCCTCTCCGCCACCACCGGCTCCATCCTGCCGGGGGCACCACGCAACGTCGTGGGCGGCCTGAAGCTCTCGTTCTGATCGGCCCGAGGTCGTAGGCGGGCCTCGATTGCCCAGAACGTCATCACTGTCGACGGCGGGGGAGGGAGCGTATCAGCGGTCGGGCTCCGGCTGCCTATAAGATGTGCAACGAGAACCCGTTTGGGCCCACAGGCGATCCGCGCGGGGGCTTCGCCACGCCGGTCCAGGGGGGCGGTGTGCACGGACGATCGATCTGGCCGGGGGATTGCATTCACGGATTCGTCAGGGCGAACGCCCTTCACGAGGAACCCGGTCCCGAATGTTCACTGCAGTTTCGCGTTGGTCGACCCGCCGCCTCCTCGCCGCCGCCCTGGTGTCGGGCGCGATGATGCCCGCCGCCTTCGCCCAGGGCGTGCTCAAGATCGGCATGACGGCCTCGGACATCCCGCTCACCACGGGGCAGGCCGACAATGGCGGCGAGGGCATGCGGTTCACGGGCTACACGGTCTATGACGGGCTCATCAACTGGGACCTGTCCTCGGCCACGAAGCCCTCCGTGCTGGTGCCGGGCCTCGCCACGAGCTGGACCGTCGATCCCGCCGACAACACCCGGTGGACCTTCAAGCTGCGCGAGGGCGTGACCTTCCACGACGGCTCGCCCTTCACGGCCGAGTCGGTGGTGTGGAACCTCGACAAGCTCCTGAAGACCGACGCCCCGCAATTCGACCCGCGCCAGTCGGCCCAGGGGCGCTCGCGCATCCCCGCGGTGGCGAGCTACCGGGCCGTCGATCCGACGACCCTCGAGGTGATCACCAAGAACCCCGACGCGACGCTGCCCTACCAGATCGCCTGGATCATGATCTCGTCGCCCGGCCAGTGGGAGAAGGTCGGCAAGAGCTGGGACGCCTTCGCCAAGACGCCCGCCGGTACCGGCCCGTGGAAGCTGACCCTGTTCGCCCCGCGCGAGCGCGCCGAGATGGCGCCCAACAACGCGTACTGGGACAAGGCCCGGGTGCCGAAGCTCGACAAGCTCGTGCTCGTGCCGCTGCCCGAGGCCAATGCCCGCGTGGCCGCGCTCCGCTCCGGCCAGGTCGACTGGATCGAGGCGCCCCCGCCGGATGCGGTGGCCTCCCTCAAGGCGGCCGGCTTCGGCATCGTCACCAACGCCTACCCGCACAACTGGACCTGGCACCTCTCCCGCGCCGAGGGCTCGCCCTGGAACGACATCCGCGTGCGCAAGGCGGCCAACCTCGCGGTGGACCGCGAGGGCATGAAGGAGTTGCTCAACGGGCTGATGATCCCCGCGCAGGGCTTCATGCCGCCGGGCTCGGCCTGGTTCGGCAACCCGACCTTCAAGCCGACCTACGACCCCGAGGCCGCCAAGAAGCTGCTGGCGGAGGCCGGCTACGGACCCAACAAGCCCATCGTCACCAAGATCCTGATCGCGCCCTCGGGCTCGGGCCAGATGCAGCCCCTGCCGATGAACGAGTTCATTCAGCAGAACCTCGCGGATGTCGGCATCAAGGTCGAGTTCGAGGTGGTCGAGTGGAACACGCTCATCAACCTGTGGCGCGCGGGCGCCAAGTCCGACATGTCGCGCAAGGCGACGGGGATGAACTTCTCCTACTTCATCCAGGACCCCTTCACGGGCTTCATCCGGCACCTCCAGTGCAACCTCGCCGCGCCCAACGGCACCAACTGGGGCCATTACTGCGACCCCGAGATGGACAAGCTCTTCGATCAGGTCCGCACCACCTTCGACCCGGCCGAGCAGACCAAGGTCCTGGAGAAGGTCCACGAGAAATACGTGAACGACGCCCTGTTCCTGATGGTGGCCCACGACACCAACCCGCGCGCCATGAGCCCCAAGGTGAAGGGCTTCGTGCAGGCGCAGAACTGGTTCCAGGACTTCTCGCCGATCTCGATGGGCAAGTGACGGAGCGGGTGATGCGGATATGCGCGCGCACGAACCCTCCCCCTCGCGGTGGTCGTGTTCAGACTTCGCGCGGGCTGCGTGGGTCCCCTCTCCTGGAAGGAGAGGGACAGGGTGAGGTGCGTGACCTCTCCGGACATGGACTACACCTCACCCCATCCCTCTCCTCCCAGGAGAGGGAGCCCCGTGGTGCTTCGTGCTCACGATCGAAGACCTTGGCCGCATGGTCGCCGGGTGACGATGCGGTCCGAGGCTTCGCATCATGCTGAAGTTCATCCTCCAGCGCCTGCTGACCGTCACGCCGGTGGCCCTCGGCGTCAGCGTCGTCTGCTTCCTGCTGGTGCACCTCGCCCCCGGCGACCCCTTGAGCGCCGTGCTCCCGGTGGACGCCACGCAGGAGACCATCGACGCCATGCGGGCGGCCTACGGCTACGACAAGCCGCTGCCGGTGCAGTACGTGATCTGGCTCTGGCACGTGCTCCAGGGCGACCTCGGCATCTCCATCGCCACGGGCCGCCCCGTGGTGCAGGAGGTCGGCCGGGCGGTGGTCAACAGCCTGATCCTGGCCTCCGTGGCGACGCTGATCGGCTTCACCTTCGGCTGCCTGTTCGGGTTCGTGGCCGGCTACTTCCGTAACTCGATCCTCGACCGGCTCGCTTCCGCCGTCTCGGTCTTCGGGGTCAGCGTGCCGCATTACTGGCTCGGCATGGTGCTGGTCATCGTGTTCTCGGCCCAGCTCGGCTGGCTGCCACCCACCGGCGCCGGGCCGGACGGCTCCGGCAACTGGCGGCCCGATCTCGACCACCTGCGCTACATCATCCTGCCCGCGCTCACGATGTCGGTGATCCCCATGGGCGTCATCGCCCGCACCATCCGGGCGCTGGTGGGCGACATCCTGGCCCAGGACTTCGTCGGCGCGCTGCGCGCCAAGGGCATGAGCGAGTTCGGCGTGTTCCGGCACGTTGTCAAGAACGCCGCCCCGACGGCGCTGGCCATCATGGGCCTGCAGCTCGGCTACCTGCTCGGCGGCTCGATCCTGATCGAGACGGTGTTCGCCTGGCCCGGCACCGGCTTCCTCCTCAACGCCGCGATCTTCCAGCGCGACCTGCCCCTGCTCCAGGGCTCGATCCTCGTCCTGGCGATGTTCTTCGTCGCCCTCAACCTCATCGTCGACGTCGTGCAGACGGCGCTCGACCCGCGCATCGAGAGGGGCTGATGGCACACGCGACACAGGCCGCGGCACCCGTCCTCGACATCGCCGGCGGGGCCGCCCCGGCACCGACGGCGCCCGACGCCTTCGTGCCCTCCCGGGGGTTCTGGGGGCAGGTCGGCCACAAGCTTCTGCGCGATCCCGTGGCGATGGCGGCCGCCTGCGTCATCCTCGCGATCATCGCCATCGCGGTGCTGTCGCCCTGGATCACCCCGATGGACCCCTATCGCGGCTCGTTGCTGCGGCGCCTCAAGCCCATCGGCGACGCGACCTACATCCTAGGCTCCGACGAGCTCGGCCGCGACATGCTGAGCCGCCTGATGATGGGCGGGCGCCTGTCCCTGTTCATCGGCGTCACGCCGGTCATCCTCGCCTTCGTCATCGGGTCCGGCATCGGCATCCTGGCGGGCTACGTCGGCGGCTGGGTCAACACCGTGCTGATGCGCACGGTGGACGTGTTCTTCGCCTTCCCCTCGGTCCTGCTGGCCATCGCGCTCTCCGGCGCCCTGGGGGCGGGCATCGTCAACTCGATCGTGTCGCTGACCTGCGTGTTCGTGCCCCAGATCGCCCGGGTGGCCGAGAGCGTGACCACCCAGATCCGCGCCCGGGACTACGTCGATGCGGCCCGCCTCTCGGGGGCCTCGACCCTGACGATCCTGCGGGTGCAGGTGCTCGGCAACGTGCTCGGGCCGATCTTCGTCTACGCCACCAGCCTCATCAGCGTGTCGATGATCCTGGCCTCGGGCCTGTCCTTCCTCGGCCTCGGCGTGAAGCCGCCCGAGCCCGAATGGGGCCTGATGCTCAACACCCTGCGCACGGCGATCTACGTGAACCCGATGGTCGCCGCCTTGCCGGGGCTCGCCATCTTCATCGTCTCGATCTCGTTCAACCTGTTCTCCGACGGCCTGCGGTCCGCCATGGAGGTGAAGGCATGAGCATGCCCATCGGCGCGCCCACCGTTCCGATCGCCCGCGACCGGGGCGGCCCGGCCCAGCCCCTCCTCACCGTCGACCGCCTCGTGAAGCACTTCCCCATCAAGAAGGGGTTCGGCGGCGCGAAAGCGGTGGTGCGCGCCGTGGACGGCGTCGACTTCGAGATCCTGAAGGGCGAGACCCTCGGGGTCGTCGGAGAGTCGGGCTGCGGCAAGTCCACCACCGCCCGGCTCATCATGGGGCTGATCGGCCACGATTCCGGCGACCTGCTGTTCGACGGCGAACGCATCGGCAGCCGGGCGCTGCCCCTGCGCGATTTCCGGGCCCAGGCCCAGATGGTGTTCCAGGACAGCTACTCCTCCCTCAATCCGCGCATGACCATCGAGGGCTCCATCGCCTTCGGGCCGCAGGTGCACGGGGTCCCGAAGCGCCAGGCCATCGAGCGCGCCCGCTCCCTGCTCGCCCGGGTGGGGCTGGAGCCGGCGCGCTTCGCCGCGCGCTATCCGCACGAGCTGTCGGGCGGCCAGCGCCAGCGCGTCAACATCGCCCGGGCGCTGGCGCTCGAACCCCGTCTCGTGGTGCTCGACGAGGCGGTCTCGGCGTTGGACAAGTCGGTGGAGGCGCAGGTGCTGAACCTGCTGATGGACCTCAAGCAGGAGTTCAACCTCACCTACCTGTTCATCAGCCACGACCTCAACGTGGTGCGCTTCATCTGCGACCGGGTGGCGGTGATGTATCTCGGACAGGTGGTGGAGATCGGCCCCGCCGACACGGTCCTGGCCGCGCCGGCGCACCCCTATACCGCGGCCCTCCTGTCCTCGATGCCCTCGATGGACCCGGATGCGCGGACCGAGGTGGCGCCGCTCGCCGGCGATCCGCCGAACCCGATCAACCCGCCCGCCGGCTGCCGCTTCCACCCGCGCTGCGCCCTGGCGGAGCCCGTCTGCCGGGGCACGGTCCCGCCGCTGGACACCCTCGACGCCAGCCACCGCGTCGCCTGCCTCGCCCGCCAGCCGGGCTCCGGCCACACCCTGTCCCCCAGCCTGACGGTGGCCGCATGAGCGCGCCCGCACCCGAACCGGCCGTCGCGATCCGGAATCTCACGGTCGTCTTCGGCGGCGTGGTCGAGGCCGTGGATGGGGTCGACCTGACCCTCGAGCGCGGCCAGGCGGTGGCGCTGATCGGCGAATCCGGCTCCGGCAAGAGCGTGACCTTGCGGGCGATCATGCGCCTGAACCCGGAGCGCAAGACCCGGATCGGCGGCGAGATCCGCGTCGCCGGCCAGGACGTCATGGCGATGTCGGCGAAAGCCCTGCGGGCCCTGCGCGGCCGGGCCGTGGCGATGATCTTCCAGGAGCCGCTGCTCGCCCTCGATCCCGTCTACACCGTGGGCCAACAGATCACCGAGGCGATCCGCCAGCACGAGCGGATCGGCGCCGGGGCGGCCCGCCAGCGCGCCCTGGCGCTGTTCGAGCGGGTGCGCATCCCGAGCCCGGAGCGGCGCCTCGACGCCTATCCGCACGAGATGTCGGGGGGCATGCGCCAGCGGGCGATGATCGCGCTGGCGCTCGCATGCCGGCCGCAGGTGCTGCTCGCCGACGAGCCGACCACGGCGCTGGACGCCACCGTGCAGATCCAGATCCTGCTGCTGCTGCGCGAGTTGCAGGCCGAACTCGGTCTCTCGACCATCTTGGTCACCCACGACCTCGGCGCGGCGGTCGAGGTCGCCGACCGGATCGCGGTCATGTATGCCGGCCGCATCGTCGAGGAGGGCTCCGCCCGCGACGTGGTGCTCGACCCCCACCATCCCTACACGATCGGCCTCCTGCGCAGCCGGGCCGACGGGGCGCTCGCCAAGGGCACGCGCCTGAAGACGATTCCCGGCAGCCCGCCGGACCTCGCCAACCGCCCGCCGGGCTGCCCCTTCGCCCCGCGCTGCTTCCTGGCCGAGGAGCGCTGCCGGGTCGAGGCGCCCCCTTACGTCGATGTGCAGCCCGGCCACCGTGCCGCCTGCTGGCGCACGGAGGCGGCATACGCGGCGTTCCAGGCGGACAAGGCGGCGGTGGCAGAGGCGGTGGTGTGAGGCCGCCCCCCCCTATGGGGGAGGGCGGTCGCGGAGCGACCGGGAGAGGGGGCGACGAGTCCGGATCACGCGCGCCCCTCGTCCGACCCGCCGACGCGGGCCACCTTCTCCCGCAGGGGAGACGGAAGTGGGGCTCAGCCCAGCCGCAACCCGGCCTTCGCCTTGCGACGCTGGAGGTACAGGCTCGTCCCCAGCGCCAACCCGATCACCGCGAGCGACAGGCCGGTGGTGAGGGTGCCGAGCGCGTAGATCTCCGGCGTCGTGACGGTGGTGGTCAGGCCCTGCAACTCCAGCGGCAGGGTGTTGCGGCCGCCGATGGCCTGGCTTGTGCGGGCGAGTTCGTCGAACGACAGGGTGAAGCCGAACAGGGCGACGCCGACCAGCGAGGGCCCGAGGATCGGCACCACCACGTGGCGCAGGGTCTGGGCCCCGGTGGCGCCGAGGTCGCGGGCGGCCTCCTCGTAGGCCGGGTCGAACCGGTTGAAGACCGCGAACATGATGAGGAGGCCGAAGGGCAGCGTCCAGGTCAGGTGGGCGCCGAGCGCCGAGGTGTAGAGGCCCATCAGGGTGCCGTGCTCCTGAAGCCAGCCCCAGCCGGTCTCGGCGGCGGCCCAGTTCACGGCGTCGTCCAGGAGCCGGAATTCCAGCCCGATGCCGAGCGAGACCACGATGGAGGGCACGATCAGGCTCGCGACCGCGATGGTGAACAGCGCGCCCTCGCCGCGGAAACGCTTGCGGAAGGCGAGGCCTGCGAAGAACGCGATGACGACGGTAAGCAGCATCACCACGAGGCCGAGGCGCAGCGAGCGCCACAGGGCGCCCCAGATGTCGACGATACCCAGGCCCGCCCAGAGCTTGCCGAACCAGTGCGTCGAGACCCCGTTCATCGGAAACGTCAGCCCGCCCTGCGGCCCCTGGAAGCTCAGCACCAGGATCGTCAGCGTCGGCCCGTACAGGAAGGCCACGAACAGGCAGAAGAACGCCGCGAGCGCGTAGAACGCCGGGGAGCGGGGCCGGTCGCTCATCTCAGAGTTCCTTGCGCAGGTCGATGAGCCGGGTCATCGCCACGATCATCAGCATCACGGCGCCGAGGAGCACCACGGCGTTGGCGGCGGCCGCCGGCAGTTGCAGGGCCGACATCTGGACCTGGATGACCTTGCCGACCGAGGCGATCTGCTGGCCACCCATGACACCGACCGTGACGAAGTCGCCCATCACCAGGGTGATCACGAAGATCGACCCGATGGCGATGCCCGGTTTCGCCAGCGGCACCACCACGTTCCAGACGGTCTGCCAGCCGGTGGCGCCGGAATCATAGGCCGCCTCGATCAGCGCGCGGTCGATGCGCGCCATGCTGTTGAAGATCGGCACGATCATGAAGACCGTGTTGAGATGCACGAAGGCGAGCACCACCGAGAAGTCGGAATAAAGCAGGCCTTCGATCGGCGACTTGATGAGGCCTATCCCCATCAGGGTGTCGTTGACGAGGCCGTTGCGGCCGAGCAGCGGGATCCAGGAGATCATCCGGATCACGTTCGAGGTCCAGAACGGGATCGTGCAGACGAGGAACAGCGCCATCTGCATCGTGCGCGAGCGGACATGGAAGGCGACGAAGTAGGCCACCGTGAAGCCGATCACGAGGGTGAAGGCCCAGGTCAGCGCGCAGAACTTCAGGGTCGAGAGGTAGGTCCGCACGGTCGTGCAGGCATCCGCCGTGCTGAGGCAGCCCTCGAACACGTCGATGTAGTTCTGCACCGTGAAGGACGGGATGATCTCGTACTCGTTGTACTCCCAGAAGCTGACGATCAGGGTCAGGCCCAGGGGCACCACGAAGAACACCAGGAACACCAGCGCTAGCGGCGCGGCCTGGAGGTAGGCCAGCGCGCGGCGCCGCCGGGTCTTGGCCGTGAGGCTCGCGGTGGGAGCCTGGACGGTCGGGGTTTTCGCAATAGCCGGAAGGGCGATGTCGGTCATGCGTATCCCCCCATCCCGATCGTGACGTCGCTGACCTGTACGGCAACCGCCGCCCGGCCCCCTCTCCTGTAAGGAGAGGG
>NZ_JAIEOF010000031.1 GCF_019750675.1 Methylobacterium sp.
GCCGGCGACCTCCATCTGCGGGCGCTGGCCTATGCGGATGTCTATGCCCGGGACATCCCGGCGAACTGCACCCGTGCGGCGGAGAATTTCGGCGAGACCGGCCGCACCATCCCGCGCCTCTTCGCCAAGCGGTGACCCGCGCCGATCCGGCGCATTAAGCGCGCGTTAGCCGCGACGGGGGAGAGTAGCGGAACTTGTAGCGTCCGGCGGCAGGCCCCGTGGAGGGACCGTCCGCCGATCGGGGTTGGCGTATCCTGCGATGGTTCTGCGTGCCGGTCCCGCGATACGACGGCGTCGGCCCTGGACCGGCCTGTTCGCGGCATCGCTGGTCGCCGGGAGCCTGTGGTGCGGCGGTTCCGCCGAAGCGGCGCGCCTGACCGGCATCAAAGGTGCCCAGGCCGAGCGCTACGGACGCATCGTGCTCAGCTTCGACAGCGCGGTCTCCGTCAAGGCGCGGGTCTCCGGTTCCGTGCTGGTGCTGAGCTTTTCGGAGCGCTCGGGTGCCGCCGCCGAGCGTATCGCCTTCGAGATGCCGGATTACGTCTCCGCGGTCCGGCGCGATCCCGACGGGACCGGCTTGCGCCTCGCCCTCCAGAGGCCCTACCGCGTCAACGTTCAGGAGGCGGGCGAGACCGTCTTCGTCGATCTCCTGCCGCAGGACTGGGCCGGGCTGCCGCCGGCCCTGCCGCCCGAGGTCGTGGCCGAGTTGTTCCGGCGGACCCGCGCGGCGGAACTCGCCCTGAAGGCGGCGCGCCCGCCGGTCGAGCCGACGCCGCTGCGCCTCGAACTCGCTCAGCTTCCGACCCTGACCCGGCTCAGCCTGCGTCTGCCCCCCGGGACCACGTCGCCCTTCGACACCGTGGGGCCGGCGACCCGCGTGACCGTGCCGGGCGCCTGGCGGATCGACGACGCCGCCACCCGTGGCCGGCTGAAGCCCGCCATCGAGTCCCTTCAGGTCGAGGCCGATCCCGCCGGTCCGCGCCTCCTCGTGACCCCGGCGCCCGGCTACGAGATCCGCACCTTCCGCGACGAGGACGGCGTCACGGTCGATGTCGCCCGCGTGCCGGCGCCGGACAAGGCCAAGTCGGGACAGGACAAGACCGCTCAGGACGGCGCGGCGCCGGACAAGGCGGGCGGCGAGGCGATCGCCGCTTCGCAGAAGGCCGGCGCCGATGGGGCGAAACCGGCCGAGGCGTCGCGCCCGCGTGGCGCGGCCGGAATCGAGACGCGTGCGAGGCCGCCCTCCGAACCGGTCGTCCAGCGCCCGTCGGGGCCCGGGCTCGTGTTCCCGTTCCAGCGCATGCCCCCCGCCGCCCTGTTCGAGCGGGCCGGCATCGCCAACCTCGTCTTCGAGACCGCCGAGACGGTCGCCGTGCCGGTCGGGGACGCGCTCCTCGCGACCCTGGGCCCGCCGCTGAAGCAGGGCCGCGTCACGGTGCTGCGCTTCCCCGTGCCCCGCGACCGCCTGTTCGACCTCGTCCCCGCCGGGCCGCCGGACGCGCCCACCGGCTGGGAACTCGTGGCCAGCGAGAACCTCGCGGCGAGCGAATCCCTCGCGGCGATCCGCACCACGGACGCGGCGGGTCGCATCGCGGTCTCCATCCACCTCCCGCGCCCGGGAGCGGCCTCCTGGCTCGACCTCGACGGCGAGCGCATCGCGGTGGTGTCGGGCTACGGTCCGAAGCCGGCCGGCATCCCGAAGCGGCAGGTCTTCGTCGATTTCGAACTGTTGCCGAGCCGGCAGGGCGTCGCCGTGCTGGCCCAGGCCGACGACCTCCTCGTGCGCCCCGACGTCGACGGCGTCGCCATCGGCCGGGACGCCGGCATGGCCGTCTCGGGCGTGGCCCGCGCCGCCGAAGGCCCCCTCGGCGTCCTGAGCGATCTCGCCATCGAGAGGGGTCCCTGGGAGGCGGCCCAGCGCGGGGACGTGCGCGAATTGCTCCGCGATCAGCTTCAGGCCGCTGCCGACGCGCCCCGCGCCGCACGCGGTCCGCTTCGGATGATGCTGGCGCGCAGCCTTCTCTCCAACCGCCTGGCGATCGAGGGTCTCGGCGTGTTGAAGGCCGCGGCCGGCGAGGATCCGGTTCTGGCCGGACAGCGCGACGTTGCGATGCTCACCGTCATCGGTCACGCGCTGATGGGGCGGATCGGGGATGCCCGCGGCGGTCTCACCAGCGAGATCCTCCGGAACGACCCGGAAGCGCGCCTGTGGCAGGCTTATCTCGATGCCGTGGAGGGCCGCTGGTCGAACGCCGACACCGCGTTCCGGGCGGCGGCGGGCGTGCTCGACCGCTACCCCGACGACCTTCAGTCCCTGTTGCGGACAGGCGCGGCAGAGGCCGCGATCGAGACCGGCGACTGGGATGCGGCGAACCGGCAGATCATCGCCGCGAGCCGGGGCGCCGACCGGCCGATCCAGGAAAACCTCGCCCTCCTGCGCGCCCGGATCGACGAGGTCACCGGACAGACCGTCGCCGCCCTCGACGCCTACGAGCGGCTGAGCGGGAGCACCGAACCCGGCATTGCCGCGGCAGCGCGGCTGCGCGCGACGATGCTGGGCCACGCTGCGGGCAAGATCCCGGTGGCGGAGGCCATCGACCGGCTCGAGGTGCTGGCCCTGTCCTGGCACGGCGGCGACCTCGAGGCCCGGACCATCGCGAGCCTGGCCAAGCTCTATGTCGAGGGCGGCCGCTGGCGCCAGGCATTCCTGACCGCGCGGCGCGCCGACGCCATGGGCCGGGACACGGCCCTGGTGCGGGAGGTGCACGATCTGGCGCAGGGCCTGTTCGACGACCTCTTCCTCGGCGAGCGGAGCTCGAAGCTCACCGGCATCGAGGCCCTGGCGCTGTATTTCGACTTCAAGGACTTCGCCCCGATCGGGCGACGCGGCGACGAGATCGTGCGGCGCCTCGCGGACCGGCTGGTGGAACTGGATCTGCTCGATTCGGCCGGCGAACTCCTGCAGCATCAGGTCGACCATCGCCTGCAGGGCGCGAGCCGGGCGAGCGTGGCCGCGCGCCTCGCCGCGATCCGGCTGATGGACGACAAGCCGCTCCAGGCGCTCCAGAGCCTCGACGCGACCTATCTGCCGGAACTGCCCGAGGACTTGCGCCGGGCGCGCTCCCTCCTGCGCGCAAGGGCGCTCTCGGACCTGTCGCGCACCGACCTCGCCCTGGAGACCATCGAGGGCGAGCCCGGCACGGATGCGGCCCGCCTGCGCGCCGACATCCTCTGGACCGGGCGGCGCTGGCGGGAGGCTGGCGAGGCGCACGAGGCCCTGGTGGGCGAGGCCTGGCGCCGGCGCGCGCCCCTCGACGACACCGCCCGCACCGACATTCTCCGCACCGCCATCGCGTACGGGCTCGCGGGCGAGACCCTCGGCCTCGAACGCCTGCGGGCGAAGTTCGCCGGCCCCATGGCCGAGAGCGTCGATGCCCGCACCTTCGCGCTCCTCACCCAGGCCAACGCCGTGCGCACCGCCGGCTTCCGCGAGATCGCCCAGAAGGCGACCAGCGCCGAGACCCTGCAGGCCTTCCTGTCGGAATATCGCAAGCGCTACCCCGAGAGCGCCGTGCCGGCGCCGGCCAAGCGCGATGCGGATGCCCGCGCCGACGCGCAAGGACCCGCGACCCCGCCCGGCTGAAGTACCGGACGCATCCACGCACGGGCCCGTGATGCTGCGGCGTAAAAGCCTCTCACGATTCGTGAAATTCGCGTCGTGTCGCGGCAACAAAAGCGCGGAGGCGACGTTCTCAATCCAATCGCATCCCTTATTGCGGCGACCCCGACGCGCCCCGCACATCAAAGGCTTCGCCATGCTCACGGAACCTCTCGATTCGAAGTCCGGCAAGACCCATCTCGACATCTACGACAGCCAGCAGCGCAGCACGATGGCCTCACGCCTCGGCGTTTCCGAGGACCGCCTGAAGCGGGCCGTGCGTCTCGTGGGCAGCCGCATCACCACCCTGAAGAGCTACCTGGAGCGCTGATCCGCGCCGCGATACGGGATGGACACGTGAGGGCGCCCCCAGGGGGCGCCCTTTTGCTTTTGAAGGGTGCTTCTGCCGACGGGGAGCCCTGCTCAGACGCCGTAGCTCTGGATCAGCGACCCGGCCACCAGGGTCCAGCCGTCCACCAGGACGAAGAAGATCAGCTTGAAGGGCAGGGCGACGGTGGCCGGCGGCACCATCATCATGCCCACCGCCATCAGGATCGAGGCCACCACGAGGTCGATGATCAGGAACGGAATGAACAGCAGGAAGCCGATCTCGAAGGCCCGGCGCAGTTCCGAGATCATGAAGGCGGGGGTGAGGACTTCGAGCCCGACGGCCTCGGGTCCGGCCGGCAGGGGAGCCTTGGCCATGTCGAGGAAGAGCTTGAGGTCCTTCTCGCGGACGTTTCGCAGCATGAAGGTCTTGAACGGGGCCGAGGCGCGCTCGAAGGCGACGCTCTGGGTGATCTGCCCGGCGATCAGCGGCTCGATGCCGGTGCGGTAGGCCTCCCGCCCCACCGGCGCCATCACGAAGGCGGTGAGAAACAGCGCCAGACTGGTGATGACCGCGTTGGGCGGCGCGCTCTGCGTGCCGAGCGCCGAGCGCAGGATCGACAGCACCACGATAATCCGCGTGAAGGACGTCGCCATCACGAGGACCGAAGGGGCGAGCGCCAGGACGGTGAGGAGCGCGACGAGCTGAAGCGCGCGCTCGGTGACACCGCCGGTGCCGAGATCGACCGAAAGGCTCTGGGCGTGCGCGGCACCCGTCGCCAGGGACAGGCCCGCCCCGGCGAGGATCGACGGCGCGAAGGTTCGGCGCAGGAAGCGATTCGAGCGGTACAGGGCGGGTGTCATGCCGATTCCGGTAGGTGCGACGCGGCTCGGCCGCGCGCTTCTCTTATCACCCGGGCCCCGGCGCGCACCCCCTTCGCGCCGCACGCGCCTAATGCTTGCGGTCGAGGGGGCGTCCGAGCAGACGAGCGAACTCGGCCTCGATTTCCTCCACCGAGAAGGGATTCGGGCTCGCGGGGGCAGGGGCGGGAACAGGCGACTCAGGGGGGGTCGGCAGGGGGGCCTCGGCCAGGGGCGGGGCGGGCACCGGTTCCTCCATTCGAGGCGCATCCGCAACTGCGGCGTGGATCACCGGCTCCTCGTAGGGCGTCACCGCGACGGGAGCCTCCGGCGCGGGGAGATCGACGAAGACCGGTTCCGACGGCTCGGGCTCCTGCATGGCGGAATGCGTCGCGGGTTCGGCTTCGCGGAACAGGCTCTCGTCCAACGCCTGTTCGGGCGTGGGCTCGGGCTGCGCGGCGGTGGCGGCCATCGCGGCGGCAATCGGGTCGACCGACTCCGCAGGTCGCGGATGATCGGGCGCAGAGGCGAGGACGGGCTCGGGCGGCGGTGCGAAGGCGGTCTGAGCGGCGTCATGCGAAACCGGCTCGGGCTCGGGCTGCGCCGGAGGTTCGGACTGATGCCCGGCTTCGGCCGCATGTGGGGTGTCCGGCTGATGCGGGGCTTCGGACGGCATGGGCGCGGGCGCGGCGGGACGCACCGCCGCCGAGGGCCGGCGCAGGGCCTCCTCCAACTGCCGGGCCATGTCGGACAGGATCGCGGCGTCGATCGCCCGGGTGGCGGGGGGGGCGACCACCGGAGCGGGCGCCTCGGGGATAGGCGCGGGTGCCGGCTCCGGCTGGCTTACAGGCATCCGGACCCGCTCGGCGAGGGCGGCGGGTACGAGATTGACGAGGGACGGCGGTGCCCGGCGGATCACCCGCGCGAGCTGCGATTCCTTGCGGGGCGGCGTTTCGCTCGGCGGGGCGGGGCGGAACAGGTCTTCGGGGGCCGGCTGCGGCGGTAGGTCAAGGGGCCGCGCGACGGCGGGGATCGCCTCGGATCCGGGCATGGGTGCCGGGATCACGACGGGCATCTCGAAGCTCGGCTCGCGATAGCCCATGGCCGACCCCTGGGGCGGCAGGGCCTGCGGCGGCGAGGCCTGAGGAAAGTCCACCTGCGGGCCGGGGCGCTGCGCGATCGGCGCGACCATGTCCTGAACGGGATCGGCGGGCTCGTCGTAGGCGGTCTCTTCGGTCGCCAGCCGGGCGTTCATGCCGCGCGTGATGTTTCGTTCGACCACGACGTCGTTGGGGCCGCCGACGAGAAGCAGGTGCTCGACGTTGTCGCGCCGCAGGAGGATCAGCTGACGCTGCCGATCCAGTTCGTAGATGTCCACAATTCCAAGGCGCGGCTGGCGCCCGCGTGCCGCGGTCTTGCTCGCGAAGTCGGTGCCGCGTCCGGTGAAGCGCCGCAGCACGAGGAGGCCCGCCGCCAGAACCAGGAAGATGATCGCAAAGATGATCGCGAACTGAAGGGAGAAGGGGCCATCCGAGCTGAAGAACGATGACAAGACCAGGGTCTCTCGCTTTTAGGGGCTCGTGGCCCGACGCAACACACGTCGTTTCAGTATCATGGCACCGCCGGTGCGGGGCAATAACGTTAAGACTTCGTTAACAGCTCCTTTGCGGGGTCCGGGTCGCTCCGGCGCAACAAGGGCTTGCCCGACCGTCGAGGCCCGCCGCTCGCTCCGATCGCAGGCCTGCGGCCGGGCCGTTTTTCCGGGGTGGAGACGAGACGCGCCTCGAATCCGGATGATCCGCGCGGGATAGGGTCGGCCGCACGGCGAAACCCGAAGCGGGTCTCGGATCGGGACCCCGCGCGGGTGCCGCCGCGTTGGCGTCCCGAAGAGTTTGAGGGAGACCGGACCCGTGCCCCCAGAAGATGCCCGCCACGACGATCACCTGCGCGATGCCGTCGCCCTGGCCCGTGAGAACGTCCGCTCGGGCGGTCGGCCCTACGGGGCGGTGATCGTGCGCGACGGAACGGTGCTGGCCCGGTCGGTGAACACGATCGCGCTGACGAACGACCCCACCGATCACGCCGAGATGGTGGCCCTGCGCGAGGTCAGCCGCCGCCTCGGCACACCGAAGCTCGAGGGCTGCATCGTCTACGCGAGCGGTCGGCCCTGCCCGATGTGCCACGCGGCCATGCGCCTGTCCGGCATCCGCGAGGCCTACTTCGCCTTCAGCGCGGAGGAGGGTGCGGAGTATGGACTCCTCGGGGCCGGCATCTACGCCGAGCTGTGCCGCCCCCTCGCCAAGCAGCCGATGCGGGTATCGCACCGCCCGGTCGCGGAGGCGGAGCACCCCTACGCGCTCTGGCGCGATCGCCAATCCCCCGCGCGGGAGGGCTGAACCCGTGACCGGGCCGCGCTGGATCCCCTGCCCGGCGGTCTCGCTTTTCCTCGCGGCAGCGGTCACCGTCGGAGTGCTCTGGAGCCAGGGCGCGATGCGCGCGTCCCGCGACGATGCGCTTGGGCCCGGGGCACCGGCCGCCTGCGCACCCCTGAACCCGATCGTCCCCCCGCCGCCGGAATGCCCACTGGCCCGCCCGCCGACGCAGCGCGAGCCCTGACCCCGAAGCTCCAATCTCCTGGCTGATCTTAACGCGGCGTTAACCATGGGGGCGGCAGATTTTGCCGGTCCCACCGGGCAGATTCTTCCGGGCGTGGGGAGGGGTCGCCACCATGTCCGTCACCGACCTTCCCATCCTCGGCATGCTGCGCACCCGCATGCAGTGGCACCAGACCCGCCAGAAACTGATCGCCGAGAACGTGGCCAACGCGGACATGCCCGGTTTCAAGCCGCGCGACCTCGCGAACCCCGAGCTCGGGCGTTCGGGGGGCGGTCTCGCGCAGCCCGCGGGCGCCGCCACGGGCGCGGGCCTCGCGGTGACCAACGCCGCCCATATCGGACCCGCCGGAGGGCCGGAGGGGCCGGGCGCCGACCCGCGCCGGGTGAAGGGCTTCGAGATCCGGCCGAGCGGCAACGGCGTCAATCTCGAGGAAGAGATGATGAAGGCCGGCGAAAACCAGGCGGATTACCAGATGGCCGCCTCACTCTACCAGAAGAGCCTCGAGACCTTGAAGATCGCCATCGGGAAACGTTGAGCGATGATGTCGGCTGACCGGACGGAGGGCGCCCCGTGGACTTCCTGAAATCTCTGACCAGCGCGGCCTCGGGCCTCAAGGCTCAGTCGAGCCGGATGCGGGTCATCGCCGAGAACATCGCCAATGCGGATTCGGCGCCCACCGCCCCCGGCGCCGAGCCCTACCGCCGCAAGATCCCGACCTTTCGCAGCCAGGTCGACCGCGAGACCGGGGCGTCCGTGATCGAGACGGGGCGCGTCCGTCGCGACACCGCACCGTTCCGCACCAAGTACGAACCCGGCAACCCGAACGCCAACGCCAGGGGCGAGGTCGCGATGCCCAACGTCAACGGGCTGATCGAGAACATGGACATGCGCGAGGCCCAGCGCTCCTACGAGGCCAATCTCAACATGATCACGGCGACCCGCCGGATGGTCGCCAAGACCCTCGAGATCCTCAAGGCCTGACTCTCGCTCCACCTGAAAGCCCGCCGCCATGACCACCAACGCCTTCGCTGCCGGCGCCTACGCGGCGATCCAGAACATCGGCGCCAAGGGCGCGCCCAAGATCGCGCCGGCCGCGCAGGCCGGGGGCTCGAACTTCACGTCGCTCCTGTCCTCGACCCTGGAATCCGTCGGCGAGGCGGGGCGCCGGGCCGACGGTCAAGCCATGGCGGTGGCGGGGGGCAAGGCCAACGTCGTCGATGTCGTCACCGCCGTGGCCGAGAGCGAGACCGCCCTGCAGACCCTCGTGGCCGTGCGAGACCGCGTGATCTCGGCCTACGAGGAAATCATGCGCATGCAGATCTAGCCCGACGATCCTGACCGACCGCAGCCCCCCCTTCTTTCGTATCCCGTTCGCCCATCCGCGAGATGACATCGCCCTCATGACCGGTCTCGCCATCATCGACGTCGCCCGCGACGGAATCTTCGTCTTCCTCAAGGTCGCCGGGCCGAGCATGATCGTGGCCCTGGTGGTCGGGCTCGTGGTCTCCCTGGTCCAGGCGCTCACGCAGATCCAGGAGCAGACCCTGATCTACGTGCCCAAGATCGTAGCGGTGTTCGCCACCCTGCTCCTGACGCTGCCGTTCATGGGCGATGCGCTCGGCAGCTACATGACGCGCATCGCGGCGCGCATCGTGTCCGGCGGCTAGAGCCTGCTATGAGAGGCCATGAACCTCCTCCTGCCGGGCATCGCGGCGGCCTACCTCCTCACCTTCGCGCGGATCGGCACCCTGGTGATGCTGATGCCGGGGATCGGCGAGCAGATGGTCTCGCCGCGCCTGCGCCTCGCCTTCGCGCTGCTGCTGACGCTGATCCTGTTCCCGACCGTGCGCCCGCTCCTGCCGATGCAGGGCGGCGCCATCGCGGGGCCGGGCCTGATCGCGCTCCTCATCGGCGAGTTGCTGGTGGGCCTCATGCTCGGGCTGACCGTGCGCATGCTGCTCGCCGCCCTGCAGACGGGGGGCATGATCATCTCGCAGCAGCTCGGCCTGTCCTACGCCATGACGGTGGATCCGACGCAGGGCGGACAGCAGGCGGCGATCGGCAATTTTCTGACCCTTCTGGGGGTCACGCTGATCATGGCGAGCGACCTGCACCACGTGGCCCTGGAGGCGATCGGGCGCAGCTACGTGCTGTTGCCGCCGGACGGGGTACCGGGCCTCGGGGAGGCGGCGAGCCTCGCCCTCAAGGCGGTCACGCGGGGCTTCGCGCTGGGCGTGCAGATCGCCGCGCCCTTCATTGCCTTCGGCATCCTGTTCAACGTGGGCCTCGGGGTGCTGGCGCGTCTGATGCCCCAGATGCAGGTGTTCTTCGTGGCCGTTCCGGCCTCGGTCCTCATCGGCATGCTGGTGCTGTTCGGCAGCCTCGGCGTGATGATGGGCGTCTTCCTGGACGATATGGGGCGCTATCTTGGCGATCTCACCGGGCGCTGAGCCCGGGCCGGGGGGCCTGATCCGATGTCGGACGAGGCCGATCCGGAGGACAAGACCGAAGACCCGACCCCACGGCGGATCGAGAAGGCGATCGAGCAGGGCAACGTCCCCAATAGCCCCGAGATCAACACCTTCTTCATCCTGGCCGCCTTCACCATGGCTCTGCTGATGGCCTCCGGCTCCATCGCGCAAGGGCTCCTGGCGAGCCTGCGCAGCTTCCTGATGAACGCGCACCAGGTCCCCTCGGACCCGACCGCCTACACGGAGATGGGCACCCGCATGCTCATCATCTGCGCGCAGGCGCTGGTGGTGCCCGTGGCCCTCGTGGTGGTGGCCGGGCTCGCGGCGGGCTTCGCGCAGCACCCGTTCGTGTTCAGCACCGAGGCGCTCGGACCCAAATGGGACCGGATCTCGCCCATGGCCGGGGTCAAGCGCATCTTCGGGATGCAGGCGCTGTTCCAGTTCGTTAAGGGGCTGGCCAAGCTCGGCATGGTGGGGATCGTCGGCGGCACCATCCTGTGGGGCGAGCGCGACCAGCTCGAGGTGTTCGTGCGCCTCGATCCCATCGCCATCCTGGCGGCGATCCTCGGCCTCGCCCTGAAGATGATGGCCGGCATGCTCTGCGTCTTCGTCGCCATCGCGCTCGGTGACGCCCTCTACCAGCGTTACAGCTGGCGCCAGCGTCTGCGCATGTCCAAGGAGGAGATGAAGCAGGAGCACAAGGAGAGCGAGGGCAGCCCCGAGGTGAAGGGCCGCATGAAGCAGTTGCGCGCCCAGCGCGTGAAGAAGCGCATGATGGCGGCCGTGCCCGACGCCACCGTCATCGTCACCAACCCGACCCACTACGCCGTGGCCCTGCGCTACGAGGCCGGCATGGCCGCGCCGATCTGCGTCGCCAAGGGCGTCGACAGCCTCGCCCTCAAGATCCGCGCGGTCGCCAAGGAGCACGACGTGCCCATCCTGGAGAACCCGCCGCTCGCCCGCGCCCTGCACGCCACCGTGGAGATCGACCAGGAGATCCCCGCCGAGCACTACCGGGCGGTGGCGGAAGTCATCGGGTACGTGATGCGCCTGCGCCGTCGCGTCGCGTGAGGAGTCGCGCTCGGGCCCGCCACCCTTTATGCACCTTCTTTCATGAGAATTCCCGGCACCTTGCGCCGGTTTGCCCTTGTGGCGACGCCGAGCGGGGCGCTAACCGGAATGGCATCAGGAGTGGATCGGCGGCGGATGGGCGAGTTCAGCGGACCGGGTAAGCCCGCGTCGAACGCGATCGATCGTTCCGAGCGGCCGGGGCGGGTGGGCCTGCTGCTCGTGCTGGCGGGGCTCCTCGTCGGCGCGGCGGTGGGCCTGTCCTTCGTGGCCAACGAACAGGCGCAGCCGCTCATCCTCGGCCTGCTGGCGCTCCTGGCCATGGCGGGCGTGTTCTGCCTCTTCGCCCTCGCCATCGGGGCGATCCAGCTCGGCGGGCAGACCGCGCGCGACGACATCACCAAGGCCATCGTGGACGCGGCGCCGGACGGCGCCATCGTGGTGGAGGAGGGCGGGCGCCTCATCTACGCCAACGAATCCTACCTGCGCATCGCCGGGGGCGAGACCTTCGCGAGCCTGCCGCCGGTGGAACGGGTCTTCGTCGGCTCGCCCGAGGTCTCCGAGGCGGTCTACCGCCTGGCCCAGGCCGCCCGCGACGGGCTCGGCCATTCGGAAGAGATCCGCATGGCGCCGCCGCCCGGCGGTCCCGAGCGCGCCTTCGCGTGGTTCCGGATCGGGGTGCGGCCCATCGAGCGGCCGCGCCGGCCCGCCACCCTCTGGACGGTGAGCGACATCACGCACGAGCGCGAGCGCCAGGAGAACGTCTTCCAGGAACTCCAGCACGCGATCGATTACCTCGACCACGCGCCCGCCGGCTTCCTGTCGATCGATCCGGCCGGCTCGATCGTCTACATGAACGCGACGCTGGCCGCTTGGCTCGGCTACGACCTCGCCACCGTCGGCTCGGGTGGCCTGCGCCTGCCCGAGATCGCGCCGGGCGCCGACATGCTCACCGCCTCCGAGGGCCTGCCCGGCGAGGTCCGCACCGACCGCTTCGACCTCGACCTGCGCCGCCGCAACGGACATCCGCTGCCGACCCGCCTCTACCACCGCGTCGCCTTCGGCCAGGACGGCCGGCCCGGTCCCTCGCGCACCTTCGTGCTCAACCGCTCGGCGGGCGCCGAGACGGACGAGCCGCAGCGCGTCGCCGAGGTGCGCCTCGCGCGCTTCCTCAACAACAGCCCCATCGCGATCGCGACCCTGGACCAGGCCGGACACATCGCCCGGGCCAACACCTCCTTCGCCCGGCTGTTCGGCGGCCTGCCGCGCCAGGCCCTGCCGGACGGACGCAACGAGCTGCACAGCGAGCCCACCATGTGGGACGCGGTGGCCGAGCGCGACCGGGCCGGTCTCGAGGCCGCGCTCGCCAAGGCGGCGGCCGGTCTGGTCGAGGTGGCGCCGATCGAGATCGCCCTCGCGGGTCCGGGCACGCGCTCGGCCCGGGTCTGGCTCAGCCCGGCCGGCGGCGAGCCGGCCGGCACCCCGCGGGACGACGAGGAGAGCGGCAAGAACGACCGCGAGCGCGTCATCCTCTACGCCCTCGACACCACGGCCCAGCGCCAGCTCGAACAGCAGGTGGCCCAGGCGCAGAAGATGGACACGGTGGGCCAGCTCGCCGGCGGCATCGCGCACGACTTCAACAACGTCCTCCAGGCCATCATCGGCTACTCGGACCTGCTGCTGGCGAGCCACAGGCCGACCGACCCGGCCTTCCAGGACATCATGCAGATCAAGCAGAACGCGAACCGGGCCGCGAGTCTAGTGCGCCAGCTGCTCGCGTTCTCGCGCCGCCAGACCCTGCGCCCGGAGGTGATGAATGTCGGCGAGGCGCTCTCCGACCTCACGCTGCTCCTGAAGCGCCTGCTCGGCGAGCGCGTCGACCTCGACCTCAAGCACGGACGCGACATCTGGCCGATCAAGGCCGACGTGAACCAGTTCGAGCAGGTCATCGTAAACCTGGCGGTCAACGCCCGCGACGCGATGCCGGAGGGCGGGCGCCTGCTCATTCGCACCGCCAACGTGACGCACGACGCCGTGCCGGTGGAGAACCGCCTCGGCATGCCGACCGGCGACCACGTTCTGATCGAGGTTCTCGACACCGGCCAGGGCATCCCGCCCGACGTGATGGAGAAGATCTTCGAGCCGTTCTTCACCACGAAGGAGATCGGCAAGGGCACCGGCCTCGGGCTCTCGACGGTGTTCGGCATCGTCAAGCAGAGCGGCGGCACCATCGACGTGCGCTCGACGGTGGGGGAGGGCACTGCCTTCCGGATCTACTTCCCGCGCCACGAGCCGAGCGCCGAGCCGGCCCCGGAGCCCGAGATCGCGCTTGCGCCTCCCGCCGGCCAAAGCAGCGCCGCCATTGCGGCGAGCCGGCTGAAGGGAACGCCGGAGCTGACACGGCCCGAGGCCGGCAAGCCCACGCCGCGCAAGGTCGCCCAGGACCATACCGGCCAGGGCGTGATCCTGCTGGTGGAGGACGAGGACCCCGTGCGCGCCGTCAACAGCCGTGCCCTCTCGGCGCGCGGCTACACGGTGCTGGAAGCGGCCTCCGGCCTCGATGCGCTTCGCATCATCGCCGAGACCAAGGAGACCATCGACCTCGTCGTGTCGGACGTGGTGATGCCCGAGATGGACGGGCCGACCCTGCTGCGCGAACTGCGCAAGCAATCCCCCGACCTCAAGGTGATCTTCGTCTCCGGCTACGCCGAGGACGCCTTCCGCAAGAACCTGCCGGACGGCGAGGACTTCAACTTCCTGCCCAAGCCGTTCAGCCTGAAGCAGCTCGTCGAGACGGTGAAGGAAACGATCGCGCGCTAGCGATCGCCGGCACACGAAGATTCACCCGGCCCCCCCGAAATCTTCGTGTGCCGGCCTTGTTCATTGAGAACAAAACGGGTACATAATCGGCATCCGAGGCGCATTGAGCCTTGCTCCTCCCCCATGCATAAGGATGCCGACGAATGGCCCAGCCCGCGCTGAAAGTTGTGGAATCCCCGATGGTGGACAAGGACAAGGCCAAGGCGATCGACGCCGCGCTGTCGCAGATCGAGCGGGCCTTCGGCAAAGGCTCGATCATGCGCCTGGGCAAGAACGACAAGGTCGCGGAGGTCGAGGTCATTTCCACGGGTTCGCTCGGGCTCGATATCGCCCTTGGCGTCGGCGGTCTGCCGCGCGGCCGCGTCATCGAGATCTACGGCCCGGAATCCTCGGGCAAGACCACGCTGGCCCTGCACACCATCGCGGAAGCCCAGAAGAAGGGCGGCGTCTGCGCCTTCGTGGATGCCGAGCACGCCCTCGACCCGGTCTACGCGCGCAAGCTCGGCGTGCAACTCGACGACCTCCTGATCTCGCAGCCCGACACCGGCGAGCAGGCCCTGGAGATCACCGACACCCTGGTGCGCTCGGGCGCCATCGACGTACTGGTGGTGGATTCGGTGGCCGCGCTCACACCGCGGGCCGAGATCGAGGGCGAGATGGGCGATAGTCAGCCCGGTCTCCAGGCGCGCCTGATGAGCCAGGCCCTGCGCAAGCTCACGGGCTCGATCTCGCGCTCCAAGTGCATGGTCATCTTCATCAACCAGATCCGCATGAAGATCGGCGTGATGTACGGCAGCCCCGAGACGACCACGGGCGGCAACGCCCTGAAGTTCTACGCCTCGGTCCGCCTCGACATCCGCCGCGTCTCGACCCTGAAGGATCGCGACGAGGCCATCGGCAACCAGGTCCGCGTTAAGGTCGTGAAGAACAAGGTCGCGCCGCCCTTCAAGCAGGTCGAGTTCGACATCATGTTCGGCGAGGGCGTCTCGAAGGTCGGCGAGCTCATCGACCTCGGGGTCAAGGCCGGCATCGTCGAGAAATCCGGCGCCTGGTTCTCCTATGCGAGCCAGCGCCTCGGCCAGGGCCGCGAGAACTCGAAGGGCTTCCTGCGCGACAACCCCGAGATCGCAGGCAAGATCGAGGCGTCGATCCGCCAGAATTCCGGCCTCGTCGCCGAGAAGATCCTCGAGAACGCCAAGCCGACCGAGGACGACCTCGACGAGGGCGAGGCCTGAGAACATCCCTTCCGCCCACGATGCGGAAGGGGCCATCGCAAGAAAGGCCGCCGGGGCGTACCCGGCGGCCTTTCTCGTTTCGAGCATCCCGTTCCGGGATGCCACACGTGACGCGGTCGGGACCTAGCCCGGCGGCAGCACGTCGACCTGGATCGACGCGTAGTAGGCCGCCAGATCGGCGATCTCCCCGTCGCTCAGGGGTTTGGCCACCACGTTCATGATCTCGTTGCGGCGGACACCGTCCCGATACTCTGTCAGCGCCTTGACCAGATAGGGCTCGACCTGTCCGGAGAGGTTCGGTGCCTCGGGCAGCTTCGAGACCCCGTCGAGGCCGTGGCAGGTCTGGCAGGCGATGGCGGACTTGCGGCCGGCCTTCGCGTCACCGGCCCCGGCTTCGGTCGACACGACGGCGAGCCCGCAGAGCAAACCCGCAATGAGACGAGCGGGCGTCATGCTACTTGCCCTCGTAGGAGATCCGGTAGATCGCGCCGGCCGTGTCGTCGGAGACCAGGAGCGACCCGTCGAGGAGAACCGCGACGTCGGTCGGGCGGCCGAGATATTCGCCGTCGGCCGTGAGCCAGCCTTCCGCGAAGGGCTTCGGCGTGCCGGCCTTGCCGTCCTTGTCGATCGCCACGAACATGATCCGCGCGCCGATCGGCTGGGTCCGATTCCAGGAGCCGTGCTCGGCCGTGAAGATGCCGCCCTTGTAGGAGTCGGGGAACATGCGTCCGTTGTAGAAGGTCATGCCGAGATCGGCCGCGTGCGGCGGCAACTCGGCCTGGGGGAACACCACGTCCTTCGGCGGCGCCTCGTCCTTGTACTCGACGGTGCGGACATTCCCACCGCCGAACCACGGGAAGCCGAAGTTCTCGCCCGCCTTGGCGATGCGATTGAGCTCGCCGGGGGGCGTGTCGTCGCCCATGCCGTCCACCTGATTGTCGGTGAACCAGAGGGCCTTGTCGGCGGGATTGAAGTCCATGCCCACCGAGTTGCGGATTCCGGTGGCGTAGACCTCGCGGTTCTTGCCGTCGGCATCCATGCGGATGATGCCGCCGATTCCGGTCTGCGCGTAGAGTTCGCGCTTGGCGGCCGGGGGCACGTTGTAGGGCTGGCCCAGCGAGATGTAGGTCTTGCCGTCCGGGCCGACGCGGCACATCCGAGCTGTGTGGTTGTAGCTCTCCTCTGCGGCTGGGATCAGGTTGCCCTGCTTGACCAGCACGCCGGCGGCGACGTCGGGGCTCTCGTAGAAGAATTCGGCGGCCGGGAAGGACAGGACCCGGTTCTGCTCGACGATGGTGAGGACGCCGTCCTTGGAGAAGCAGACGCCGTTGGGGATCTTGAAGTCGATGCCCGGCGCGAAGGCGCGGACCTCGTCGGCGACCCGGTCCTTGTCGCGGTCCGTGACCGTGAAGACCTTGCTCTTGCGGGTGCCGACGAACAGCACGCCCGCGTTGGGCCCGACCGCGATCGAGCGGGCATCCGGCACCACGGCGTAGAGGTCGATCTTGAAATCGTCCGGGAGCTTGATCTTCGAGAGCGTCTTGCGCAGGGCGTCGGCACGCCGGCCGGTCTGGGGGATTTCCGGCGCCTCGGCGGTGCCGGTGCTCTGCATGCCCGTGAGCTTCTCGAGGGCGTCGGCCTTCGCCTTGGTCTCGGCGGGGGCGGCGCCCTGCGCGAGGGCGCCGGCGGTGAGCGCCAGCGCGGCGCAACCGGCCAGCAGCGTCGCGGTGAGGACCGATCGCATGAATGTCTCCCGGAGTCCGCCCGCATGATCGGGGCGGTTGAGCCCCGACGATATGCGCCTGCCGGGCGTGCCGGCAAGGGGAGGGTGCAAGGGGATGGTGCCAGCGAAGGGGGATCGGTCGCCGACGCCTCAGGGGGTGTAGGGCAGGAGCTTGATGAACAGGCCCCACAGGACGAAGAGGATACCGATGATCGACACGAACCAGACGAGGGAACGCACCTTCGGGACCCCGAAGCCGTAGAGCGGCAGGTAGACGAGACGGGCGAAGAAATAGAGGTAGGCGCCGAGCACTACGGCGGTGTTGTGCCGGCCCGTCGCCACGCAGGCGAGGACGAGGGCGGCGAAGATCGGGAAGGTCTCGAAGAAGTTCTTCGACGCCTTCTCCAGCCGGCTCGCGGCGCCGGTCACCTGGGGCGTCGGTCCCTCGCGGTTGCCGGAGGCCCAGTTGGGGCCGCCGCGCTGCTGCAGCCCGCTCGCGGAGGCGGCGACGATGTGGACCAGCCCGAGCAGGCAGGACCAGGCGAGGAGTCGTATTTCGACCGGCATGGCGGGATGTCCGTGTTGGGATCGGCGGGACGTCTTCCTAGCTTGGCGGTGAGCAAAAGCGAAACGACCGTGACTTGCGCCGGAACGCTCCTTATGAGTGCGCCAGCGTGGGAATCCCGGGACAGCCGGGGTCTTTCCGCGCGCGGCATATGTGCGCCCTGGGCGAGCCCGGTGCGTCCGTAAGCCGGCGGCACCCTACGACAGAGTTGTGATGCGATGAGCGGCGTCAACGAGATCCGGTCGACCTTCCTCGACTACTTCGCCAAGGCCGGCCACGAAGTGGTGCCGTCCTCCTCGCTCGTGCCGCGCAACGACCCGACGCTGATGTTCACCAACGCCGGCATGGTGCAGTTCAAGAACGTCTTCACCGGCGTCGAGAAGCGCCCTTACGACCGCGCGACCACCGCGCAGAAATGCGTCCGGGCCGGCGGCAAGCACAACGACCTCGACAATGTCGGCTACACCGCCCGGCACCACACCTTCTTCGAGATGCTCGGCAACTTCTCTTTCGGCGACTACTTCAAGCCGCGGGCGATCGAGCTGGCCTGGAACCTGATCACCAAGGAGTTCGGCCTCTCCAAGGACCGGCTGCTCGTGACGGTCTATGCCGACGACGACGAGGCCGCCGATCTCTGGCGGAAGATCGCGGGCTTCTCCGACGACCGCATCATCCGCATCGGCACCTCCGACAATTTCTGGCAGATGGGCGATACCGGTCCCTGCGGCCCCTGCTCGGAGATCTTCATCGACCAGGGCCCCTCCCTCCACGGCGGCCCGCCCGGCTCGCCGGACGAGGACGGCGACCGCTTCCTCGAATTCTGGAACCTCGTCTTCATGCAGTACGAGCAGATCGAGCCGGGCAACCGCCTCGCCCTGCCGCGCCCCTCCATCGACACCGGCATGGGCCTCGAGCGCATGGCGGCGATCCTCCAGGGGGTGAAGAGCAACTACGAGACCGACCTGTTCCGGGCCCTGATCGATGCCGTCGCCCACGCGGTCGGCCGGCCGCCGGAGCCCGGCACCCAAGCCTCCTACCGGGTCATCGCCGACCATCTTCGCGCCGCATCCTTCCTCGTGGCCGACGGCGTGCTGCCGGGCAACGAAGGCCGCGGGTACGTTCTGCGCCGCATCATGCGCCGCGCGATGCGCCACGCCGAGCTCCTCGGCTCGCGCGAACCCATGATGTACCGCCTCGTCCCGACGCTGCTGCGCGAGATGGGCCAGGCTTATCCCGAACTGACCCGGGCCGAGGGTCTCATCGCCGAGACCCTGCGCCTGGAGGAGACCCGGTTCCGCCGCACCCTGGAACGCGGCCTCGCGATCCTCGACGCGGAAACCCGCGATCTCTCCTCCGGCCAGAACCTCTCGGGCGAGACCGCCTTCACCCTCTACGACACTTACGGCTTTCCCCTCGACCTCACGCAGGACGCCCTCAAGGCGCGCGGCATCGGCGTCGACACGGACGCGTTCGGGCAGGCGATGGAGCGCCAGCGCAAGGCGGCGCGCGCCGCCTGGACCGGCTCCGGCGAGGCCGCCACCGAGACGGTCTGGTACGGCCTGAAGGAGCGCGTCGGCGCCACCGAGTTCCTCGGTTACGAGACCGAGGGCGCCGAGGGCATCGTCACCGCGCTGCTGCGCGACGGGGCCGAGACCGAGAGCCTGAAGGCGGGCGAGACCGGCCTCGTCCTCGTCAATCAGACCCCCTTCTACGCCGAGTCCGGCGGCCAGGTCGGCGATACCGGCACCCTGTCTGCCTCCGGGTTGAAGGCGCGCGTCACCGCCACGGAGAAGAAGCTCGGCGATCTCTTCGTGCACCACGTCACGGTGGAGGAGGGTACGCTGTCGCTGAACCAGGCGGTGGAACTGGCCGTCGACCATGACCGGCGCTCCGCGATCCGCGCCAATCATTCCGCGACCCACCTGCTGCACGAGGCCCTGCGCCAAGTGCTCGGCGACCACGTCGCCCAGAAGGGCTCGCTGGTCTCGCCCGAGCGCCTACGCTTCGATTTCAGCCACCCGAAGCCCATGGACGAGGCGGAGATCCGCGCCGTCGAAGACATCGCCAACGCGGTGCTCCTGCAGAACACGCCCGTGGTCACCAAACTGATGGCGCAGGACGAGGCCGTGGCCTCCGGCGCCCGCGCGCTGTTCGGCGAGAAGTACGGCGACGAGGTTCGCGTCGTCTCCATGGGTGCCCCTGTGACCGGTGAAACCGGACGCACCAAGGCCTTCTCGGTGGAGCTTTGCGGCGGCACCCACGCGGGCCGCACCGGCGAGATCGGACAGGTCTCCGTCGTCGCCGAGAGCGCGGTCGGTGCGGGTGTACGCCGAATCGAGGCCCTGACGGCGGACGCCGCGCGCCGCTACCGCGCCGAGGAGAGCCGCACGCTCTCGCAGATCGCCGGGCTGCTGAAGGCCTCGCCGACGGATGTGCCGGATCGTCTCGCGGCCCTGATCGAGGACCGCCGCCGCCTCGAGCGCGAACTCACCGATGCCCGCAAGAAGATCGCCATGGGCGGCGCCGGTTCCGGCGCCGATGACTGCATCGCCGAGATCGGCGGCGTGAAGGTGATGGCGCGGGTGGTGGAGGGCGTCGAGATGCGCGACCTCAAGAGCCTCGCCGACGAGGGCAAGACGCGCCTCGGTTCCGGCATCGTCGCCATCGTGGGCGTGGCACCCGACGGCAAGGCCGGGCTCGTGGTCGGAGTTACCTCCGACCTCACCGAACGCTACGACGCCGTGGCCCTGGTGCGGGCCGGCGCCGGGCATCTCGGCGGCAAGGGGGGCGGTGGACGCCGCGACATGGCCCAGGCCGGTGGCCCCGAGGGCGCGGGCGCCCAGGCCGCCATCGAGGCGATTCGGGCGGCCCTGTCGGCCTGATCGCACCCTGGAGGCTTCCGCGATCGCGATCGCGGAGCCCGCTGTGTCGGTCCGACAGGCTCAGTTCACGCGCTTCCAGGTCTGGCGCTTGCAGAACACGCTCATCACGCAGCCCGAGACCTCGACGACGTTCGGGCCCTTGATGGTCACGCTGCCCGCATAAGTCTTGCCGTCGTTCGGGTTGTAGAGCGTCCCCTCGAAGGCATCGCCGCTGGGGGTGCGGGCATCCATGATCTGGACGCCGACCAGATTGCGCGAGCGCAAGGACGCGTCGGGATTCTTGGCGTCGAGGCCGGGGCCGGCCGTGCTCGCCAGGGTGCCGCAATAGCCGGCGCCGCAGCGGGCGATGCGTACCTTCGAGCCGGCGGTCTCCGTCTGCCAGAGGCCCGTGGCGTCGGCGCCCTTCTGTGCCAGCGCCGTACCGTTCAGGGCGAGACCGATCAGTCCCGCGTACCCGATGCGCCGCATTGTCCGCCCGTTGAACGCCATCACGCCGATCCTCGCCCTGTCTGGTCCCTGGGCCGAGGGGCATAGCCCGTGAACCCGCAGGGTGCCAGCCCCCTGGCGACCCGGCCTCAGCCGCGCGCGAGGACGGCCGCCGTGTAGGTCTCGGCCACCTCGCAGAGGGGTTGCCCGTCGGCGCGCAGGAGCAGCGCCGCGACCGTGAAGAGCGGATCGTGCGGGCCGAGGCGCGCTGGCGCCTCGGCCCCGGCGAGCAGGCGCAGATCGAGGTTGCGCCGCGTGGGGCCGAGGGGATGCACCACGCGGCCGAAGGGCGTGTCGCTCGTCTCCAGGAGGTGGTTCATCGCGGGCGTGAGCCGACCCGGAACGTACCAGTTCTCGGCTTCGGAGAGCACGTGACGGCCGCAAGCGAGGCGGACGCGGCGGTAGCGCACCACCGCCCCGCGCGGCAGCTCCAGGCGTTCGCGCTGGGCCAGGGAAACGGGCGTGTCGGGGCCGGGCAGCGCCTGAGCGACGAGATCCGTCGTGGTCAATCCGCGCTCCCGGCACCACGCCTCCAGCACGGCCGTGGCGCTGGGGCCGGCCAGCAGGCGGGCGCAGAGATCGTGGAGGCTCTGGGTGGCCGCGTCGGCCGGGATCGGATCGCCAGGGAGGGACGTCGCCATGAACACCGAACCACGTCCCATCCAACACCATCACGCAGCGTCGCGGCCGCTCGCGCCGGCGGCATTGCGCACCGCAATACGAAGCGTCGGCTGAAAGGTCTACGATGATGTCGGGGGTAGAGAGAAGATTTGGTGGAGCCTAACGGGATCGAACCGATGACCTCTTCCATGCCATGGAAGCGCTCTCCCAGCTGAGCTAAGGCCCC
>NZ_JAIEOF010000367.1 GCF_019750675.1 Methylobacterium sp.
GGCGGTATATGGCGGCGCTTGAGGAGCAATCTGTGCAGGACGTATTTAAGTGCCGAATTTCGACGAAGAAGCCCGCATCGTTCGCGAGCTGACACGTGCGGGCTCGGGGCCGGACCCCTTCTCATCGGCTGTTCGTGCCACGCGGATGCCGATGCTGATCACGGACCCGCGACAGAACGACAATCCCATTGTGTTCGCCAACGCAGCCTTCGCTCGGCTAACAGGCTACGACCGGGGTGCCATCATCGGGCGGAACTGCCGCTTTCTGCAGGGGCCTGATACTGACCGCGCAGACGTCGCGCGTCTGAGGGGCGCGATCGAGAGCAGGGTACCGATCGAACTCGAACTCCTGAATTATAAAAAAGACGGCTCGACCTTCTGGAACCGCCTCCTCGTCTCGCCTGTGTTCGGCGAGGATGGTCAACTCACTTACTTCTTCGCTTCTCAGTTTGATGTCACCCTGGAGCGCGAGCGTTTGGTGCGTCTCCAGCGTGACCGGCACGAGCTGGAGGCGGAAGTCGCGCGGCGCAATGCCGAGTTGCAGGCGAGCGAGGAGCGCCTTCGCTTCGCTCTGGATGCAGGGCAACTGGGCAGCTGGAGCATCAACCTCGACACCGGGCGTCTTACTGCGTCCGAGAGCTGCAAGGTGATCTGTGGGCGCCAGCCCGACGACACGCTGAGCCTCGAAGAACTACAGGCCTCCATCCATCCGGACGATCGTGCGATCCAGAAGGATGCGATCGAGCAGGCAATCGCGAACCGATCCCTTCTCGACGCCGAGTATCGCCTGACCACGCCCGCCGGTGATTTGCGGTGGGTCCAGATTAGGGGAAAGGCGCACTATCGGGCAGATGGAACGCCGATCTTCATCACCGGAACATCACAGGACATCACAGACCGCCGGGCGGTTCAGAACCATCGCGCGTTGCTCAGCCGCGAACTTCACCACCGGGTGCAGAACACGCTGGCCTCGCTACAAGCCGTCGTCTCACAGACCATGCGTCGCGCCAACTCGCTGCCGGATGCCGCCGCGACGCTCACCGCGCGCATCCAGGCTATGGCGGCCGCAAACACCCTACTGATCTCTGAGGACTTCGGGAGCGTATCGATGCATGAACTTGTCATGCGCTCACTTGCTCCCTTCGGCGTCGAGGATGCCGATCGCTTCCGCCTGTCGGGACCGGACCTGCGCCTGCCGCCGCAGCTTGTTACGGCCTATGCCTTGGCACTGCATGAACTCGCGACGAACGCTTCCAAATACGGTGCTCTGTCCGCCGCAGTCGGGGTTGTTGAGGTCGATTGGAGGATTGAAGGCGGGCAGGACCATCCTCGCTTGCACATGCTCTGGCGGGAGACCGGAGGTCCTCCGGTCACGCCTCCGCGCCGGACGAGCTTCGGGACCCAGCTCATCCAGCGCGTCCTGGCGACAGAGATCGGCGGGCGTGTAGACCTCGACTTCCGATCGGAAGGTGTCGTCTTCACAGCCGTCGCCCCACTGGCGGACGCCGAAACTGATGTCCGGATTCGCACCGAAGAGCTCCGATAGCCGTCGGTCTTAATTTCCATCCGGCGCGGACGTTCGTGGCGGGGACCAAGCGGCAGATTTCTCCCGCGAGCGAAGCGACCCTCACGCCTAACCTCCCCACCGGCGCGAGAGCCCCGCGTTCTCGCTGTCGGCCGCCGCGGAACGGGCGAGGTTCAGGGCTGTGGACCCGCGGGTTGCCCCGGCTGTTCCGCCTGCTGGCGCCGGGCCGCTTCCGCCTCGCGGGCCTGGATCTCCCGTGCCTGAGCTTCCCGCGCCTGCCGCGCCGCCTCGTCGGCGGCCTGCTGGACCCGCAGGCGGGCCTGGCGCGCGGCCTCCTCGACGGCCGCCTTCTCGGCCGCGGCCTTCTCCGCGGCGGCCCGGTCGGCGGCGGCCTTCAGGGCGACGGCGCGGGCCTTGTCCATCTCGATGCGGCCGCGTCGGCGCGCCCGCTCGGTCTGGTCTGCCTCGAACAGCTCGATCTTCTCCAGTTCCCGTTGCAGCACCAGGGCGGCGAGGCCGTTCGTGGCCGGTCCGGCATCGAGGCTGCGCTCCGGCGCCCGCAAGGGGCCGCCGAACCCGAGCTGGATCGACGGGGCCGCCCCGTTCCAGCCCTTCGGGCCGGCGGCGGCCGTGAGGGTGCCGCGTGCATCGAGGCGGGCATCGCGCAGGTCGAGGCCGAGGGTGCCCGTCCAGCGGCCCGCGCCGAGGTCGAGGGTGAGCGGGCCCGTCCGCAGGGCGCCGCCCACGAGGCTGATCGGGCTCGTCACCGGCCCCTTCGCCGCGAGGGGGCCGGCGCCGAGTTCCTCCGCCATTAAGGCCTGCAGGCGCCCCTCCCGGAGGGGATCGTCCTCCGCCAGCGCTCGGGTGAGGGCGCGGGCGAGGCCGGCGGGATCGGCGCCCGGCAGTTCGAGGCCGCCGAGGATGAGGGTGCCGCTGCCGCCGAGATTGTTCGTCAGCCCGGTGGCGCTCTCCCCCGAGGTGCCGAAGCGCAGTTGCGCCGTGACCCGGCCCGCCACGGGGCCGCCGCCGACCAGTTCGGCGAGCCCCGCATCGGTGACCTGGCCCTCTCCCGAGATCGCCGCCGCGCCGCCCTGGCGCGAGAGGGTGGCGCTGCCGGCGATCCGGCCGCCCGCCAGGGCGCCCGAGAGGTCGCGGAGCGCCAGGGTGTCCCCGTCGAGCGCGGCGCTGAATCCGGCCCCCGTCGCGGTGAGCCCGCGCCCGAGGTCGAGGGCATCGACCCGCAGGGCCAGGGTGACCGGTGGCCGCCCCTCCGGGACCGGCGCGAAGCGCAGGCTCGCCGGGGCCTGGCCCGACCCGCGCGCCGCCTGTACGGGCAGGATCGTGGCCTGGGTCAACAGCGGCACGGACAGGCGCGCCAGGGTGGCGCTGCCGCCGATCTCGCCGGAGGGTGTCCGGGTCAGGTCGGCCGAGACCGGCTGGCCGGCGATGCGGCCGACCACCGCCACTCGGGCATCGGCCCCGGCGCGGGAGAGGCGCAGGCCGAGTTCCGCCGGCCAGGGTTCGGTCGAGGGTAGGGCACCACTGCCCGCCAGCGTCAGGAATGGCGCGAGGTCGGGCAGGGACAGCTGCAGCTCCCCGGCCCGCGGGAAGGGCTCGCCGGCCGCGAGCAGCAGGGGCTGCACCGTCGCGAGGGTGAGGTCGGCGATGGTGCCGGTGAGACGCAGGGCGAGGCCGGCCTCGGGGGCGCCGAGCAAGGCGGGAGCCTCCGCCCCGACGAGGCGCACGCGGCCGGGCCGGCGCAGGGCGGCGATGTCGGGCCGTCCGAACCAAGGTGCGGCGTCGGGCGCCGCGACCGTGAGATCGAGGGCCGCGATGCGTCCCGCCCGGCTCAGGAGGTCGAGGTCGAGGGTGCCTCCGGCCGCGGCGCCCTTGGCCCCGACCCGCAGGGTGTCGGCCGCGCCCGCGTCGCGTTCCAGGCTCACGGCGAGGTCGAGGGCGCCTGCCCGCAGGAAGGCCGGCACCGCCCGGGCCTCGGCGATCCAGACCCGGTCGAGGAGCGCGAACAGGGGGGCGGCCACCGCCGCCGAGATCCGCCCGGCGATGCGGCCGGTGCCATCGGGGGCGATCCGCCCCGAGAGCCGGGCGTTGGCGCCGGCGAGATCGGTGATGTCGAGGCTGTCGACCGCGAGGCCGGCACCGTCGGACTGGATGCTGGCCGCGATGGTGCCGTTGCCCGAATGCGCCCCGGCCGGCCCGTAGCGCACGTCGCGGGCCTGAAGGGTGAGGCCGAGATCGTGGCCCTTGAGTTCCGCCAGCGCCCCGCTCAGGGAGGGCAGGGCGGCGATGTCGATGCCCTGGCCTACCAGCTGCGCGTCGAAGCGCCCGCGGCCCCCTCCCTCTGCGGCGGTGTAGCGGGCATTGCCGGTGATGCGGGCCTCGCCGAGATTGAGGCGCAGGTTGCGCAGCGAAAGGCTGGGCGAGGCCACCGATAGGTCGGTGCTGAGCTGGACCGGGCGCCCGTCCATCACCGCCACGGCGGGTCCTTCGAGGCCGAGGCGGCGCAGGTAGCGGCCGAGCCCGTCCGAGGCCGGCGTGTCGAGGGCGAGGTGCCCGTTGAAGCGCAAGCCCCCCGTGGTGTCGATCTCGCCGCTGGCGCCGAGTACCGCCGCGCCCGGCGCGGTGACGTCGAGGCGGCGCAGGACGAGGCCGCCGGTGCGGTCGAGGGTGGCGGCGACGGCGAGGCCCGACCATTCGTCGAGGCCCAGGGCCAGGGTCTCCACCGCGAGGTCGAGGTCGAGCATGATGGGCAGACCGGCCCAACCGCGTGTGCCGGCGCCCCGGGCCTCGGCGGTCGGCAGGCCGCGCGCGATCAGCGCCTGCCCCCCCGCCGAGGTCAGGAAGGCGTCGAGGTCGAGGCGCCGGGCGGCCAGTGCGAGGGCGCCGCGCCACTGCCGCAGGTCGAGCCGCCCGGTGCCGCCGAGGCGCAGGGCCTGACCGCCGGGGTCGATCTCGAGGGCGACGTCGCTGAAGGCCACCGCCAGGCCGCGCCCGCTGAACTTGCCGGCCAGCGAGAACGGCAGGTAGGCGCCCGCCGCCTGGACCGGGGGGCCGACCACGATCCGGGCGGCACCCGCCGCTTCCGGCACCAGGATGCGCAGTCCCGCCGCCTTGAGGGCGGCGGCGCGTGCGGCCGGTTCCGTTTTCGGCGGCGCCAGGGTGATGCGCGCATCGGCCTCGAAGCGGGGCTGGGTGTCGCCGCCGCCCGAGATCTTCACGGCGACCCCGTCCGCCCCCGCCTCGCCGGTGGCGATCCGGAACGGCACGCCCCGGCTGGTGCCCTCGACCCGCCACGGGCCGAAGAGGGCGGGGGCCGAGACCTGCAGGGCCTCGGCGTAGAATTGCTCGGTTCGCCCCGTGGCGGGCACCTGGGTGGTGAGCACGAACTGGCGGATCGAGAGGTCCTCGATGGCGAGGTCGCGCGTCGCGGCGGGCCAGCCCTCCGCCGGCACCAGCACGCCCTCGCCTTCGCTGACGGGCAGCTTCACCTCGGCCCGGCCGATCCGGGTCTCTGTGAAGCGAACCTCGCCCTTGAGGAGGGGCGCCAGGGCGACCTCCGCCCGGACCCAGTGCAGGTCGAGGCCCGGCTTCTCGCCGCCCGGTTTTTCGGTGGCGCCGGGGCCGAGCCGGAGCCGGTCGAGCTTCAGGCGCGGGGAGGGCAGCAGGCGTAACCCGATGCGCCCCTCGGTGTGGGCCTCGACCCCGAGGGAGCGCGTGATCGTCCGGTCGAGGAGGCCGCGATAGCCTTCCCAGGCCACGAAGGGCGGCACGGCGAGCGCAGCCACGAGGAGCAGGATGACGGCGCCCGCCAGCGCGGTCAGGAGGTCACGCACCGTTACTGTTCCGCCCAGTCATCCGGAGCCCGCTCCGCCCGGCGGGGACCCGCGCCCCGCTTCCACGGCGGACATAGCACAGGCGCCTGCGTTTGCGCGCCGTGCGCGTGCCCGTCAGCGGCGGCCCGGCACCACGATCGGCGCGGCGGGCGCGCTCGGTCGGAACAGGTCGCCGCGCTCGATCTGCATCCGGGTCTGGTTGTTGTTGAACTGCTGGCGCTGCTCGATGCCGCGGATTTCGCTGCGGGTGGAGAGCCGATCGTTGGTGGCGTTGAGGCTGTTGATGGCGCCGTTCGAGGATTGGGCGAGGGCGGGGCCGGCGGCGAGCAGCGCGAGGGCGGCGAGGAGGGTAGGGGAGGCGCGCATGATGTCGTCCTTGCGTGAAAGCGGTTGATTCTGATCTGGTGAGGCGACGCCCCGGTGGGAAGGCGGGTTCCCGCGAGGCAGGCCATCGAGCGGGCGGGAGACGCCCGACGTCTGATCGGGCCCCGGAGCGCCGATGGGCGCCGGGAGTCCATCCCGTCATCCCCCGATATGCGCGGCGAGCTCGTCGGCGGTTCCCATCGGGAAGGCCTCCTTCAGATGGTCGAGGAAGGCTGAGACGCGCGCGCTCAGCAGACGCCGCGACGGATAGAGGGTCCAGAGGGCGATGTCCGGTCCGTCGAGGACACCCCACGGAACCAGCCTTCCGGCGGCCAGATCCTGTTTGACGAGCGAGATGGGAAGGCGCCCGGCGCCGACGCCCGCTCGGACCGCCTCGCGGACCATCATCAGCGACGGCAGGCTCAGGACGGGATCGGCGGCGAAGCTGGACCGTCCGGCGGAGGATGTCAGGGTCCAGATCATCGGGCCCTCGATCGGCCCGCGTACGATGGCCGGAGCCGTCGCGCCGTACGCCGGCCGAATCAGGCCCGGTGCCGCCACGACGACCAGCCGGTCGCGCAGGAAGATGCGGCCGACCAGACTGGCATCCGGATCGGGATTGACCCGGATCGCGAGGTCGTAGCCTTCCTCCACCATGTCGACGGCACGGTCCTCCGTGGTGACCTCCAGCCGGACCTCGGGATGTTTCAAGGCGAACCCCGCGGAGAGTTTGCCCATCGCGGTCTGGGAGAACAGCACGGGCGCGCTGATGCGCAGCCGACCCCGGGGCCTGTCCCCGCCCGTGGCGATGGCCGCCGCCAATTCGTCGATCTCCGTCAGCAGGACCCGCGTCCGCTCGTGGAGCGCCCGGCCTTCCTCGGTCAGCTTCAGGGTGGGCGCACCGCGCTCGAAGAGGCGCAGTGCGAGGTCGGCCTCCAACTCCGCGACACGGCGCGACAGGGTCGCCTTCGGCCGCCCTGCGGCGCGGGCAGCCCGTCCGAAGCCGCCATGCTTGGCGACGAGGTTGAAATCGGCGAGGGCGACGAGATCCATGCGTTCCACCAGTGAGACGGTCTGTCCTAACAGGACGTCTCCCGGATCGCGAATGGATCACGCATCTTCGGGATGCCGCTCACGGCAAACCTGGAGAGATCCCAATGACCATTCTCGTCACCGGCGCGACCGGCACCGTCGGACGCCACGTCGTCGACCAACTCGTGAAGCGCGGCGCCGACGTGCGCGCCCTGGTCCGTGAGCCTTCGAAGGCGCGATTGCCCGCGGAGGTCGCCGTGGTCCAGGGCGACCTGATCGACGTGGATTCCGTGCGCAACGCCCTGTCGGGCGTCTCCACCCTGTTCCTGTTGAACGCCGTGGTGCCGGACGAATTCACGCAGGCGCTGATCGCGCTGAACCTCGCCCGCGAGGCCGGGATCGAGCGGGTCGTCTACCTGTCGGTGATCCACAGCGACCTCTACGTGAACGTGCCGCATTTCGCGGGCAAGTTCGGCGTCGAACGGATGATCGAGGGCATGGGCTTCGACGCCACGATCCTGCGTCCGGCCTACTTCATGAACAACGATCTGATGATCAAGGATGTCGTGCTCGGCCACGGCGTCTACCCGATGCCGATCGGGACCCGGGGACTCGCGATGATCGATGCCGCCGACATCGGCGAGATCGCGGCCTTCGAACTGATCCGTCGCGAGCGGGCCGGAACGCCGCTTCCCTTCGAGCGGATCAACCTCGTCGGCCCCCAGACGCTGACCGGTTCGGACGTCGCCGCCATCTGGTCCGAGGTCCTGGGCCGGCCGGTCTCTTACGGTGGCGACGACACCGAAGCCTTCGAGCGGAACCTCCGGCAACAGCACATGCCGGCCTGGATGGCCTTCGATATGCGCCTGATGTGCGAGCGCTTCCTGGAATTGGGGATGCGGCCCGAGGCTGGCGACGTCGATCGCCTCACTGCGCTGCTGGGCCGGCCCCTGCGGTCCTATCGCGATCTTGCCGGACAGTTCGCGGCGTCCGCCTGACGATCTGCGCGGGATCCCCCATGGGCGACCCCGCGGCCGCGACCTCGGGGGACTGTCCTGTCGAGGCGGTCCCGCCTGCGGGCCGAGGCGGGCGCCCATGCCGGATGGCGCTGCGCGTGACGGCGATCGAGGGCCTGCCCCGCCATCGGATTCGCGCGCCTTCGCGGGCGGTCGCCGCGAATCGCGCGCGCCGAACCGCAACGAACGAACCGTCGCGCGGGTGAGCACCACGCGCGATGGCGCAGCCCCCGGAAATGCATCCCACCCTCGACGCCGTTCGCGTTTTGGTCCAGGGATGCGCGATGACCCAGCACTCCGACGCGGCCGGCGCATCCGCCTCCGACGCCGCTCCGACCTCCATCGCCGCCCGCGCCATGGCCTCGCTGCGGCCGCAGGGCTCGCCCTACCTCGAGGGCCTGAACGCCGAGCAGCGCCGCGCCGTCGAGGCGACGGACGGGCCGGTTCTCGTGCTCGCGGGCGCCGGCACCGGCAAGACCCGTGTGCTGACGACGCGCATCGCCCACCTCATCGCCACCGGCAAGGCGCGTCCCTTCGACATCCTCTCGGTGACCTTCACCAACAAGGCCGCCCGCGAGATGAAGCATCGCATCGGCGGCCTCATCGGCCCGGCGGGCGAAGGCATGCCCTGGCTCGGCACCTTCCATTCCATCGGCACCAAGATCCTGCGCCGGCACGCCGAGCTCGTGGGCCTGCGCTCGGACTTCACCATTCTCGGTATGGACGACCAGCTCCGCCTGATGAAGCAGGTCATCGTCGACCAGAACATCGACGAGAAGCGCTGGCCGGCCCGCGCCCTGTCCTCGGCCATCGACGGCTGGAAGAACCGCGGCCTCCTGCCCGAGCAGGTGCCGCCGGGCGAGGCGGGGGCCTTCGCCTTCGGCAAGGGCGGCGCCCTCTATTCCGCCTATCAGGCCCGGCTCCTGACCCTGAATGCCGCCGATTTCGGCGATCTCCTGCTGCTGTGCCTCAAGCTGTGGCGCGAGAACCCGGACGTGCTGGAAAACTACCAGCAACGCTTCCGCTACATCCTGGTCGACGAGTACCAGGATACCAACGTCGCCCAGTACCTCTGGCTGCGCCTGCTGGCGCAGGGCCACCGCAACGTGGCCTGCGTCGGCGACGACGACCAGTCGATCTACGGCTGGCGCGGCGCCGAGGTCGACAACATCCTGCGCTTCGAGCACGATTTTCCGGGCGCCGTGGTGGTGCGTCTCGAGCGCAACTACCGCTCCACCGGGCACATCCTCGCCGCCGCCTCCGGCCTCATCGCGAAGAACGAGGGGCGGCTGGGCAAGACGCTTCGCACCGAGGACGTGGCGGGCGAGAAGGTGACCGTGTCGGGCGCCTGGGATTCGGAGGAGGAAGCCCGTCAGGTCGCCGAAGCGATCGAGAGTTTGCAGGTCAAGCAGCACCCGCTCTCCGAGATCGCCGTGCTGGTGCGGATCTCCGCGCAGATGCGCGAGATCGAGGACCGCTTCGTCCAGCTCGGGCTGCCCTATCGGGTCATCGGGGGCCCGCGCTTCTACGAGCGGGCCGAGATCCGCGACGCGCTGGCGTACCTGCGCGTCACCGCCAACCCCGCCGACGATCTCGCCTTCGAGCGGATCTTCAACACCCCGAAGCGGGGCCTCGGCGACGCCACCCTGCAGGCGCTGCACGCCTATTCGCGCGCGCAAGGGGTGCCGCTCCTCCAGGCCGCGCGCCTCGTGGTCGAGACCGACGAGTTGAAGCCCCGCGCCCGCTCCGGCGTGCGCGCCCTGGTCGAGAGCTTTTCACGGTGGTCGCGCCTGGTGGGAAGCCAGCCGCACTCGGAGGTGGCCCAGACCATCCTGGAGGAGTCCGGCTACACCGAGATGTGGCAGAAGGAGAAGTCGGCCGACGCCGCCGGGCGCCTGGAGAACCTCAAGGAGTTCGTGCGCTCCATGGAGGAGTTTCCCGATCTCGCCGCCTTCCTGGAGCACGTCTCCCTCGTCATGGAGGCCAGCGAGCAGGAGGGGGCCGACAGAGTCTCGCTGATGACCCTGCACGCCGCCAAGGGCCTGGAATTCGACACCGTGTTCCTGCCCGGCTGGGAGGACGGCCTGTTCCCGAACCAGCGGGCGCTCGACGAGAGCGGCCGCGCCGGCCTCGAGGAGGAGCGGCGCCTCGCCCATGTGGGCCTGACCCGCGCCCGCAAGCGCGCCAAGCTGTCGTTCGCCGTCAACCGGCGCATCCACGGCCTGTGGTCCTCCACGGTGCCGAGCCGCTTCATCGACGAGTTGCCCGAGGACAGCGTCGACGTGCTCGACGCCCCCGCCCATTTCTCGGCCGGGGCCTCGCGCTTCGACCGCAACCCGACGCCCTTCGGCTCGTCCTACGGCACCCCCGGCTGGCAGCGGGCCCAGGCCAACACGGCCCAATCCGGCAACGCCAACGGCTACGGGGTCGGCAACCGGGCGCCGCCCAATCGCGGTGGCCCGCGCCAGATCGAGGGCGAGCTCATCGCCAAGTCGACGGGAGCGCCCTCGGCGTTCAGCGTCGACATGCGGGTGTTCCACACCAAGTTCGGCCCTGGCACCGTCGCGGGTGTGGACGGCAACAAGCTCACCGTTGATTTCGACAAGGCCGGCCGGAAGATGGTGCTCGACAGCTTCATCCAGGCGGCCTGATCGCGGGGCGCCGGAGGCTGCGGAGGGCGTCGCCGAATGCGGACCGCGTCTTCTTCGACACAGAGCCCGGCAATCGGCCGGCGCCGCGGGATTTCTGCCGCAGCGCAGCATCGGCGCAGATTTTTTACATCATTCCCAAGAATAGTCGCTGTCACGCCCCTGTCGCGCGGCGCGCGGCATGGTGCGTGCAACGGGCGATCCCGCGGTCATCGCGACCGTCCCGGGTATCCACAGCCTTGACGGCGCCGCCCGGAACTCGGGGGCGGTCTCCGGATTGGCTGTCAGGCGGGCGAAGCAGGAAGGATCGCCGAAACAGATCGGTTCAAGGATGTCACGAAGCAGGTTCAACAAGTCAGGCTCAGATTAAATCCAGGTTGGCAAGTCCGGTTGGAGTGTTGATCGATGAAGAGACGCCGCACACGACTTGAACTCGTTGAGGACCGTACGGTCCGGCCGCACAAGACGCGCTTCGACGAAGAGCGCAACTTGGGCCCGATCCAACCGCTCACCGACCGCCAGGCGCAATACCTCGACGCCCTCGCTCTTCACAAACAGGTTATCGTCCTCGGCCCCGCCGGTACCGGCAAGACCTTCATCGCCGGCACCCGCGCCGCCGACCAGCTGCGCCAGCGCCGCATCGCCAAGGTCATCATCACCCGTCCGAACGTGCCCTCCGGCCGCTCGCTGGGCTTCTTCCCCGGCACCCTTGAGGAGAAGATCGCCCCCTGGGTCGCGCCGCTCACCGAGACCATGAAGGAGCGCATGGGCGAGGCCGCCTTCGAGATCGCGGTGAAGACCGGCGACATCGAGGTGGTGCCCTTCGAGGTCATGCGCGGGCGCACCTTCAAGAACTGCCTCGTGATCCTCGACGAGGCGCAGAACACCACCACCGCCGAGATCAAGATGTTCCTCACCCGCATCGGAGACGATTGCCAGGTGATCATCAACGGGGACGTGTCCCAGACGGATCTTCGTGAGACCTCGGGGCTGCGCACCGTGATCCACCTGATCAAGAGCCGGATGATGCCGATCCCGGTGGTGGAATTTACCCTCGACGATATCGTGCGCTCAGGAATTTGTGCTGAGTGGGTCCGCGCTTTCGAGGAAACGAATCTCTGACTCGCGGGTTATCAGCGGTGGACCGGAACGGGGTCCGCCGCTCACTCCGGTGCGCGACATGGGTTCCCGGCCTCCCGGCCGGCGGAACCGCCCGGGTGCCGCGCTCGGACATAAAGAGAATGGGAGACTCCCTCGTGAGGAAACTGACCCTAGCCTTCGCCGTGCTCGCCTCGCTCGGCGGTGCCAGCCTCGCCACCTCCGCCTCCGCCGCGCCTGGCGCGCCGCTGGGCGTGACTGCTCCCGAGACCGTGTCCACCGTGCAGATGACCCGCATGGAGCGTCGGATGATGGAGCGGCGCATGGACCGCCGGATGGATCGTCGCATGGAGCGCCGCCGGATGGAGCGTCGGATGATGCACCGCCGCATGATGCGCCGCATGTGATCGGGCGCTGAGCCAGATTGAATTCGAGAAGGGTCCCTCGCGGGGCCCTTTTTTTATCGCCATGCGTGCAGGTCTGCCCGACGCGATTTGCTACGGTTCCTGCCGCTGATCGGCTTATACAGAACGGGCTGCCGGCCCATTCCGGAGTCCGGCCTGCCGTGACCCGTCGGACCGCATGACCCTTCAGATCTGGTGGCTGTTCCTCGGCGCCGTCTTCGTCCTCTCGGGAACGCCGGGACCGAACATGCTCCACATCCTGATGCGCAGCCTGCGGGTCGGTCTCCGGCGCAGTCTCGCCGCCATGGCGGGCTGCCTCACCGCCGTCGTGCTCGTGCTCCTGGCCTCCGCCGCCGGCCTCAGCGCCGTGCTCATGGCCTCGCCCGTCCTATTCGACATTCTGCGCTACGCGGGCGTCGCCTATCTCGTCGTCCTCGGGGTCCGGGCCTGGCGCGGGGACGATGCCCCCGTCACCCCCTCGAGTGGTGCGGGCCCGGCGCCATTCTCCTCGGCGCGTCTCTATCGCGACGGGCTTTTGATCGGCCTGAGCAACCCCAAATTGCTGTTGTTCGCCAGTGCCTTCCTGCCGCAGTTCGTCGACCCGGCCCGGCCGCAGGGCCCGCAATTCGCGGTCCTGGTCGTCACCTTCGCGGGTGCGGAGCTGTTCTGGTACGGGGTCTACGCCCTGGGCGGTCGCCGCCTCGCGAGCGCCCTGACCCGTCCGGCCCTGAAGCGGGCCTTCGACCGGATCACTGGTGCCGTCTTCGCCGGCTTCGGGGCGATGCTGCTCGGGGCCCGCTAGGGCATTCCATTCACTGGAGCGGATGCCGCTCCGGCAAGACAAGCGTTGTGACGCAAGGGGATGGAGCGCCGGTCGCTTCAGTTCTTCGGCGTCGTCGAGCCGGTGGTCTTGGGAGACGCCGGTCCGGCCGTCGCCGCCGTCTTCTGGGTCGCCTTTCCGGCCACCTTGACCTCATTGGCCGGCTTAAGCTTGTCGTCGGCCGCTACTTTGGCCTTGTCCGCGGCGACATGGGCGGTCTTCACCGGTGCGGCTTTCGCGGCGGCGGCGTGGGGCGCCTTCGCGTCCGGCTTCAACTCCAGCTTGGCCGGTTGCGCTCCGGCCACCACCGGCACGGTCGCCGCGTCGGCGGCCGGCGTCGCGGGGGTACCGTTGCTGAACAGATTGCCCAGGACCTTCTTGTAGGCGGCCGGGTCGCCATCGGCGTCGGCCACCATGACCCGGGCGGGCTTGGCGGGCGAAAGATTGGCCGGCTCCGCAACGATCGGCTCGGGCTTCGCGGCGGGCGACGAACCCTTTCGCTCCAGATTGGCCGCGGCGGCCTTGGTGGGAATCGGCGCCGCCGCCATCATCACCGGACGGCCCTTGGCGTCGACCTCGATCTCGCGCTCGCCGGCGGCAAGGCTCTCGGGCCGGCTGACCTCGCCGAGCTTGTGCTGGGCGTAGTCCTTGGGATTGTAGGGCAATTCGGTCTCGGGCTTGCCGAGGCTCGCGAACGTCAGGGTATCGGCGGGCGCCTGCTGGCCGCGGAATACCGGGTTCTGGCTGCCGTCGTCGTAGACGAGGCGGGTGGCCGGCGTGCCCTTGGCGATGAGATCGGCGATCTCGCGGTTGTCGCGATCGCGCTTCTCGGCCACCATCGGCTCGACCTTCGGCGTGCACGAGCCCGCCGCGGCATCCGCGCCGCCGAACACGTATTTCGAGCCGCACACGCCCACGCGCGGCTCCTCGCGCAGGGCCTCGAAGTAGTCGGAGCCCTCCTTCAGATTCTTCCAGAAGGGCGCGTTCGGGTCGTTGCGGAACTTGGCCACGTTCGCCGGCGTCATCCGAAACGGGTAGGACTGGAACTGGAACGCGCGCTGCCCGCCTGCGAAGGAATCGCGCGCCAGGGCGTAGATCTCGCCCATCGACTCGTCCGTCATGGCAAAGCAGCCCGAGGACGAGCAGGTACCGTGCACCATGATGTAGTTGCCGGTGCGTCCGTTCGCCCGGTCGTAGGCGTTGGGGTAACCGGTGTCGAACGAAAGGTAGTAGGACGAGTTCGGGTTCATCTGTCCCGGCGTCACGGTGTAGAAGCCTTCCGGCGCCTGCCGATCGCCCTGCTTGGTCTTGGGGCCGAGCTGGCCCGACCAGCGGCAGATCGGATAGGTCTTCAGGAGTGCGTACTGGCCGTTGGTCCCGCGCTTCCACACCTCCATCTCCGCTTCCCGCTTGTAGGCGCGGATCAGGATCGGATCGTTCTGGGACATGCCCTTCTGCGCCATCAGCGCGAGGGTCTTCTGGGGGACGGGCGCGAGGGCCCGGAGGGGAACGCCGCCGGTCGATCCGTCCTGGCATGCGCCGAGCGAGAGAGCGAGCACAGCGAAAGCGGCGGCCACGAGCGGGCGCATAGCCATGGGGAACCCCGTCCTCAGTCACGCGTCGGCGGGGTTTTCCCGCCGAACGCCACTCCCCAACCCCTTAGCTTGGTTAAACTTACCCGGTTGTTACCGCAAGGCGACGCTCGACGGTCGGCGTGCCTGGTGTGGATTGCGGTCATCGCGGGAGTGCGGACGCGCTCTCGCCGCAAAGCCCGTGATCGCCATCCGGCGGGTATCTCCCGGCAGGGGAAGCGGCTGGTCGCCAACGACTTTCCGGTGCCGGAAGGGCCCGCCGCGCCGGCGATCAGACTAGACACCGCATCCTAACGAACGCCGACTTGGTTCCTTCGCTTGCCCGCGTCATACTGCCGCAGACAGGATGGATCAGAGTTTCCGTCCGATCTCGAGGAACTTGGCCGCCCGCCGGTCACGGATTTCGTCGGGACCGAGGCCGTCGAACTCCGTCAGGGCCGACTGAATGGCGGCCCCGGCGGCCGCGATGGCCGCTTCGCGACCGCGATGCGCGCCGCCCGTGGCCTCGGGGATGATGGTGTCGATGATGCCGAGGCGGAGCAGATCCTGCGCGGTGATCTTCATGGCGGTGGCCGCGTCGGCCGCGCGCCCCTGGTCGCGCCACAGGATCGAGGCCGCGCCCTCGGGCGAGATCACGCCGTAGATGGCATGCTCCAGCATCAGCACCCGGTTGGCCGTGGCGAGCGCGATGGCGCCCCCCGAGCCCCCCTCGCCGATGACGAGGGCGATGTTGGGCACCCCGAGCGCCAGACAGGCTTCCGTGGAGCGGGCGATGGCCTCGGCTTGGCCCCGCTCCTCGGCTTCGATGCCCGGGAAGGCGCCGGCGGTGTCCACGAAGGCCAGTACCGGCAGCCCGAAGCGGTCGGCGAGCTCCATCAGGCGGACGGCCTTGCGGTAGCCCTCGGGCTTGGCCATCCCGAAATTGTGCCGCAGCCGCGTCTCGGTGGTGGAGCCCTTCTCCTGGCCGAGGACGCAGACCGGACGTCCGTTGAAGCGCCCGAACCCGCCCACGATCGCCTCGTCCTCGCCGAAGGTGCGGTCGCCCGCCATCGGGGTGAACTCGGTGATCAGGCCCGCGCAATAGTCGATGAAGTGCGGCCGCTGCGGATGGCGCGCGACCTGCGTCTTCTGCCAGGGCGTGAGGGCGGCATAGATGTCGGAGAGCGCGGCGGCGGCCTTCGCTTCCAGGCGCCCGACCTCCTCGCTGATCGAGACGGCGCCGTCGCGTGCGCCCAGCGCCCGCAACTCCTCGACCTTGGCCTCGAGTTCGGCGACGGGCTTCTCGAAATCCAGGTAGGTGCGCATCACCGTCATCGAGGGGTCCATTCCGTGCTCGGTCGCGGCACCGGGTGGTCCGGCGGGCGCGCGACCGTTCTGACGCAGATCGTGTCGGGCCTATGGCGCGGCGGCGGGGGCCGCGCGGGCGCAGGGTGTTGGGGATGGACGGGCAGGTGTCAACCGAGGGGCGCGATTGTCCCGGCGCGTCCCCCCTCATCCGACGAGATCGAGCAGGCCGATGAGGACCAGGGGCATGGTCAGGCCCGCCAGCACGGTCTGCACGGCGGTGATTCCCGCCATCAGGGGCGCGTCGCCCCCGAGTTGCCGGGCCATGATGTAGGAGGACGAGGCCGTGGGCAGGGCCTGGAACAGCAGGGCCGTGGCGGCGGCGGGGCCGTGGAGGCCGAGGGCGAGGCAGGCCGCCAGGGTCGCCAGCGGCATCGCGATGAACTTGGCTCCCGATGCCACGAGCACGGGCCGCACCCAGGCTCGCGCCGTGCCGAAATCGAGGGCCGCACCGACGCAGAGCAATCCGAGGGGGAGTGAGGCCTGACCGAGGGCGCGCAGCGCCGGCGCGATGCCTCCGGGCAGGCCGAGGCCCGCGGACTTGAGGCCGATGCCGACGAGGCAGGCCACGACCAGCGGATTGAACGCGAGGAGGCGCAGCAGCCCGGCCAGCGAGGGCCGGCCGAGGGCGCCGAAGCGTGCGAAGACGAGGACACAGAGAATGTTCACGGTCGGTACGATGGCGGCGTTGGCCACCGCCGCCAGGGCGATGCCCTGGGCGCCAAACAGCCCGGCCGCCACGGAGACGCCCACGTAGTTGTTGAACCGGACGCCGCCCTGGAAGACCGAGGTGAACGCGGCGCCCTCGAGATTCAGGAAGCGCCGGCCCGCGAGGAGAAGGCCCGCGACCAGGAGCGTCGAGGTCACCAGCACGGTGACGAGCGCCCCGATGGGAATGCCCTCCAACGGCGCGGTCACGAGGCCGTGGACGAAGAGGGACGGCAGCAGGACGTAGTAGCCGAGCCTTTCCGCCTGGGGCCAGAACGCCTCGCCGAGGAAGCGCGATCGGCGCAGGGCCGCGCCGAGGCCGATGAGGAGGACGATGGGCAGAAGCGCCAGCAGGATCGTGCCGGTCATGGTTCCGGTCTCCGATCCGGGCCGCAGGGGTGCGTCGGCTTAGCGGCGTGGACCCGGTTCCACCACCCGTCCCGGATTGAGGCCCGTGACAGAGTGCGGGTCCGCGTCGCCCGGATGGGCTGCAAGCCCTGGTCAGGGTCGCCATTCTGGGTGTTGTGGTCGGCACGACCTCTATCCGGCGTGCGACCGGACCGCGTTCCGGGTTATGCCGAGCGCAGCGCGCACGCACGAACCCGACGCCCTGAACGGAGCTTGCCCATGACCCTGAAGAACAAGACCGCCGCCGTCACCGGCTCGACCAGCGGGATCGGCCTCGGCATGGCACGGGCCTACGCGGCCCAAGGCGCCAACATCGTCCTCAACGGCTTTGGCAAGCCGGAGGACATCGAGGCGGCGCGCAGCGGGATCGAGTCCACCTTCGGCGTCAGGGCGATCCATTCGAATGCGGACATGACGAAGCCGGCCGAGATCGAGGGTTTCGTCAAGCTTGCCGAAGAGACCTTCGGTTCGCTCGACATCCTGGTGAACAACGCGGGCATGCAGTTCGTATCGCCGATCGAGAATTTCCCGGTCGAGAAGTGGGACCTGATCCTGGCACTCAATCTGTCTTCGGCCTTCCACACCATGCGGGCGGCGATTCCCGGCATGAAGCAGCGTGGTTGGGGCCGAATCATCAACACGGCCTCGGCCCATTCGATGGTCGCCTCGCCGTTCAAGTCGGCCTACGTCGCGGCCAAGCACGGCCTCGTCGGCCTCTCGAAGGCCGCGGCCCTCGAACTCGCCACCCACGGCATCACGGTCAATTGCATCTCGCCGGGCTATGTCTGGACGCCCCTGGTGGAGAGTCAGATCCCCGACACCATGAAGGCCCGCGGGATGACGGAGGACGAGGTCATCAACGAGGTGCTGCTCAAGGCGCAGCCCACCAAGGAGTTCGTGACCATCGATCAGGTCGCGGCGCTCGCGGTGTTCCTGGCCTCCGACGCGGCGAGCCAGATCACCGGAGCCAACATGGCGATGGATGGCGGCTGGACCGCGCAGTAACCGGCGCGGTTACTGATCGGACCGGTCCTCCACCCCGCGCGGGGGGGAGGACCGGTCCGGCATGTCCGGCGGGCGGACGCGCTCGTTCGTTCAGCGCCGGCCGTGCAGCAGCAGCGCGAGGCCGTAGCCCACGGCGCCCGCGATCACGAGGGCGATGAACGGGTTCTCCTCGACGCGGCTACCGACGGCGCGGCTCCCATCGCGCAGGTAGTGGCCGCCGCGATCATAGGCTTCGCCGGCGTAATCCTGGACGTTGTCGGCGACATCCCGGAGCGTATCCTTGGCCTGGCCGTAGATATCCTGGGCGCGGCCCTCCGCCTCGCGGTAGCGGCCCTCGACCGAGCTGCGCGACGAACCCGTGAGGTCGCCCACGGCGCCCTGCACCTTGCCGCCGAGTTCCTTGGCGGCGCCGACGATGCGATCCGTATCGACCATGGTCTTTCTCCTGAACGCGGGTGATGCGGGCTGCCCGTCCGAGGTCGGCCCGCATCCGACGTTCACAGAACGTCCGACGGCGCGAAGGGGACCACGGCCAGGCGTGAAAATCTTGCCGTGCCGGCAAACGAGCGCGCCGCGCTCCTATCGGCCGGCGGCGCGGCCCCGCGCCACGAGGCCGCGTGCCATCTCCGCGCAGGCTCGGGCGAGGGTTTCCGCGGAGGTCTGGCGCTGCGGTCGGGCGGAGGCTTTCGCCTGCCGCCGGGTCCGGGGCGGGAGGGGGATGTGCACGAACAGCGTCGGTGGGCCCTCGCGCAGGGCGCGGAAATAGGTGGCGTTGCAGAGGTAGCGCCCCGCATCCCGCGAGGGGATCGCGGCGATGCCGCTTCTGCGCAGGCTCGCCAGGGCGAAGGGTGCCGCCGGTGACCGCCGGGCGGCCGGGCCGTCCGGCTCAAGGGTCGATCGCGCCGCGATCCGGCCGGAGGCATCGGGAAACAGCCGGCTCGTGCGGTTGCGACCCTGGATCTCGACCCGGACCCGTCTGGCGCGGGCGGCGACGCCGAGCATCAGGATCGCGGACGGCGCCTCGGCCAGGGCCGGTTCCAGCATCGCGGGAATCGCCGCGTACGTGGTGCGCAGGATCAGCACCCGCACCGGAGTCCCCCCGACCTTGGGGCGTGCGAGGACGCCGATGCGGCGGGCCAGGGTCGCGCTCGGGTTGCGCGGCACGCCGGGAAAGGGGCCGAACCCGGTGATCAGCAGGCCGCCGGGCATCCGCGCTTACAGGCCGATCAGGGTGGCGATGGCCTCCGCCCCGGCTGCGGGCGAGGATTCGCCCCGCCCGACCGCGGCCTCGGCTTCCGCCGTCTGGCGGCGCACGTCGGCCGAGCCGACGAGGCGCTGATGCAGGCGCTCGTGCACCAGGGCCCACATCCACTTCACGTCCTGGGCCCGGCGCTTCGTGGCGATCTCGCCCGTGGCGGTGAGCTTGTTACGGTGATCGACGATTCGCTCCCAGAGGCCGTCGAGACCCTTGTTGTTCAGGCCCGAGATCGTGACCACGGGCGGCGTCCAGGTCGAACTCGGCGCCGAGAGGATGTGCAGAGCGGCACGGTATTCCGAGGCCGCGGCACTGGCCCGACGCTCACCCTCGCCGTCGTCGGCCTTGTTCACCGCGATCATGTCGGCGAGTTCGAGAATGCCCTTCTTGATGCCCTGGAGCTCGTCGCCGGCCCCCGGCAGCATCAGCACGAGGAAGAAATCGGTCAGGTCCGCCACCGCCGTCTCCGACTGGCCGACGCCGACGGTCTCGACCAGGATGACGTCGAACCCCGCCGCCTCGCAGAGCAGCATGGTCTCGCGGGTCTTGGCGGCGACGCCCCCCAGGGTGCCGGAGGAGGGGGAGGGGCGGATGAAGGCGTTGGGGTCGAGGGCGAGGCGGGCCATCCGGGTCTTGTCGCCCAGGATCGAGCCGCCGGTGCGGGTGGAGGAGGGGTCGACCGCCAATACCGCCACCCGGTGCCCGGCCGCCGTCAGGTTGGCGCCGAGCGCATCGATGGTGGTCGACTTGCCGACGCCGGGCACGCCGGTGATGCCGACGCGGATCGCCGTGCCGGTGTGGGGCAGAACCGCGTCGATGAGGCCGCGCGCCGCCGCCCGGTGATCGGGCCGCTTCGATTCGGCGAGCGTGATCGCCCGCGCCAGGGCGGCGCGGTCCCCGGCGAGCAGCCGCTCGCGCAGGGCATCGATGTCGAGGGCAGGGGCGGGTGCGGATGAGAGGGCCATGGCTGACTTCTTTGCCGGTCCTGCCGGGATTCGTCGAGAGGCAGGGCCGTCGTCGCGCGGTCTTGATCCATCGCGCCGCCGAAACCCGGCCTGCTGCATCTGTGGGCGGGCCGCCACAGCGCTCCCTCTGCCCGCAATCCACATCGCCACGGTCACGCTTCCGCCGCGCCATGGTCACGATCCTCGTCGACACGGTAGCACCACGCCGGGGCCGCTCCCGGCCCGCCATCGTCAGGATCGCCTTGCCCGACATGATCCGCTCCGACCGAACGAACCGACCGAAAGCCCAGACCCGTCGTACCCTGCTGCGGTTCGCCGCCCTCTCGGGCGTGGCCGCCCTCGCGCCGGGGCTCGCCGGCTGCGTGGCGGACGGACTCGTCGGCGATGCGGTGGTGGGCGGGGGGCCGGAGCGGCAATCAGCCCTCGATGTCAGCCCGGTCCTGCTCGTGGCCACCACGCGCAAGCCCGTCGGCGCGCCGCCGAAGAGCCCCTTCTTCAGTTCCGAACGGGGACGCGGGCTCAGTTTCGCCGAGGTCCGGCTCTCGGCCCCCGACCGGTCGCTGATCGGCAAGGTCTCCTCGGTGGTCACCGGCGACTGGGCCGTGACGGCGGTGCCGCAGGTCGAGACCGGGCCGGGGGCCGCCGGCGCCTTCGCGCAGGCGGCTTTGGGGCGCGACGTACTGATCTACGTCCACGGCTACCGCGAGAGCTTCCAGTCGGCGGCCGTCAGCGCGGCACGGCTCTCGGACGGCATCCGCTTCCGGGGCGCCTCGGCGCTGTTCACCTGGCCCTCGGCGGCGGCCACTTTCGATTACGGCTACGACCGGGAGAGCGCACTCTGGTCGCGGGACGGTTTCGAGGACCTCCTGAAGGCGCTGGCGAACTCCCCCTCCGGCGGGCGCATCAACATCGTCGCGCATTCCATGGGGACGCTCCTGACCTTGGAGACTTTGCGCATGCTGCGGGCCGAGGCCGGCGAGGCGGCCATGGCCCGCATCGGCGCGGTGGTGCTCGCCGCCCCCGACATCGACATCGACCTGTTCACCAGCGCGATCGAACGCATGGGGCCGGACGTGACCAAGGTCACGGTGATCTCCTCCACCAAGGACCGGGCGCTGGAACTCTCCGGCGCCATCGCGGGCGGCGTCGTCCGGGCGGGCGCGGCCGACCGCGAGCGCCTGGAGGCGCTCGGCGTCCGGGTGGCCGACGCCTCCGATTACGGCGGCGGCCTGATCAACCACGACCTGTTCCTGTCGAACCCCGACGTGCAGGGTGTGGTCAAGCGCGCCATCGGGCGGGCGAGCGGGGGCGCCTGACCGCCCCACCCTCGAGTTCACCCTTGCCCTACTCGAGTTCACCCTTGGCCTATCGGGCGTTCGCCCCTACACGGACAGCGGCCCCGGGCCACAGAGATAAGGATTCGCGATGTTCACTCTCGAGATCGATGGCGTGGCCATCGCGGTCATCAACGGCTCCGAGGAGGTCGCCAACGACCTCTTCACCTGCGATGGCTTCAAGGACGACATCCAGACCATGAAGAGCGACGGCAAGGTGCTGTGGAACGGCACCTCTCCGCTCAAGATCCGCGCCGCCACCGAGGAGGAGATCGAGATCTTCGAGGACGCCCTCGCGGAGGACGATTCGGAAGAGGACGAGCCCTACGAGCCGGATGCCCGCCACGCCCAGGCTTCCAACGACGACAAGGC